>JAJYHN010000210.1 GCA_021784765.1 Actinomycetes bacterium
GGCGGCATCCACGCTGACGGCGAACGCGGTCCCCTGCGGGCCGGTGTTGACGACCGTCATCGGCGGCAACCCGAGCTCGTCGAGGCGCCGGCCCTCCATCGCCACGCAGACGAGGCCGCGCGCCTCGCGGATGAGGAACGCGAGCCACTCGGCCGTCGCGCATTCGGCGGCGATGACCAGGTCGCCCTCGCCCTCGCGGTCGGGCTCGTCGAGCACCACCACCGGCCGGCCCGCGCGCAGCGCGTCGACGGCCGCGTCCACGCGGGCCGTGGCGAGCCCTCGCACCGCGGTCCGTCCGGTTCGCGCCTGCGCCGTCATTCGCGCCTGCGCCCTCATCGGACAACCTCCGGAGCGGTCGGGTCGACGGCAGACTCGGGAGCGGCCTGGCCGGCGACAGGCTCGGACCAGCGGCGATCCAGCAGGTAGCGGGCAAAGAGGTCGACTTCGATGTTGACGACGGTGTCGGGCGCTGCCCGGCCCAGCGTCGTGCTCTCGATGGTCGTCCGGACGAGCGAGACCGTGAAGCCGTCCGCGACGGGCTCCACGACCGTCAGGCTGACCCCGTCCACCGTCACGAAGCCCTTCTCGACGATGTACCGACCCAGCCTCGGGTCGCGGAGCCGGAAGCGGACGATCCGGGCCTCGTCCTCGGGGGTCACGGAGACGACCTCGGCGACACCGTCGAGATGGCCCTGGACGAAGTGACCACCGACGCGATCCCCGAACCGGAGCGAGCGTTCGAGATTGACGGCGGACCCGCGGGCGAGACCGCCCAGGTTCGAGCGGCGGACGGTCTCGGGCATCAGATCGAACGTCACCCGGCCGGGGGCCGGGCGTTCGGCGACGGTCAGGCAGGCGCCGTTGACGGCGATGCTCTCGCCGTCGACGGCATCGGCGAACAGCTGATCGGCCGCGACAGTGAGCCGAGCGCCCTCGCCGCGCCGCTCGAGCGCAACGACCGATCCGAGCGCCTCGACGATCCCGCTAAACATCGCGCTCCTCCACCCCCCGATCCGGGCGGACTCTCAGCCAGACGTCGGGCGCCCGGGGGGTGACGTCCACGACATGCCAGCGAGGGGCGTCGACGAGGCGGCCGGCCCCCCGACCGCGGAGCGGCGTCGGCGCGCCCGCGCCGCCGATGAGGACGGGTGCGACGCACGCCTCGACCTCGTCGACGAGCCCGGCCTCGAGGAGGCCCGCCAGGAGCTCCCCGCCACCCTCCACGAGGACCTCGTTCATCCCGCGACGTCCGAGCTCCGAGAGCAGCGCCGGGAGGTCCACGCGCCCGGCCGGATCGGCGGGGAGCGGGAGGAGCTCGAGGCCGCGCTCGCGCAGGAGGGCGGCCCTCCGCCCGCGGTCCGGATCTCCGGGATCCTGGTGCTCGACGTATGCGACGGTCGCGCCGGGGGCGAGCGGCGGCCCGGCCAGCGCCGCGCCGGGCGGCAGGCGCAGCCGGGAATCGACGACGACCCGGCGGGGCTGACGGCCGTCGGGCGGCGCCGGGCGGACGGTGAGGGACGGATCGTCGGCGAGGACCGTCCCGATCCCCACGACGACCGCGTCGGCCCGGTCGCGAAGCGCGTGCGCGTACCGGCGGGAGGCCTCCCCGCTGATCCAGCGGGAGTCGCCGGTCCGGGTCGCGATCTTCCCGTCCAGGCTCATGGCGTACTTCGCCGTCACCCACGGACGTCCGGCCCGCTGGCGGGTCAGGTAGCCGCGGAGGAGCTCGGACCCATCCGTCCGCCGCTCGCCGGCAACGACCCGCACGCCCGCCGCCTCGAGGGCGCGGTGGCCGCGCCCGGAAACCCGGGGGTCGGGGTCGTCGACCGCGTATCGGACCTCGGCGACGCCGGCGGCGATGATCGCCTCTGCACATGGCGGCGTCCGGCCCTGGTGGGCACACGGCTCGAGGCTGACGAACAGCGTCGCGCCTCGGGCGCGCTCGCCGGCCTCCGCGAGCGCGACGGTCTCGGCGTGCGGCTGTCCGGCGGCGAGGTGATGGCCCTCACCGACGATCGCCCCGTCCCGGACGACGACGGCACCGACCGGCGGATTCGGGGCGGTCCGGCCCAGCGCGCGGGCAGCGAGATCGAACGCTCGCGCCATCGGGTCCATCAGTGCGCCTCGGGGCCTCCACGCTCGGCTCCGGGGTACAGCACGGCGGACGCACCGGCACGCGCGCCCGTCGCGGGCCGCGCGTCGACGCCGCCTTCTTCCATCCGGACTGTCACCGTCGGCTCCGCCCGGGCGGCCCCATCGCGGGCTCGCCCTGTCGGATCTGCTGACACCCGGTCCGGGCTCGACGACCGAGCCTGACCGGGCCGCTCGTGGGCTCTCCCCGCGCGAACGCGGGGGACACCACCGGTCGGGGATTGCACCCTGCCCCGAAGGCCGCGCCGAGTCTAGCACGCCACCGGCGCCGGGCCCCGTCCATGCCCGGGGCGCCGTGCGCTCACCGCACCGCGACGCGCCGGAGCCGCGTCAGCCCGACGTACGCGACCAGGCTCACGGCGAACGACGGGAGTGTGCCTCCGAGCCAGGGG
>JAJYHN010000091.1 GCA_021784765.1 Actinomycetes bacterium
CCGACGGCCCCGACGGCCGCACCGGCCCCACCGGCCGCGACGGCCGCACCGGCCGCAGCGGCCCCGACGGCCGCACCGGCCCCACCGGCCGCAACGGCCGCGACGGCCCCAGCGGACGGGTCAGTTGAGCCCCCGGCCACGCGCACCTCCTGCGCCCCCAGGTCGACCGTCAGCTCGACGTCCGGGTCGGCCGCCACCAGGTCGAAGAGAGCCGCGTGCCGTTCGGGCGACACCACGATCGGAAGCAGCCCGTTCTTGAGCGAGTTGGCCCGGAAGATGTCGGCGAAGCCCGTCGAGATGACAGCCCGGATGCCCCACGAGAGGAGCGCCCAGGGCGCGTGCTCGCGCGATGAGCCGGGCCCGAAGTTGGCGCCGGCGAGCAGGATCCGGCGCCCCTGCATTTCGGGCCGGTCGAGCACGAATCGCGGCTCGCGGAGTTCGCCCGCTGCGGTGAAGCGCCAGTCGTGGAACAGGCCCCCGGAGAGGCCCGACTTCTCGGTCGTCTTGAGGTAGCGCGCCGGGATGATCTGGTCTGTGTCGACGTTCTCGGCCGGCAGCGGCACGACGCGGCTGGTGAAGACGGTGATGGGCTCGGGCATCTCAGCGGCCTCCGGCGACGGCGTCCGGGCCGACGAGGCCGGACCAGGCGGACACGGGCTCGGGCATCTCAGTGGCCCTCGACGGCGACAGGATCGCGGTCGACCAGCGGACGCGGGTCGGCGACCACGCCGGCGATCGCACTGGCCGCCGCCGTGAGCGGCGAGGCGAGGAACGTGCGCCCCCCGGTTCCCTGCCGGCCCTCGAAGTTGCGGTTGCTGGTGCTGATCGCGTACTGGCCCGGCTCCAGCTGGTCGCCGTTCATCGCGATGCACATGGAGCAGCCCGACTCACGCCACTCGCCACCGGCGGCCCGGAAGATCTCGTCGAGACCCTCGCGCTCGGCCTGCGCCTTGACCTGCTGCGAACCCGGCACCACCAGGAGCCGGGTGCCCTGCGCGACGCGGCGCCCGCGGAGCAGCGCGGCGGCCTGGCGGAGGTCGCCGATCCGGCCGTTGGTGCACGAGCCCAGGAAGACGACGTCGACCTTGCGGCCCGCGATCGGCTCGCCGGGGCGCAGGTCCATGTAGGCCAGCGCCTTGTCGAGCGCGCGGCGCCCGGCCTCGTCGGGCGCGTCGTCGGGCGAAGGAACGCGGCCCGTGACCGGCACGCCCATGCCCGGGTTGGTGCCGTACGTCACCATCGGCTCCAGCGCCGACGCGTCGAGCGTGATGGTCCGATCGTAGACCGCGCCGGGGTCGGAGGGGAGGGCCCGCCAGCGTGCGACCGCCGCGTCCCACGCAGCGCCCTGGGGCGCGTGCCGGCGGCCGTGCAGGTACTCGAACGTCGTGTCGTCCGGCGCGACCAGCCCCGCCCGCGCGCCGCCCTCGATCGACATGTTGCAGATGGTCATGCGCTGCTCCATGCCCAGCGCCCGGACCGCCTCGCCGGTGTACTCGAACACGTGCCCGGTGCCGCCGCCGATGCCGACGCGGGCGATCAGCGCGAGGATGATGTCCTTGGCCGACACGCCGGGCGCCAGCCGGCCGTCGACCCGGACCTCGTAGGTCTTCGGCCGCCGCTGTAGCAGGCACCCGGTGGCGAGGACCATCTCGACCTCGGTGGTGCCGATGCCGAACGCGAGCGCGCCGAGCGCGCCGTGAGTGGCCGTGTGCGAGTCGCCGCAGACGATGGTCATGCCGGGCTGGCTCAGCCCCAGCTCCGGGCCGATGACGTGGACGATCCCCTGGCTCGCGGAACCCACGCCATGCAGCGGGATGCCGAACTCGCGGCAGTTCCGCTCGAGCTGCGCGACCTGGAATGCGGCCTCGTTGTCGACCACCGGAAGGCTCCGTGCGGCGCCGCGAAGCGTCGGGATCGAGTGATCCGCTGTCGCGACGGTCCGTTCGGGATGCCGGACCGGGAGACCGCGCGCGCGAAGTCCGGTGAATGCCTGCGGGCTCGTCACCTCGTGGACGAGGTGCAGGTCGATCGCGAGGACGGCGGGAGCGCCCTCCTCCTGGAGGACGACATGCTCGTCCCAGATCTTCTCCACCAGGGTGCGCGGGCGGACTGTCTCGGCCATCACTCGAATCTCGTGCGGGGTTGGGGAGTGCGGGCAGGGTAGCAGATGACGCGGGGAGATCCGGGCGGCAGCACCTCGGGTGGGGGCGCCTCGCCCGCCGACTCTCGGGCCGTCAGGCGAAGGCACGCATGCGGCTGGCACGCGTCGCCTTCGGCACGAGCACCGTGGCGGCCGCGGAGACGAGGGCCGCGCCGGCGAGGACGGTGAAGGCGAACCCGAGGCGACCGTAGTCCCCGCCGGTCAGGGCCCCCGCCGCCAGGGGGCCCACCGCGCCGCCGGCCGTCGACCCGATCCCCCACACCAGGGCGTTGGCCAGCGACGACTCCCCCCGCGGGACGTAGTCGCCCACCATCGAGAGGAGGAGCGGGAAGCCGCTGAACACGAAGAACCCGAAGGCGAACAGC
>JAJYHN010000124.1 GCA_021784765.1 Actinomycetes bacterium
CCGCGCCCAGGACGAGCAGCGTTCCCAGGGCGCCCAGCCGACGGGCGCCCGGCCGGCGCACGGACGCACGATCGAAGCGGCGCATCGCGACGAACCAGCCTATCGGCCGGCGACCCCCGGTGGGCTCGGCCGGCGACCCCGGTGGGCTGGGGCGGGGACCCCGGTGGGCTGGGGCGGGGACGCGGCCCGTTCCGCGGGCGCCGCCTCTCCCCGCCCTGGCCCGGCTCGGCACGGCCGATCGGCGGAGGCTCCAGGCCCCGCCGCCGGCCGCGTCAGTCGGCGCGCTCCCTGGCGCGCTCCGGCTCGGCCAGTCCGAGCCAGATCAGGATCCTTCGCGCTCGGGGGCTGCGGCGCAGCTCGCGGATGAGGTCGATGAGGAACATGACAGCCTCCTTCGGTTGCGTGGGCCGCGCGAGGCGGCGAGCGGGCGGCTCCGCGTCGAGGTCCGGGCGGGTCCGACGCGGGTCGATCTGGCGCGGAGCCAGAGCAGGAACGCCGCGAGGGGCAGCTCGGCGAACACGGCGGTGGCGATCGTCACCGCCTGGTCGCTCGTTCCCCACGACGTCACGACGTCGAACCACGCGTCGGCCGCGAGGAGCGTCGCGGCCACGACGGCCGCCGCCGGGAGCACCCGGGGGCGGAGCCACATGGCCCATGCCGTCACCGCCAGCACGGCGATCAGGGCGACGTCGAACCCCACCCAGGCCGTGTTCCAGTGGTGGGCCTTGAAGCGCCCGGGAAGGGTCGCCGCCAGGTGGACCGTCCAGGGAACGAGCGCCGCGGTGGCGGCGGCGGTGGCGGCCGCCGCGGCGGAGGCGCGAGCGGCCGACCTCGTGTGAGCGGCCGCGGCGGCGGAGGCGGTGGCCCGAACGCCGATCCCCTCGGCGGGATCCCGCCGGTCGCCTGTCTCCTCGATGTCCCGGGCGCTCACATCAACCACTCAAGCGCGAGCCCCTGAGGGTCGTCTGAAGGATCCCTGAAGGTTTCCGAAGAGTGCGTGCGGGCCCGCGCTCAGCCGTCCGGGTGGGCCCGCGCCGAGCCGTCCGGGTGGGCCCGCGCCCCCGCGATCCAGACCTCGGCGACGGGGTTGTGGCCGGGCCGGTAGGCGACCATCGCCGGGTCGGCCGAGTCCAGCACGACGAAGTCGGCCCGCCTGCCGGGCTCGAGGGTCCCGACGTCGCCGTCCAGGCCGAGCACCCGCGCCGGCACCCGGGTCGCGCCGGCCAGCGCCGCCGCGACCGGCATCCGGTACAGCGCGCAGGCGGTCGCCACGACCTCGGGCATCGACAGGCACGGCGAGGTCCCCGGGTTGAAGTCGGTGGCGATCCCCACCTCGGCGCCGGCCGCCAGCAGGTCCCCGACCGGCGGCGGCGCCGCGCCCAGGAACAGCGTCGAGGTCGGCAGCACCACCGCCGCCGTCGTCCCCGCGGCGGCCCCGAGCGCCGCGACCCCCTCGGCGCTCGCGTGGTTCAGGTGGTCGGCGCTGCGCGCTCCGGCCCGCACGGCCGCCTCGGCCGCCCCCGAGCCCCCCAGCTGGTCGGCGTGGCACCGCACCGCCAGACCGTGCTCGCACGCGGCCCCGGCCACCCGCAGGAGGTCCTCGACGGAGAACGCGATGTCCTCGACGTAGACGTCGACGGCGTCGGCGAGCCCCTCGGCTGCCGCGGCGGGGATCAGCTCGCGGCACACCTCCTCGACCCAGGCCGCGCGCTCCATCCCCTCCGGCACCGCGTGGCAGGCGAGCAGGGTGACCGATGCGGCCTGGGGCAGCTCGGAGGCGAGCCGCCGTGCCAGCCGTGCCTGCCGGAGCTCCGCCTCGACCGACAGGCCGTAGCCGGTCTTCAGCTCCAGCGCCGTCGTGCCGTGCGCCAGCATCTCGGCCGCGAGCGGCCGGCAGAACGCCAGCACCTCGTCGTCGGAGGCCTCGGCGAAGAGGCGCGAGCTGCGGTAGATGCCCCCGCCGCCGCCCTGCAGGTCGCGGTAGGTCCGCCCGGCGAGGCGCGCCTCGAACTCGTCGGCCCGCCAGCCGAAGAACGGCAGGTGCGTGTGGCAGTCGACGAACCCGGGCAGCACCGCCCCCTCGACGCGGAGGACGACCTCCGCGGGCCCGTCCAGGTCGGCGGGCAGGCGTGGGGCCGGCCCCGCGTAGACGACGCGCCCGTCACGCCACGCGAGCGCCGCATTGTGGATCGTCTCCGCCGCCGCACCGGTCACGAGCGCCGGCGCGAGCACCACGCCCTGCGTCCTCTCGGGTGCCATCCCCGCTCCTCTCCCCTCCGCCCCGCCGGTCGCTCCGCTCGCGACGCGGCCGCCGCCATCATGCAGGACCCGACCGGGCGACCGCCTGCCACGAGGCCATTAGGAAAGGATACGCGCTATCCTTTACTAAGGCGAGAGTCGAGGAAAGGGTGGCGGCACGATGCGAGGGACCCTCGTTCACCAGACGTGGCAGTGGGACCCTGCTCTGTACGCGCCCGCCCGCTACCGGCGAGCGTGTGGCTACGACGCCTTCATCCCCGAGCCGATCGGCGACTTCAGGCCGGACCTTCCCGGCGGGGTGGCCGGGGCCGTCTCGGAGGCCGAGAAGGCGATCGCGGACCTGAACCGGCGGGCCGGCCCGGAACTGGCACCGCTGGCCCGCCTCCTGCTGCGGACCGAGTCCATTGCCTCCTCGAAGGTCGAGGGCATGCAGGTCGACGCGCGGACGCTCGCCCGGGCCGAGGCCAACCAGCAGGCCGGGCGGCGGATTGGGCCCGAGGCGGCGGAGATCCTGGCCAACATCGACGCGATGCAGTTCGCGATCGAGCGGGCCTCCGAGCCGGCGGAGATCCTGGTCGCTGACATCGTCGAGATCCAGAGGGTGCTCCTCGCTCGAGCGCCCAACGCCCACATGGCGGGCAAGGTACGCGACTCGCAGAACTGGATCGGAGGCAACGACTACAACCCGTGTGGGGCCGACTTCGTGCCCCCGCCACACGAGGAGGTCGACCGGCTCCTCGGCGACCTCGCTGCCTTCTGCAACGACGAGACGCTGCCGCCTCTCGTGCAGGCCGCGATCGCGCACGCGCAGTTCGAGACCATCCACGCGTTCGAGGACGGCAACGGCCGAACGGGTCGGGCGCTCGTGCAGGTCGTCCTCCGCCGCCGCGGCCTGGCACCCGCGTTCGTCCCACCCGTCAGCGTGATCCTGGCTCGCCAGAAGGACCGATACATCGAGGGCCTCACCCTGTTTCGCGAGGACCGCGTGCCCGAGTGGCTCGAGATGTTCGCCGTCGCCGCCAATCGGGCTGCGGGCCTGGCGGCTCGGTACACGGCTCGGGTCGCGGAGCTCCAGGGCGAGTGGCGTGAGCGACTCCGCGCGCACTCGAAGCCGCGCTCGGACGCGGCCGCCTGGGCCATGATCGATGTGCTGCCCGCCTATCCGGTCGTCACGGTGCCGGTCGCCGTCGCCGCGACGGGAAGGACGAAGCCCGCCGTCGCGGGCGCGGTGGGCGAGCTGGAACGCGCCGGGATCCTGCACCGCCTCAGCGAGTCTGCGCGCAATCGAGCCTGGGAGGCGGAGGGGATGCTCGACCTCATCGTGGGTCTGGAAGCGGGCGTGGAGTAGTCGCGGCGGAGACGCCGGGCGCCGCTATCCCGGGGAGGCGAACATCGAGCGCGAGCTCGGCCCGGTCGCGTCGTCGACCCAGAGCGATAGCGCCTCTCGGATCCGCGCCTTCGCCCGCTCGATCGTGCGCCCGTGCGTGTGGCCGCCCGGCACGGCGGCCGCCGGTAGACTCGCCTCATGGACCTCGAGGCCGTCGAGCGAGCCGTCGCCCGCCTGCACGAGGACGAGCCGGCGTTCGACTGGGTCGGCGTGTACCTGCTGGAGGGCGACGTCCTGGCGCTTGGCCCCTTCCGGGGCCGGCCGACCGACCATGTGCGGATCCCGCTGCCCGAGGGCGTCTGCGGCGCCGTGGCGGCGAGCGGGGTCACCGAGGTCGTGCCCGACGTCCGCGCGCGCCCCGGCCACATCACCTGCGACCTGGACACGCGCTCGGAGGCCGTCGCCCCGATCCTCGCGCCCGGGCGCGAGCGCGAGGGCCCCGCGGCCGTGCTCGGCGTGCTGGACGTCGACTCGAACGCCCCGGACGCGTTCGGGGAACGCGAGGTCGAGGTGATCGAGCGGGCCGCCGCCGCCCTCGCGCAGGCCCTCGCCCCCGAGCCCCCCGCGTAGGCGCGGCCGCCGCGGCCGCGTCAGAACACGTCGACCGCGGTGACCGCGAGCGTGCCCGCCGATGCGTGCCGCACCTCACGCCGTCCTGCGATGGCGAGCCGGAGCGGGCTGCGAACGCGTGGCAGGGCCGCGGCCTTGCGTTCCAGGTCCCGCTCGATGCGCCGGGCGTCGACCACCGACGCCTACTTCGCCTCGCCCACCAGCGTCGCGGCCCGGTCCCTGCCGGCCAGCACCACCGCGTCCAGCTCCCCGGCCTCCCCCTCCCTCCACCACGGGCCCACGGCCACGACATCGCCGCCCAGGTTGCCGGCCGCAGCCAGGCGGCGAAGGTGGAGGCGGAACGCCTCCTCCCACGCCCGTCCCAGGTGGTCGTCCAGGTCGTCGAGCATGACGTTCAGGATGGTGGCGCCCAGGCCGCGCTCGACCTCGGCGCGGTAGCGGTTGACGATCCCGAGCCAGAACGCCAGGAAGTTGTCGGCGACCCGGTAGATGCGTCGCCGGGTGCGGCGCGGGTCCTCGGTCACCGGGACGATGCGCTCCACCAGTCGCAGCCCGATCAGGCGGTCGAGCGTTCGCGCGGGCTCGGCCCGAACCGCGTCGGCGATCTCACCGTGTTTGGTTCGACCTGCCGCCACGGCGTGCAGCACCGGACCGGCCAGGTCCCCGCGGTCGCCCTCGGTGGCGAGCAGGAGCTGCCCCTCGCTGAGCAGCAGCCCGCCCGGGGTGCACACCAGGCGGAGCAGGTTCTCGCGCAGCGTGGCGCGCTGGTCCCACCACGCCAGGTACATGGGTACCCCGCCGACGATGCCCCACACGGCCGCGCGGTCGGCCGGCGCAAGCCGCGGGAGCATCTCCGCGGCCTCGTGAGGGAGGAAGGGATGCAGCTGCAGCGAGAGGTCGAGCCGCCCGTACAGCGGCGAGCGCTCTTCGCCCAGAGCCTCCATCGTCCGGACCGCCGAGCCGCAGAGCAGGACCCGCAGCTTCGTCCTCGGCCCCGCCCGGTCCCAGAACGCCCGCAGCAAGGTGGGGAGGCTCGGCGTGACGGAGACGAGCTCGGGGAACTCGTCCAGGACCAGCAGGAGCGGGTCGGAGGTCGCAGCGGTGGCCAGCGCGTCCAGCGCGTCGTCCCAGTCGGCGAACGGCCGCGCCATCAGGTCACGAGGGGCCGAGTCGACGGTGGCCGCGGTCCCGCGGGAGAGCACCCGCAGCTCGTCGGTCTGGGGTCGGCCCCCGCGGTGTGGAAGACCGTCCGCTTCCCACCTAGCTCACGGCCCAGGTAAGTTACCTCAGGTGTAAGTTACCCCAGACGTCGGTTTGTGGGGCGGTAGGCTCGGGGGCCATGCCCGAGCCGGAGGAGCCCGAGGAACCCGCCGATCCCGCCAGCGCGGCGGCCGCCGAGAAGGTCACCCTCGGCGTCATCCTGGGCGACCGGGCCGTGCGCGCGGCGATGGTGGCCTCGCTGGCCAACACCCTCGGCTACGGCCTGATCGCGCCCATCCTTCCGCTGTTCGCCCGCTCGTTCGGGGTCGGCTACGACGCGGCGGGCCTCCTGATCTCGGGGTTCGCGTTCGCCCGGCTGGTGTTCGACCTCGGCACGGGGCCGATCGTCGACCGCCTGCGCGAGCGCATGGCCGCCTCGGTCGGGGTCGCCGTCATCGGGGTCTCGGCGATGTTCACGGCGGCGGCCCCCACGTTCTCGCTGGCGGTGATCGCCCGCGCGGCCGGCGGGGCCGGCTCGGCCGTGATGTTCGCGGCCATCTACTCCTACCTGCTGAAGGTCGTGCCGAAGGACCGGGTGGCCCGAACGCTGTCGGTCTACTTCGGGACCTTCAACATCGGGGCGGTGGCGGGGGCGCCGCTCGGCGGCCTGCTGGCGCACCTGTTCGGGCTGCGGGCGCCGCTTTGGATCTACGCCGGGCTCTGCCTGCTGTCGGGGTGGATGTTCCTGCGCCAGACGAGCGACCCGCCGCGCGAAGACGGGGCCGGGGGCGGCGCGTCCGCCCGCCGCGTCGCCGGGCCGGCCTGGCGGCGGGCCCTGCGCGCGGCGCGCGACCTGTTCGGCGCGCGAGCCTTCCGCGCGGCCCTCGGCGCGAACCTCGCCGGGTTCTGGGTGTCGGGCGCGGCCATCAGCACGCTGGTGCCGCTGTTCGCCCAGCACGCGCTCCGCATGAGCCCGTTCGCCATCGGAGGGGCGATCGCGGCCCTGACCGTCACCGAGTTCGCGCTGCTGTACCCGGCCGCGGCCTTCTCGGACCGCCATGGGCGCAAGGGGGCGCTGCTCGCCGGCCTCGGGCTGGTGGCGGTGCTGACCGCGGCGCTGCCGTTCGCGCCGAGCGCCCTGTGGTTCGGCGTGCTGATGGCGGCGGGCGGCATCGGCTCGGGCATCTGGGGGTCGGGGTCCTCGGCGATGCTGGCCGACCTGGTGCCCCAGGACGCGATGACCACGGCGGTCTCGGTCTACCGGTTCTTCGGCGACCTCGGCTTCGTGCTGGGGCCGGCGCTCGCGGGGCTCTGCGCCTCGGGCCTGGGGTTCCGGTGGGCGTTCCTCGTGTCCGTGGTGCCGACGGTCGTGGCCTTCGGGATGGTCGCCCGCGCGCCCGACACCCGGCGCCTGCGCCCGCCCGGCCGCGACGAGGGCGTCGGCCTGTAGGGCGGTCGAACTAGAATCACGCTGGCGCTTGACGAGGACCTGGTGGTCACGGTGGTGGCGCCGGACGAGGGGCACTGACGATGCGCTACACGTACGACGACGAGGCGGACGCGCTGTACGTGCTGGTCGACGAGGAGGCCGAGGTCGCGCGCTCGGAGGTCGTCGACGAGCGGCACACCGTGGACCTGGCCTCGGACGGCCGCGTCGCGGGCATCGAGGTTCTGGGCGCCTCCCTGGGGGTCGACCTCTCGGCCCTGCTGGAGCGCTACGATCTCCAGCGCTTGAGGCCCCACGCGGCCGCGCTCCGCGAGACCCGTTTCCGCCCGGCCATCCCCGCGTAACCCGGCCGCGACGAGGGCGGCGGCCTGTGAGTAGCCCCTCGCGGGAACGGGGGTCAGCGGCCCAGGTGGCGGACGCGGGGGAGCAGGTCCTCGCGAGGCCTGCCGGCGGCGGTCGCCGCCCAGCCGCGAAGGTCCGGGCGCCGGCCGAACAGCGCGATGGTCCGCGCGTCGCGGGCCTCGCCGGGCACGAGGCCCCTGTCCACGCGCCACCCCCCGGCCTCCCCGGGCCGGAGGGCCGCCGAGGGCGCCGCGAGCCCCGCCGCCCCGCCCGCCCGGATCCGCCGAGCCTCCTCGCGGCACGCGGGATAGGATCCCGGCCCCCCGGCGAGCGTCGCCGGGGGCAGCCGCGGCTCCTCCCAGGCCTCGCCGCCCGGGACCTCCACCGCCCAGAGCGCGCGGCGCACCTCGGCCAGGTCCTCGGCCGAGCGGATCTCCTCGTGGCGCAGGAGCTCGGCCCACGCCCCGTCGGGCGTGTCCGACAGGTACTGGACGGGCCCCTCCCCGGCGCCATGCCAGCGGGCCGGCGGCTGGGCCTCCGTCTCGGCCAGGAACGGCAGGCGGGGGTCGGCGTGCCGGTAGCAGATCACGTGGCCGGGGACCAGGCGAGCGACCGCGCGAGCTCCAGCACCCTCGCCGGGCCCGCGTCCTCGGGGCTCCACGGGCCCCGCAGCACCTGGGCCGGGGATCGCCCTCCGAGCGCCGTCCGCCGCCGGCCGAACCAGCGCCGCACCCCGACGTCGCTGTAGGCGCCCTTCAGGTCCGCGACCACTCGGGCCAGGTGGTGGGCCCGCGCGGCCACCTCGTCCGGGGTGGGCCGGGCGCCGGCCGCGTAGCGCCGCAGGCTCGCCGGCGAGACTGCGAGCAGCCCGGCGAACGCCTCGACCCCGAGCAGCCCGGCCAGGGCCGGGAGCTCCGACGCGGGGGCGGGGGAGTCCTCCAGCGCCTCGCGCAGGTTCCGCAGGGCGCGCCGCAGGCGCTCGGGGCGAGGGTGCCGCCCGCCCAGCTCGGCCGCCGCGGCGACCCCGATGCCGGCCTGCCCGGCCGCGCGCGCCACCCGCCGCACCGACTCGAGGTCCAGGCGCTCGACGTCCCGCTCCCCGGCCAGCAGCCCCATCGCGTCGGCCAGCACCATGGCCCAGGCGGCCTCGCGAGCCGCCTCGGGTTCGGCGGACTCGAACGGCTCCAGGACGGATCCAATTCGGATCGACATCTCGATCCAGATTGTACCCGGACGGTCCTCGTGCGGCCCGAGCCCCGGCCGGCTCACATCCGTCCAATCCCTCGAGCCGGCCGCTGACGTAGAACAGTCGGTTGCGTGCGTCGAGGACGTTTCGCCAGGAGGTCCCGAAGTTCTTGGGGCCGAACGGTCATGGGAACCCGGTGCCGCGGCCGATAGAAAGGACCGACGATGCGCGAACACATCTGCAGGCTGGTGGGAACCGAGGACGGGACCCCGTGCGTCGAAGCCCCGGTTGCATCCTTTGAGATGCGGGAACGGTCCCGAGAGAAAGTTGAAAGTGCTCAGTCCAGTCGGTAGGATTCGCGAGGCTTCCAGATTCATGGGTGAGACAACCGAGACCGCGAAAGGGGGTGTCACGGGGTCGACCCCTCGTTTTCGCGCTTCACGGCACGTTCGAGGCAGGTAGCAGCAGGCAGGGAAGAGGAAGGATCGAAAGGAGCATGTCCATGCGGTTGAGGTACGCACGAACGCGGGGAGGGGGGCGCGCGCGCCGACTGCTGGCGTTGCTCCCTGCCCTCGCCACGGTGCTGCTGTTCATGCCGGGCGTGACGGGAACCGCGGTCGCCGCGGTCGCCACCCCGCCTTCGCACCCGGCGACCGGCATCTCGATCACCGCGCCGAGCGACGGGCAGGGCTTCCTGCCGACCGCGCCGGCGATCGACGTGGCGGGCCAGATGACCCCGGGCTCGTACAACGGGAACGCGACCAACGCCACGGCGTACGCCTACATCAAGGCCGGTCCCACCACGACGACGCCGGTGGCCTGCGCCACCGGTGCCACGTACTCGGGGTACGTGGCGTACGACTGCGCCGGCGCGCTGCCGGCCCTGACGACGGCCGGTCAGTACACGATCGAGGTGTACGCGGACAACGCGGGCACGGGCGCTATCCTTCCGCTGCCCTCGGTGGACAAGGTCGCCGACATCACGGTCTACGTCGGCAGCCCGTACAAGGTCATCCTGACCCCCACCCCGACGACCGGGGCGACCGACGGGGTCGCCGCCAACCTGCCCTACTCGACGACCTGCGTGGGCTTCTCGGTGGTCGTGCAGATGCAGCCATCGGGCACCATCACGCCGACGATCTCGGGCGTCCAGCTCACCGCGTCGGCCAGCGAGCCGGTCTCCGGCTCCTCGGTGCCGAACCCGCTGTACCTTGCGTCCGGCAGCGGCGCCCCGGCCCCGGAGGCCGCTCCCTGCGCCGGTGAGGTCCAGGGCCCGACCCCGGTGACCACCGGGACCGCGACGGCCTCGACGGGCGGGGCCGGGTTCGTGACCGACTCCACCGGCACCGCCTACATCGGCGCCCAGTCGGTCGCACAGGGCACCGAGAGCCTGAGCGTCGCGACCGTGCCCAACCCCATCATCGGGGCCAACGGCACGATCACCTGGAGCGCCGGCGGGGCCGCCGGGGTCAAGACCCTCACGGTCAGCCCCTCCTCGGGCTCCAGCCAGGGCACCGGCAACCCGAACGTGAACTTCAGCCTCCAGGCGAACAACGCCGCGGGCGTCGGGGTGCCGAACGTGTCGATCTCCTACGAGGTCACGAGCGGCCCGGACGCGACGATCCCGCTGACGCTGAACACGATCAGCTGCCTGAACACGGCGGGCACCGGGTACAAGGTCCCCAGCCCGCTCAGCTATAACACCGACAACACGGGGCTCTGCACGTTCCAGTTCGCTGGGACCAAGGCCTCGCAGGTCGGGGGAACCGACCAGCTCCTGTACTGGGTGAATCAGCCCGGCGGGACCGCCGGCCCCGACCCGACCGAGCCGCAGGCCACGGCGAGCTGGACGTGGGGCAAGGCCGTCAAGAGCACCTACCAGCTGACGACCAGCTGCACGATGAACGGACTGAACGACTCGTTCCAGAACTGCAGCGTCCCGCTCGCCCAGAAGACCGAGGCCATCACGGCGTCGGTGGTGGACACGGGCCAGCCCTTCACCCCACCGGTGACGGGCGTCAAGGTCGACTTCTCGATCACGAGCTCGACGGCGGCGGGCGCCTCGCTGAGCGCGGCCTCGTGCACCACGGGAACCGACGGCACCTGCACCGTGACCCTGACCGACGCATCGCCGGTCAACGGTGACAAGGTGATCGTCGACTCCATGATCGAGGGCGCGACCACGCCCCCGTCGAGCACCCACAGCTCGGTCACGGTCCGGTGGCTGAACGCCGAGCTCGGTGCCATCAGCTACACGGCGCCGACGACGCTGCCCGACTACTCGGCCCTGAAGAACACGAGCTTCGGGATCACGGCGAACGTCACCGACACCTACGGCGCGCCCATCCAGGGCGCGGCGGTGAGCATGTCGATCACCAACAGCGGCCCGACGGCCCGCGGCAACCACCTGCCGGTGAGCTGCCTCACGCTCACCACGGATGTCAACGGCAACGTGAGCTGCACCCTGACCGACACCGGGATCAGCCCGGCCGACGGCCTGATCGACGTCGTGAGCTCCACGGCGACGTTCAACGCCGTGTCGGTCGGACCGTCCAACCTGACGGTGCACTGGCTGAACTCGGTGACGGCCGCGTACCTGAAGGTGTACGACTACTGGTACGGCGGGGCGTTCCCGAGCTCCTCGCGGGGTTCCTCCAGCACCGTGTACGCGCCGGGGGCGACCTACGACGCGGCGGGCACCACCGTCACGCCCGCGTCCCAGCCGACCCTCTACGTGGCGGCCTACAACGCGGTCAACGACCCGCTGTACGGCACGAGCGTGGCGGCGGCCTCCACGGGCGGCCAGCTCTTGGACGCGTTCCAGAACCCGCTCGGCACCTCGCCGACGATCATGTCGAACCCGAACGGGTCCACCCCGGGCTGGTACTGGCTGGAGTCCGAGCAGTCCGGAACCCAGAACGTGACGTTCATGGCCGGCTCGGCCACGAAGTCCGTGTCGTGGGGCTGGAACGCCGGCGCGCCGGTCGGCATCAGCATCTCGACCAGCACGCCGTCCACGACGGTGGGGAGCTCCATCCAGGAGTTCATCACTGCGGTGGACGAGTTCGGCAACGGCGTTCCGTACATCTACGTGGACCCGACGATCACGCCTCCGGCCACCCTGACGGGGACCGGGAACGTCTGCTCGTTCGGCCCCTACTGCACGGATATCAACGGCGTCGCCACGGCGCTGCTGCAGTCCAACGTGCCGGGGACCTCGACGCTCGGGGCCGACCTGTACACCTACTGGTACAACTACTTCCGCTACAGCGACAACCCGATCCCGTATGGCACCTGCCCGGCCCAGCTCTGGGACGGCACGGCGGTGAATTGCACGGCATCGGGCAAGGCCACGTGGACGCTCGCCGCGCCCACGATGACGCGGCCGATCACGACCGTGGTAACCGGCCCGATCTTCGTCCAGTGGGGATCGGTCACCGGGGCGACCGGGTACAACGTCCAGGTCATGAGCTGGGGCCCGAGGGGCGGCAGCGCCGCCGGCCCGAGCACCCTGCTCACGAACACCACCGGGACCAACACCACGTTCAACGGCAAGCTCGGCCGCACCTACTGCTTCCGGGCCGCCGCCGTTGACACGCTCGGTGGGGTCTCCGCCTACAGCGGGTGGAAGTGCTCGGCCGTCGCTCTCGACGACCGTGCGCTCGGTGGCTCGGGCGGATGGACCCGGGGCACCGCGCACGGGTACTGGCAGGGCACGTTCAAGACCAGCAGCAAGGTCGGCGCCACGCTGACCTTCAAGGGCGCGGTGTTCCGTCGGCTCTTCCTGATCGTGAAGAGCTACTCGGGCGGCGGCTCGGTCGGCGTGTACCTGAACGGGCACCTGCTCCGCACGGTCAGCACCAACAGCAACGGCACGATGTTCCGGGCGCAGCGGTGGATCGCCACCTTCGGCAACCTGCACTCGGGCAACATCGTGATCAAGGTCCTGTCGGGCAAGGT
>JAJYHN010000108.1 GCA_021784765.1 Actinomycetes bacterium
CTCGCCGATCCCGGCGGCGTTCGGGCCGCCGCCGATCGCGAGCGCATCCTTGCCGCCGCCGCGCCCGCCGATCTGCCCGGCCGCCGCGTCCAGCAGGCGCCGCGCGGTGATCCCCCTCGCCAGCAGCTCGTCCGTGCAGGCGACCACGAGCTGGGCCTTGCCGTCCTCGACGGTGCCGAGGACGGCCGCCGCGGGCCGCCCGGCGAGGCGCGCCCGCAGGGCCTGCGCCAGCTCGCGCAGCTCGCCGACGCCACGGCCCCGGTAGACCTCGGCGACCGCCCACACCCCGGGGGCGGCCTCGGTCGCCGACCCGGCGAGCGCCGCGACCTCGCGCTGCTGCTCGGCGCGCCGGATCCTGCCGAGATCGGACTCGAGCTCCTTGATGCGGGCCATCGCCCGGCGGACCCGCTCGGGGGCCGTCGCCGGGTCGCCCCCGCCGGCCGCCTCGGTGATCTCCTCCAGCAGGCGCCGCTCCAGGTTCACCTGGCGCAGCGCGTCGGGCCCCACCAGGCCCTCGATCCGCCGAAAGCCCGACCCGATGCTGCCCTCCGAGACCAGCCGCAGGAACCCGACCTCGCCGGTCCGCACGACGTGGGTCCCGCCGCAGAGCTCGACGGAGTAGTCGCCGATCTCCACCACCCGCACGATCTCGCCGTACTTCTCCCCGAACAGCGCGGTGGCGCCCTGGCTCTTCGCGTAGTCGAACGTGGTCTCGTAGGTCCGCACGGGGTCGTCGCCGACGAGCCGTCCGTTCGCCTGCGCCTCGATCTCCTGGAGCAGGTCGTGCGAGAGCCCCTCGTAGTGGGTGAAGTCGAACCGCAGGCGGCCGGGCGTGATCAGCGACCCCGCCTGCCGGGCGTGCTCGCCGAGCAGGCGCCGCAGCGTGTGGTGCAGCACGTGGGTGCCCGTGTGCGAGCGCGCGCTCCCGGCCCGCCAGGCGGGGTCGACGGCGGCCTGCGCCGCGTCGCCGCGCCGGATCTCGCCGGCCTCGACGACCCCCTCGTGCACGATCGTGCCGCCCGGCCCCGGGCGGGTCGCGGTGACCCGCAGGCGCCCGCCGGCGGTGACGATCGTGCCGGCGTCGCCGACCTGCCCGCCGCCCTCCGCGTAGAACGGGGTGCGGTCGAGCACCAGGCGTGTGCGCCGGCCCTCGGAGGCGACGTCCGCCGCCTCGCCGTCGACGACCACGCCCACGACCTTGCCCTCGGACTCCAGCCGCTCGTAGCCGAGGAAGTCCGTGGGGCCGGCCGCCGCCGCGATCTCGCCGAGCGGCCCCTCGGCGACGTCGCCCTTCTTCGCGTGCTCCTGGGCCCGCCGCCGCTGCTGCTCCATCAGGCGCGCGAACGCCTCGGTGTCGACCGCGAGCCCCTCCTCGGTCGCGAGCTCGACCGTGAGCTGCTCCTGGAACCCGAACGTGTCGTGCAGGCGGAAGGCCGCCTCGCCGGGGAACGCCGTCGACCCGCGCCCCTTCGCCGCCCGCACCTCCTGCTCGAACAGCGCGATGCCGTGCGCGTACGTCTCGGAGAAGCGCTGCTCCTCCGACGCCGCCACCTGCTCGACGAATGCCCGGTTCTCGCGAAGCTCGGGGTAGGCGTCGCTCATCACGGCGACCGAGGTCTCGACGAGGTCGCCGAGCACCGAGCGCTCGATGCCGAGCCGCCGGGCGTGGGTGACGACCCGCCGGAGCATGCGGCGCAGCACGTACCCGCGCCCCTCGTTGGAGGGCAGCACGCCGTCGGCCATGAGGAACGTGGTCGCGCGGCCGTGCTCGGCCATGATCCGCAGGCTGACGTCGGTCTTTCGGTCCTCGCCGTAGCGGCGGCCGGCGAGGTGCTCGGCGCGCTCGACCAGCGGCCGCAGCACGTCGGTCTCGAACAGGGTCGGCACGCCCTGCTGGATGATCGCCATCCGCTCGAGGCCCATGCCCGTGTCGATGTTCTGCCGGGGCAGCGGCCCGAGGATGTTGTACGCGTCGTCGCGCTCGTTCTGCATGAACACGAGGTTCCAGAACTCGAGGTAGCGGTCGGGATCGACGGCCGGACCGCCCGGCGCGCCGAACTCGGGGCCGCGGTCGAAGTAGATCTCCGAGCACGGGCCGCAGGGGCCGGCGACGCCCATCGACCAGTAGTTGTCGTCCATGCCCATCCGCACGATGCGCTCGGGAGGGACCCCGACCTCGTCCCGCCAGATCGTCTCGGCCTCGTCGTCGTCCTGGTAGATCGTCACCCACAGGCGCTCGGGGTCGAGGCCGAACCGCTCGGTGGAGAGCTCCCACGCCCACCGGATCGCGTCCAGCTTGAAGTAGTCGCCGAAGGAGAAGTTCCCGAGCATCTCGAAGAACGTGAGGTGCCGGGCCGTGTGCCCGACGTTCTCGATGTCGACGGTGCGGAAGCACTTCTGGACCGAGGTCGCCCGGGGGTAGGGTGGCTCCTGGAGGCCGAGGAAGTACGGCTTGAACTGGTTCATGCCGGCGTTGGACAGGAGCAGCGTCGGATCGTTCGGGATCAGCGACGAGGAGGGCACGACCCGGTGGCCGCGCTCCTCGAAGAAGGACAGGAAGGTCCTGCGGATCTCGCTCGCCTGCACGTGGTGCAGTGTAGCGGCCGGGCACGCGCCGCCGGGGGGCTCAATGCAGGTCCGCGGGGTGCCGAACCCCCGGGAGAGCCATGATCGCAACCGCCCCCGCCGCCGAGCTCCGGGCGTCCGCCCGGCGACGCCTGCTGCGCGCGTCCCTGCTGGTCCCGGCCGCCGTCCTCGCGCTCGCCGCCGGGCTTCGCCTGTGGGGGCTCACCTCCCCGCCGGCCACGATCTGGGACGAGCACTGGTACGTGTTCGACGCCTACGCCTACGTCGGCGGGGTGCCGTCCACGCCCGGGCCCTCGTTCCCGCACATCGCGAACGAGATGACGTGGATGCACCCGCCGCTCGCGAAGTGGCTGATCGCCGCCGGGGTCGCGCCGACCAACCAGAGCGTCCTCGGATGGCGGCTGCCGCCGGCCCTGTTCGGGATCGCCGGGGTGCTGCTCTGCTACCTCGTCGCCCTGGAGCTCTGGGGATCGCCCTGGTGGGCCGGCCTGGCGGCCTCCCTCCTCGCGATGGACGGCCTGCACATCGTGCAGAGCCGGCTCGCCACGCTGGACATCTTCGTGACGACGTTCGTCACGGCCGGCGTGCTGTTCGTGCTGCGGGACCTCCGGCGAACGGCCGCCGGACCCGGCGCCCTGGTCGGAGCCCGACCGGGCCTCGCCGAGCGCCTGTTCGGGACCCGCGAGCGGATGTGGGCCGGCATCCTGTTCGGCTGCGCGGCGGCCTCGAAGTGGTCGGGGGCCTGGGCCATGGCGGTCGCGTTCGCCCTGACGCTGGCCGCCGTGCGCCGGAACGCCTCCGGCGACGACCGGCGGCGCGACGTGCGGACGGTCCTGCGCGCCTACGTGCTGCTCCCCCTGGCCGTCTACCTCGCGAGCTACATCCAGTTCTTCGTCCAGCACGGCCCCGACCTCGCCGGCTGGGTCGGGCTCCAGTGGCACATGCTGGACTTCCAGCTGCACGGCGTCGTCTGGCAGCCGCAGGCCTCGCCGGCGTGGTCGTGGCTGCTGCTCGTGCACCCCATCCAGTACTGGGGGAGCCCGCGGACCGGCGCCATGGCGCGCGGATCGATCTGGGCCATCGGGAACCCGGCGCTCTGGTGGCCGTTCCTGGCGCTGCTGCCGGCCGCCATCGTCCTGGCCGTGCGCGGTGACCGGCCGCTCCGGCTCGCGCTGGCGTTCTTCGCGTCCGAGTACCTGCCCTGGCTGCCGCCGGGAAGGACGGAGTTCCTCTACTACCTGCTGCCGGCCGTGCCCTTCATGGGGCTGGTCGCGACCGGCGTGGTGCGCCGGATCCCCCGCCGGTGGCGGTCCCGGACGGCGGTGGCGTTCCTGGCCGCGAACGCGTTGACGGCGGCCGCGTTCGTGCCCGTGTGGCTGGGCCTGCCGGCCTCGACCGGCCTGCTGCGCGCGCTGCGGCTGCTGCCCGGCTGGCCGTAGGTCGGGCCTGCGCCGGCGTCCGCGGCCCCGCGGCCCCCGCTCAGGCGTCCGCGCCGTCGCCCTCGAGCTCGGCCCGGAGCTCGGCCTCGCGCTCGGCCATGCCCTCGCGGAACGCGGACGCCAAGCCCGCGAGCTCCCCGAAGCCCTCCGCCAGGCCGCGACCGGCCCCGCGCGCGAGGCTCGGCGGCGCCAGCCGCTCGGCCTGCCGCCGCACGAACCGCGAGGCGGTCACGGCACCGATCGCCCCCGCGGTCGCGCCCGCCGAGACCCCCACCGAGAGCCAGAACAGTCGCCGGAACATCCGCGTCCCCCGCCGGTCGCCTACGCCGCGCCCGGCCCGTAGCTGGCCGACCCGGTCCGGCCCCTCCGGCGGCGCTTCATCATGCGCGACAGGCCGGCGCCGGCGGCCGCGATCTTGACCAGCGGGCTCGACACGGTCTGCTGGATCAGCCCCGTCACCCGCTCGACGTTCTTCGTGATGGCGCCGACGCTCTCGAGCATGGTGTCGACGCGCTCGAGCTCCTTGTTCACCGACGTGACCGTGGTCTTGACCTCGCCGAGCAGCGGCACCGTCTCCTGGCGGATCCCGTCCACGAGCATCCGCGTCGACTCGAGCACCGACCCGAGCTTCAGCAGGAGGTAGGCCAGGAACAGCACCAGCAGCCCCCAGAAGGCCGCGAAGATGATGGCGGCGATGCCGCCCCCGCTGATCGACCCGATCATGGTGTCCTCCTTGCGCCTCGTGGTGGCCTCCGGCCCGAGGAGCGCGGCCGCCCCGGCATCATAGCGAGTCGGCCGGGGGCGTCTCCTGCGGACCTGGGGGCGCCCCCTGCGGACCTGGAGGCGCCTCCTCCCCCATTCCCGAGGCCTCGTAGTAGCGCCGCCCCTGGAACCGGACCGGGCGGTACTCCTGATCCACGACGTGGCCCGGGTGGTCGTGCGGGTACCGGTAGCCCTTGCCGTGCCCGACCGCCCGCGAGGCGGCTCCGTGCGCGTCGCGCAGGTGCAGCGGGACGGGGTCGCTCGAGGCCGCGTCCTCCATCGCCCGCCCGAGGGCCGCGATCACGCTGTTCGACTTCGGGGCCCGCGCGAGGTAGAGGGCCGCCTCGGCCAGGTTCAGCCGGGCCTCCGGCAGCCCCACGTACTCCACCGCCTGCGCGGCCGCCACCGCCACCAGCAGGGCGCGCGGGTCGGCGAGGCCGATGTCCTCGCTGGCATGCACCACCATGCGCCGCGCGACGTAGCGGGGATCCTCGCCCGCGGCCAGCATCCGTGCGAGCCAGAACAGCGCGGCGTCCGGGTCGGAGCCCCGGATGCTCTTGATGAACGCGGAGATGACGTCGAAGTGGGCGTCGCCCTGCCGGTCGTAGACGACGGCCTTGTGCTGGGCCGCCTCCTCGACCGTGGCGCGGGTCACCTCGGCATCCCCGCGCGCCCGGGCCGCCAGCACGGCCGCCTCGAGCGCCGTCAGCGCCACCCGGGCGTCCCCGCCGGCCAGCTCGACCAGGTGCTCCATGGCCTCCGGCGCCACGCGCGCGCCCTCGCGACCGAGGCCGCGCACCGGGTCGGCGAGGGCCCGCTCGAGGATCGTCCGCAGGTGGTCGGGGCCGAGCTGCTCCAGGCGCAGCAGCAGGCACCGGGAGAGCAGCGGCGTCACCAGGGAGAACGACGGGTTCTCCGTGGTCGCGCCGACGAACGTGATCGTGCCGTCCTCCACGGCCGGCAGCAGGACGTCCTGCTGCGACTTCGACCAGCGGTGGACCTCGTCGACGAACAGGACCACGGGGATCATGCTGCCCGTGGCGGCGTCGATGACCTTGCGCAGGTCGGCCACGCCGGAGGACACGGCCGAGAGCTGCCGCACCTCGCCGCCGACCATGCGAGTCAGCAGGAACGCCAGCGTGGTCTTGCCGGTGCCGGCGGGGCCCCACAGGATCATCGAGGGCAGCCGGCCCGAGCGCACCAGCGCCGCCAGCGGCGTGCCTCCGCCGAACAGGTGATCCTGCCCGACCACCTGCTCGAGGGATCGGGGGCGCATGCGGTTGGCGAGCGGCTCCGGCACAATCGAGACTCTAGGTGAATCGGGGACCGGCGGCTCGAGGCCCGCCGGCCTGGTGCCGAGACAACGATCGTGACCGTTCCGAGCACCGATGTGGCCCACGCCCCCGCAGGGCCGGCGCCATCCGCCGGCGGGCCGGCGGGCGGCCGCGACGCGCATCCGTGGCGCGCGGCGGTCCTGCTCGCGCTCGCGACCGCGGCCTTCGCGGTCCTGTTCTCGATCGTGCTGATCCCCTGGGTCCGCTCGAGCACCTGGTGGTCGACGCCGAAGGACGTCTGGGAGCCGCTGCAGGCCGCGCAGTACGTGGCGAACGGGGCCTTCGGCTACCTGTACCAGGCCAACCGGTACTTCGTGTACCTGCCGATGCTCCCGATCGTCCTCGCGCCGGTCGCGCTCGTGCAGGGCTGGTTCACGCTGGGCCAGGGCGTCCCCTACCCAATCCCGCACCCGACGCTCTGGATCGTCTACGGCCCGTACGCCAGCCTGACCTCGACGCTGCCCCTCCTGTACGCGGTGCGCGCCCTGGCCGTGGAGCTCGGCGTGCGCCGCCGCCTCGTCCACCTGCAGGTCGCAACCCTGGCGCTCGTCGTCCTGCCGGTGGTGATCCTGTGGGGCCACTACGAGGACGCGCTGGCGACCGCCCTGCTGCTGCTCGCCGCCCGCGAGCACCTCCGCGGGCGGCTGCTGCGCACGGCCGTCCTGCTCGGATTCGCGATCGGGTTCAAGCAATGGGCGGTCGTGGCGGTCCCGGCGTTCGTGGCGTTCGCGCCCCGCGGGTCCCGTCTGCGCACCCTCGCGGTCGCCGGAGCGATCCCCCTCGCGCTCGTGGCGATCCCGCTCATCGTCGACTGGCGAGACACGTCGCGGGCGCTCCTGCAGGCGCGGTCGTTCCCGGACCTCGGCCGCCCGGCCCTCTGGCTCGGGGCCTCCCGGCGCGGGATGGTCGCGACCGCCCCCCGAGCCCTCGAGGTCGCCGCCGCGGCGCTGACCGGGTGGCTCCTGCGGCGCGGCGGCGGCGGGCCGCGCCTGGTCGCCGCGGTCGGCTGCGTGCTGCTGTTCCGCCTGGCGTTCGAGCCGGCGCTGTTCCCCTACTACCTGGGGCCGGCGATGGCGTTCCTGCTGGTCGCGGACCTCGCACATACGGGCAGGGGCGTCTGGACGCTCCTCGCCGGGGGCCTCGCGACGGCGCTGTTCCTGCTGCACCCCCCCGCCGGCGCGTGGTGGGCGATGGAGACGGCCGCGGGCGTGGGCTGCGCCCTGCCGGCGCTCCGGATCGCCGCCGGCCGGACCTGGCCGGTCCGCCGGTGGCCGGCCGTCGCTACCTGAGCCGGATCCCGAGCAGGTCGAGCTGCTCCTGCGAGGGGACCGACGGCGCGCCCGTCAGCGGCTCGATCCCCGAGGCCGTCTTCGGGAACGCGATCACATCGCGGATGTTGTCCCGCCCCGTCAGCAGCATGACCACGCGGTCGAGGCCGAACGCGAACCCGGCGTGGGGCGGCACGCCGTAGCGGAACGCCTCCAGCAGGTGCCCGAACTTCTCCTCCGCGTCCGGGCGCGCGATCCCCAGCAGATCGAAGACGCTCGACTGCAGCTCGGGGCGGTGGATCCGCACGCTGCCGCTCCCGAGCTCGAAGCCGTTCAGGACGAGGTCGTACGCCCGTGCCCGCGAGGTCTCGGGCGCGAGGTCCTCCGTGGCCGGCGAGGTGAACGGGTGGTGCGTCGATACCCACTTGCCCTCATCGTCGCTCCACTCGAACATCGGGAACTCCGTGACCCACAGGAACGCCCACGTCCCCTCCGGGACGAGGCCGAGCCGCGCGGCCATCAGCCGGCGAAGGCCGTCCAGCGCGACGTTCGTCCGGTCCTCCCGGTCGGCGACCAGCAGCGCGAGGTCCCCGTCGCCGGCCCCGGTCGCGGCGCGGATCGCCGCCAGCTCCTCGTCCGCGAGGAACCTCGCGACGGGCGAGTGGACCTCGGTGCCCGCGAACCCGATCCATACCAGGCCGGCCGCGCCCCGCGAGGTCGCCTCCTGCACCAGCCCGTCGAGCTCCTTGCGTGACCACGACGCCGCCCCGGGCGCCGCGAACCCCTTCACGACCCCGCCGCCCTCCACCGCGCGCGCGAACGCCCGGAACCCGCTGCCGCGAAACGTCTCGGTGAGGTCCGCGAGCTCCATGCCGTAGCGGACGTCGGGCTTGTCCGAGCCGTAGCGGCGCATGACCTCGTCGTAGGTGAGGCGCGCGAATGGCGTCGGCACCTCGAGCCCCAGGAACTCCGTCCACACCCGCACGAACATCCCCTCGAGCGCCTCGAACACGTCCTCCTCGGAGGCGAACGACATCTCGAGGTCGAGCTGGGTGAACTCCCAGTGGCGGTCGGCCCGCAGGTCCTCGTCGCGGAAGCACCGCACGATCTGGTAGTAGCGGTCGAGCCCGGCCACCATGAGCAGCTGCTTGAACTGCTGGGGCGACTGCGGCAGCGCGTAGACCTTGCCCCGCTGCAGCCGCGAGGGGACCAGGAAGTCGCGCGCGCCCTCCGGCGTCGACTTCGTGAGCATCGGGGTCTCGACGTCCACGAACCCGCGCTCGTCGAAGTACCGGCGGATGATCGCGAAGATCCGGTGCCGGTCGCGCAGGACCCGAGTCATCTCCGGCCGGCGGAGATCGAGGTAGCGGTACTTCAGCCGCAGGTTCTCGTCGGCCTCGACGCGATCCTCGACGGGGAACGGCGGGGTCAGCGACTCGGAGATCACCTCGATGCGGCGGGCCGCCACCTCCACCTCGCCGGTCGGCAGGTTCGCGTTCGCCGTCCCCTCGGGCCGGACCCGGCAGGGCCCGGTCACGCGGACGACGAACTCGCCGCGCAGCCCCTGCGCGGCCCCGTAGGCCCCGGCCTCGCCGGGGTGGGCCACGACCTGGACCACGCCCTCGCGGTCGCGCAGGTCGAAGAACACCACGCCGCCGTGGTCGCGGCGGCGCGCGACCCATCCGGTCAGCACGACCTCCCGGCCCGCGTCGGCGGCCCGCAGCGCCCCGCACATGTCGGTCCTGCCGCCTGCCAGGCGCTCGCCCTCAGCCATCGACGATCTCCTCCCCCGCCGCCAGTCGCGCCGCCGCCTCGTCGAGCGCCACCTCGGCCTGCCGCCCGTCCGAGAGGCGCTTCACGCTCACCGTCCGCGCCTCCGCCTCGCGCTCCCCGACGATCGCCGCGTACCGGGCCCCGATGCGGTCCGCGGCGTGCAGCTGGGCCTTCAGCGGCCGGACCCACAGGGCCATGTCGACCGCGAGCCCGGCCTCCCGCAGCGCGGCCGCGACCTCGCGCGCGTACGGTCGCGCCGAGTCACCCATGAACACGACCGAGCAGTCCACGCCACCGGCCGTCGGCGCCTTCGCCCCCTCCGCCTCCAGCGCGAGCAGGACCCGTTCGATCCCCATGCCGAAGCCGACGGCCGGGACGGGCGACGCGGCGCCCAGCACCGTGGCGAGACCGTCGTAGCGCCCGCCCCCGATGATCGTGCCCTGGGACTCCGAGAGCTCGGATCCGATGAACTCGTAGGCCGTCCGCGTGTAGTAGTCGAGGCCGCGGACGAGCGTCGGGACGAGCCGGAACTCGATGCCCTCCCGCTCGAGGCCCCCCCGCACCGCGGCGAAGTGCTCGGCGCACGGGCCGCACAGCCGCTCGACCAGGCGCGGGGCGCCGTCCGCCACCGCCCGGCACGCGCCGTCCTTGCAGTCCAGCACCCGCAGCGGGTTCTCGCGGAAGCGGTCGCGGTGCTCGTCGACCAGCCGCTCGCGGTTCGCCTCGAGGTGGGCGAGCAGCTCCTCGCGGTAGGCCGGGCGGCACGCCGGGTCGCCGACGCTGTTCAGCTGGAGCTCGTAGCGGGTGACGCCGACCTCGCGCAGGTAGCCGACGCCGAGCAGGATCGTCTCGACGTCGGCCTCCGGCACATCGGCGCCGATCACCTCGATGCCGAACGAGCGGTACTCGCGCAGGCGCCCCCGCTGCGGGCGCCCGTAGCGGAAGAGCGTCTCGACGTAGTAGCCCTTGAACGGGACCGGCAGCGCGTGCTCGTTCGCGAGGTAGGCGCGCACGACCGGCGCCGTGCCCTCGGGCCGCAGCGTGACCGAGCGCCGGCCACGGTCCTCGAACGTGTACATCTCCTTCGACACGACGTCGCTCGTTTCGCCGGAGCTTCGCGCGAACAGCTCGGTCGCCTCGAACGTCGGCGTCTCGACGTAGCGGTAGCCGTAGCGCGCCGCCACGCGGTGGGCGGCCTCGTAGAGCCCCCGCAGCCGCTCGGACGCGGGCGGCAGGAAGTCGGCGGTGCCGCGAGGCGGCGCCAGGTCCACGTCAGCGCCCCGCGAGGAAGGGGTTCGTCGCGCGCTCGAGGCCGACCGAGGTTCGCTCCATGTGCCCCGGCAGCACCTCGAGGTCGTCGGGAAGCGCGAGGAAGCGCTCGAGGCTCCGCCGCATGGCCTCCGCGTCGGAGTTCGGGAAGTCGTGCCGGCCGACCGTGCCGCGGAACACCAGGTCACCGGTGAACACGGCCTCGGGCAGGCGGAAGCACACGCTGCCCGGCGTGTGCCCGGGGGTGTGCAGCACCTCGATCGCGAACCCGGCGATCTCGAGCACCTGCCCGTCCTTCACCGTCCGCACGATCTCGGGGCGACCCACCTGCACCGGGAACCCGAAGCCCCAGGCGGCCGGGTCGGTCAGCGCCAGCTCGTCGGCCTCGTGGATGTAGAGCGGGATGTCGGCGCCGCAGAGCTCGCTCGCCGCCCCCACGTGGTCCAGGTGCCCGTGCGTCGCGAGGGCCGCCACCGGCCGCTTGCCGGCCCCGCGCAGCAGCTCGAGGACCCGGTCGGCGTCGAACCCAGGGTCGACGACCACGGCCTCCCCGGCCCCCTCGCGGGCCAGCAGCCAGCAGTTCGTGCCGTACGGGTTGTCGGAGTAGACCTCGAGGAACATCGGACGGCAATGCTAGCAGCGGCCATGCACCGGCCCGCCGGGCCGGGCCCCTGTGACGGGTCGCTCCGCGCAGGCGGATCGCTTCGCTCTCAGCCTGCGCTCCGGGCCCGCCACAGGGCCCCACGTCTCGGGCCAGGCCATGGTCATGGCACACCTGCGCTCCGGGGTCGCCGGGCAGCGACTGCTGCCGTCGGGTGGTCGATGTCCCGGTAGCCTTGTGCGGGGAGGTGTGGGACATGGATCTGATTCCTGCGGAGGTGCGGACGGTGATGGGGCGGCTCGAGGGGCACGACCGGGAGGACCGGGTCGACGGGACGCCGCGATCGCGGCGGCTGCGAGCCGTGAGCCCCGAGGTGGGGCAGTTCCTGCTGACGCTCGCGCTCGCCATCGGGGGCCGGACGATCGTGGAGGTCGGCACGTCGGGGGGCTACTCGACGCTCTGGCTGGCCCTGGCGGCCCGGCGCGCGGGCGGGCGCGTGACCACGTTCGAGGTCGATCCCGCCAAGGTCGAGATCGCCGCGGCGACCTTCCGCGACGCGGGGCTCGCCGAGGTGGTCGACCTCCGCGCGCAGGACGCGCACGCGGGGCTCGCGGAGTTCGACGGGGCCGCCGACCTGGTCTTCGTCGACGCCGAGAAGGAGGACTACGAGGGGTTCCTCGAGCCGGCCGTCCGGGCGCTTCGGCCCGGAGGGGTGCTCGTGGCCGACAACCTCACCTCGCACGCCGAGGACCTCGAGGGCTTCCGCCGCGCGGCCCTCGCGCACTCCGACCTGGCCGGCCTGGTGGTGCCGATCGGCCGCGGCGAGCTGGTGGCGGTCAAGCTCGCACCCACGGCCTGACCACCTGCACGGAGATCGCAGGGCCCGGCGGCCGGCGGCCAGGTGCCGTGATCAGGCGGTCCTGGCGAGGATCGCCTGCATCTCGTCGCGCGTGAACGCTCGCAGGGTCGTCGTTCGGACCGAGCCGCCCGCCCCGATCTCGAGGGCCGCGGCGGTCGCCTCCTGCTCGTCGGGCGCCTCGATGATCGCGACGAGGTCGTACTGGCCGAGGCACCAGTAGATGTCCTTCAGCTTCCCGCCGTGCCGCTCCATCAGCTGGGCGACGGCATCGGCTCGCGTCACGGTGTCCTTGAAGCCGCGGATCCCCTGGTCGGTCCAGTTCACGAGACTGACGTAGGTGGCCATGGGCTCTCCCCCTCTCTCGCCACCGGTCGCCGGCCCTGCCGTCCGATCCTACCCCGCCTTCGGCGAGCCCCGATAGGCTCAGCCCTCGAGCAGG
>JAJYHN010000196.1 GCA_021784765.1 Actinomycetes bacterium
ACACGTACGCGGCGCCCGTGTTGCTGTTCTTGTACGGCGCGCCGACCAGGGCGAGGTTGCCGCTCGGCGACAGGGACACCGCGAGCCCGAAGTGGTCGCCGGAGCTGGTGTCGCTCCCCACCAGGCTCGTCCGGCTCAGGGCCGCCAGCAGGCTGGCGGGCCCGGCCTCGGGCGCGTGGAGGACCGACGGCGCGACCGCGGCAGCGGCGAGCAGCCCGGAGACCGCGAGCAGGATGGGGAGGAGCTTCGTCCGGCGGCGTGGCGATCGATGGCGTGGCGATGAGGCTCTCACGGCAGATCCTCCCTGATGATCGGCGAGCGTCGGGCCTCGGGGCCCACCGCCCAACGCCGTTCCCCTGTCCGCCGGAACGGTACCTCAGGAACCCCGATGCGGGCAACTGCCTCATTCCGGTGTGTATGCTGCGACGGTTGTCGTCGGGAGGACGAGAGGGAGGGGACGTGGGATCGGGAACCAGCGCCAGGATCACCGCCTCCGCAGTGGCCGGGGTGCTCGTCGCGGCCCTCGTCACCGCGGCTCCCGCCGGGGCTGCCGCGGCGCACCCGGCACAGACGGGGCGCCGGGTGCCGATCACCAAGCTCGGCACGGTCCGCCTGTCGAGGCTGCCGAAGGCTACGCCGCTCACGCGGGCGGAGGCCCGGACCTACCGGCGGATGAGCGAGCTGGTCAACCGCCGGATCCCGGGCCGCGCCTCGGCCCGGCCAGCGGCTGGGCCCGCGGCCGGGTCCCAGCCGACCTCGGCGCCCAACCCGAGGACGTGGCCGGTGACCACGGCCAACCGCGGATTCCACGGCTGGCGGGGCCTCGGCGCCGCCGCTTCGGGGCGGGTGAACGGATTCGACCTCGAGCCGCCCGACCAGGGCCTGTGCGTCGGCAACGGCTACGTGCTCGAGACCGTGAACCTCGCGATGACCGTGTACGGCCAGGCCGGCGGGCCGCCACCCGGCTTCCCCACGCAGCTGCCGCCGCTCTCGCTGAACTCCTTCTTCGGGCAGGACCCGGCCACCACGTTCCTGTCCGACCCGAAGTGCGTCTACGACCCGGTCAACCAGGTCTGGGCGATGTCGCTCCTGGAGATCAACGTCGACAACAGCGGCTCGAGCCAGCTCCTGGCCGTCAGCCAGACGAGCGACCCGACCGGGGCGTGGAACGTCTACGCGATCGACTCCACCGACGCCTCGGCGCCGGCGGCGGCCCAGTGCCCGTGCTTCGGCGACCAGCCGCTGCTCGGGTTCGACGCCCACGGCATCTACGTCACGACCAACGAGTTCTCGATCACCGGCACGGCCTTCAACGGCGCCGTGGTCTACGCGATCTCTGACGTCGGGCTCGCCGGCGCGCTCGGGCCCGGCCAGGGGGCCCCACCCGTCCCGGTCGTCTACGCGTGGGGCGGCGCAACGAGCCCGCTCTTCGCCGATTCCGCCGGTGACCTCGCCTACAGCCTGCAGCCGGCCGTCGCGCCGGCCGGGGGTGGCAGCGGGTCCCTCGGCGGCACCGAGTGGTTCGTGTCGGCCGCCGACTTCATGTGCGGCGGCGGGATCCAGACGTTCGACAACCGCATCTTCCTGTGGGCGATCACCAACACCTCGGCGCTCGACCTCGGAGCCGGGGCCCCCGCCACCGACGTGCCGACCCTGACGGGCACGCCGCGGACCCTCACCACCGAGGGCTACGGCTGCCCGGTGCCCGCGACCCAGATGAGCGGGGCCGCGCCGCTCGGCGCCTTCTTCGCCGCGCAGCCCGGCGCCACGACCAACGGCGTCTCGCAGATCCAGACCAACGACGACCGGATGAACCAGGTCCTGTTCTCCCGCGGCGTGCTGTGGACGGGGCTGAACACCGCCGTCGGGCCGCCCGGCGCCTACCGGACCGGCGTCGCCTGGTTCGCCGTGCGGCCGCAGGTCTCGGGCTCGCCGACCTCGCCGACGGTGAGTGGGTCGCTGGCCGGCCAGGGCTACGTGACGATCGCGAACGGCAGCGTCTGGTTCCCGTCGATCGGCGTCTCGCCCGTCACCGGGCGGGCCGTCGTGGCCTTCGACATGTCCGGCGACTCGATGTTCCCCTCGGTCGGCTACGCGCCGATCACCCTGCGGAACACCCGGGGGGCCGTGCATGAGGCGTGGGTCGGGCAGTTGCCCGAGGACGGGTTCACCTGCTACAACAACGGGCAGGCGCCCTTCAACAACACGCCGTGCCGCTGGGGCGACTACACGGCGGCCACCACCCTGCCGGACGGCACGGTGTGGTTCGCGGGCGAGTACATCCCGAGGGCCATCTACCGCGACTTCTTCGCGAACTGGGGGACGATGGTCGGGCACGTCGTCCCGTAGCAGGACGGCGGCGCCGGTCACCGCGGGTCGGAGCGACCCGGCCCCTTGCCGTCCGGCGAGGGTTACTCCTCGACCACGACGCGGAGGTCTCCGCGGCGATCGGTCAGCGAGAACGTCGTGATCTCTCCCTCGCGGCGGAACACGATCGAGATCGTGCTCGACCCGACCCGCAGCCCGCGAAGCTCCACGCGGTTCAGCCACGGCGGCAGCGTGGGCTGGGTGACGGTCAGCACGTTGTCCTGGGCGCGGGCCGAGATGCCGAGCATCGACTGCAGCAGCAGGAACGGCGCTCCCGCCGCCCAGGCCTGCGGCGAGCACGCGACCGGGTAGCCGACCGGGCGGTTCGGCGTCCGGCGGGTGAACCCGCAGAAGAGCTCGGGCAGGCGCAGGTAGTCGGCGTTGATCGCCGTGTCGAAGATCGCGGTCGCGACGCGGGCGGCCGACTTCGTGTACCCGTAGCGCTTCAGCCCGGCGGCGATCAGCGCGTTGTCGTGCGGCCACACCGAGCCGTTGTGGTAGCTCATCGGGTTGTAGGCGGCCGCGGTCTTGCTCATCGTGCGGATCCCCCACCCGCTGAACATGTCCGGCGCCAGCAGCCGGCGGGCCACGTGCGCCGCCTTGTCGGGGTCGACGACGTCGGCGTACAGGCAGTGGCCCGCGTTCGACACGACGGTGGTCACCTGGCGCTTGTCCCCGTCGAGGGCGAACGCGAAGTAGCGTTCGTCCTCCATCCAGAACGCCTCGTTGAACCGCCGCTTGAGGGCCGCCGCCTCCTCGCGCAGGCGGATGGCCGTCGCGACGTCGCCGAGGGCCTCGAACACCTCGGCCGCCCGCTGCTTGGCGAGGTGGACGTAGCCCTGCACCTCGGCCAGCGCGAGCGGGCCGACCGCGAGCCTCCCGTCCTCGTGGACGACGGCGTCCCACGAGTCCTTCCATCCCTGGTTGACGAGGCCCCTCGGCGAGCGCGTCTCGTACTCGACGAAGCCGTCCCCGTCGCGGTCGCCGCGGGCATCGATCCACTCCAGGGCCGCGCGCACGTGCGGCGCCAGCTCCTGCGCGAACGCGCGATCGCCGGTCCAGCGGAAGTGCTGCGCGTACAGCAGCACGAACAGCGGCGTCGCGTCGACGCTGCCGTAGTAGGGGCTCGGCACCAGCCCGGCGCCGGCCACCTCGCCCCGGCGGATCTCATGGAGGATCTTGCCCGGCTCCTCGTCGCGCCACGGATCGTCGGCCGTTCCCTGCAGCCGCGCCAGCAGCCGCAGGGTGTCGCGCGCCGGCTTGCTGCTCACCGTCAGCAGCTGGTGGGAGGTCAGCAGGGCGTCTCGCCCGAACACCGCCACGTACCAGGGGATGCCGGCCGCGAGGATCCAGCCCTGGTCGGTCTTCGTGTACAGGGCGCGCAGGTCCCGCAGGCCCCGCGTGAGCAGCTGGTCGAAGACCTCGTTGTCGGTGGTGATCTGGGTCCCCTCCCGCTCCCACTCCTCGTAGGAGCGCCGGAGCTCGTGGACGGCGACGTCGAAGTCGGGCACGGCCGGCCGCTCCTCGCCGACGATCGGCTCGACGGTCACCGAGACGACCTTGGTCTGGTGCGGGGCGAGGCGCAGCTCGAAGTCGGTCTCCACGCGGTCGCCGACCGCCTCCACCCGGTCGGGCGCCGGCCAGAACGACACCGCCGTGCGCCGCACGATGCCGTCGGCACCGTCGTGGACGAACGTCACCCCCGCGCCGTCCACCTCGGGGGGCCGGGCGTGCCCGCGGACGTCTCGGGCCAGGCCGCGGACCTCGAAGATGTCGGCGAAGTCCGCCGCCAGCGAGAACGACAGCGTCACCGTCGCCGCGTGCGCGTTGTAGTTCTTCACCCGCACCCGCTCGAAGACACGGCCGCTGATCGCGCGGACCCGCCGGATGTTGATCGTCCCCTGGCGAACGGCGAGGGCGTTGTCCCCACGCCCGTCGTACAGGTCGGGGTTGGTGAGGTCCACGTAGGACAGGTAGGCGCGCTCGGCCGACGAGGACAGCAGCGCGGGCTCGCGGCCCGACACCGTCATGCGGTAGTGCGACAGGAACCGCGTGTCGCGGTGGTAGAGGCCGAGGCCGTACTCCTTGCGATCGTCGAGGTTGCCGAGCACGTCGGAGTAGAAGAAGGTCGACCCCTCCTTGGTCGCGAGCACCTTGGAGGAGAGGTCGGCCACCAGGGGCGAGACGACCTCCGAGAGCGAGCGCGGCGCGGGCTCGACGACCGACCCGGGCGGGCTCGCGGTCCCGGCGCGAACGGGGTCGGGACCGGTCTCGTCGCTCGGCGGGAACTGCGGGGGGACGTCGGAGGGCTGGGGCACTGCGTCCATGCTCACGCTTCCTTGATCGGCCGGGAGTCGGGCCGGGGAGAGGGCACGACGCCGGCGGGCACCTCGAGGCCCGGCCGTCTGCCGCAGTCTAGAGGTCGTTCGCCGCCCCCACAACGAGCAGGCCACCGCCCAGCATCACACCGTCCCGAGCAGCGGCAGTCATGTGGCTGTGGCGCCTCGTGGGCATCGCCCCCGCGCCCGGGACGAGACGACCGGGGCCGCGACGGACCCCCCGCCGGCGCCGTCAGACGCCGCCGACCGTCTCCAGGCCGTAGCGCTCGATGTCCGCCTGCAGGTCGAGGGGGCGGAGCAGGGTCTTCGCCCGGACGACCTCCTCGGTGAGGAAGCGCCCGGGCACGATCCAGCACACCTCGAACTCCAACGCGTCGGGGTCTCTCGCGTACAGCGCCTTGGTGGTGGAGTGGTCGCTGGCCCCGATCAGGGCGCCCGCGTCCGCCAGCCGCCCGGCGATCTCGTGGAGGTCGGCGAGCGTCTGAACCTCCCACGCGATGTGGTAGAGCCCGACGGTGCTCCGGCCGGCGGTCGAGCTCCCCGCCGCCTCGCCGATCGTGAACAGCGCGAGGTCGTGGTCGTTGGTCGAGTCGGGCGCCTGCAGGAACTTGGCCCCGGGCATCTCGCCGACCAGCCGGAAGCCCAGCACGTCCCGGTAGAAGGCGAACGTGCGCTCTGCGTCCCGCACGTACAGCACCGCGTGGTTCATGCGCCTGACGGCCATGGCGAGGCCCCTCCCCGATGAGCGTTCCACCCGCTGCTGCCCCGAAACCCGCCGCGCCGGCCGCGTATTCCGGGCGCCCGTCGGGACCGTCAGGCCTCCTCGACCGTCAGACCTCCTCGACCGTCGCGCCGTCCAGCGAAACGCCCGGCCGCAGCGCCCGCCAGCCCGCCCCGGGATCGGGCACCGGACGGCCCGGCGACTCGAACGCCAGCAGCGTCGGGCCCGAGCCCGACACGCAGACCGGGATCGCCTCGGCGCGCAGGCGCTCGAAGAGCGCGCGGGCCCCGGGGACCAGGGGGAGGCGGTGGGGCTGGTGGAGTCGATCCTGCAGCGCCTCGGCGAGCAGGCCGGGGTCCCGGGTCAGCGCCGCCACGGCGAGCGCCGCGCGCGAGGCGTTGAAGACCGCGTCCTCGAACGGCACCGTGGCCGGCAGGACGCGGCGCGCCTCGTCCGTCGACAGGCGCTCGCCCTCGGGAACGAGCGCCACCGGGCGGAGGTCCGGGTGCGGGCTCAGGGACTCGGCCCGCCAGCCGGCCGTGCCCGGTCCCGACCCCGGCGCCGCGGCCCGGTAGACCAGCACCAGCCCGCCGCGAAGGCAGGCCGCGACGTTGTCGGGGTGGCCCTCGACGGCGACCGCCGCCTCGAGCAGCGCGGCCGGGTCCATCCCGAGTCCCAGCAGGCGGTCGGCCAGCAGCACCCCGGCGGCCACCGCCGACGCCGACGATCCGAGGCCCCGCGCCAGGGGGATCCCGTTCTCGCACACCAGGCGGAAGGGCGGGACATCCCCGCCGCGTCCGGCCTCCCGCGCCACGCGCTCGAGCGCGGTCACCACCAGGTTCGACCCGTCGGCAGGGAGCTCGCCGGCCCCCTCGCCCCGGACCTCGACCCCCGGCGCCGCCTCGGCGTCCAGCACGAACTCGTTCGCGAGGCCGAGCGCCAGCCCGAAGCAGTCGAACCCCGGGCCGAGGTTGGCGGCGGTCGCCGGGGCGCGGACCCGAAGCCTCACGCTCCGTCCCCGAGGCCGAGCGCGGCGGCCACCGCCGCGGCGTCGGCGGGCAGCACCTGCGGCTCGGCCGCGCCGGCGATCGCCCAGTCGGGCTCCTTCAGCCCGTGGCCCGTCAGCACGCAGACGACGGTCGCGCCCGGATCGAGCCGGCCGGCCGCCGACAGCTGCAGCAGCCCCGCCACCGACGCAGCGGAGGCGAGCTCGGCGAACAGGCCATCGGCCGCGACCCGCCGGTAGGCCGAGAGGATCTCGCGGTCGGTGACGGCGAGGATCGCGCCCTCGGACTCAGTCGCCGCGGCGACCGCCTTCTCCCACGAGGCCGGGTTCCCGATGCGGATCGCCGTGGCGATCGTCTGGGGGTGGGCCACGGGCGCGCCGCGGACGATCGGCGCGGCGCCGGCGGCCTGGAACCCGAAGAGCCGCGGCGGCTCGGCGATCACCCCGTCGCGCAGGTACTCGCGGTAGCCCATCCAGTGGCTGGAGATGTTGCCGGCGTTGCCGACCGGAACCAGGTGGTAGTCGGGGGCGCGCCCGAGCGCGTCGCAGACCTCGAACGCGAGCGTCTTCTGCCCCTCCAGCCGGAACGGGTTCACGGAGTTCACCAGCGTGACCGGGTAGCGCTCGGACAGGACCCGCGCGACCCCGAGCGCCTCGTCGAAGTTGCCCTCGACCTGCACCAGGTGCGCCCCGTGCACGAGCGCCTGCGCCAGCTTGCCGAGCGCGACCTTGCCGGCGGGCAGCAGCACCACCGGGGTGAGGCCGGCCTTCGCGGCGTAGGCCGCGGCCGAGGCGCTCGTGTTGCCGGTCGAGGCGCACACGACCGCCCGCGATCCCTCCTCCAGCGCCTTCGAGATCGCGAGCGTCATCCCCCGGTCCTTGAACGAGCCCGTCGGGTTGGCGCCCTCGAACTTCAGCCACACCTCGCAGCCGGTCTCCGCCGAGAGGCGCTCGGAGCGCACGAGCGGCGTCCCGCCCTCGCGCAGGGTGACGACCGGCGTGGCGTCGGTGACCGGCAGGCGGTCCCGGTACTCCTCGATGATCCCCCGCCACTGGTGCGCCATCGGGGCTCAGTCCCCGCCCGGGTCGGCAGCGGGGGTCGAGGGGCCGTCGCCGGCGTCGGGGGCGCTGTCCCCGTCGCCGCCCAGGCGCTCCATGGACTCCGGCGCGCTCACCCCGAGCAGCCCGAGGGCGTTCGCGAGCGCCCGCTTCGCTCCGGCCGACAGCCACAGCCGCGCCTGCGTGCGCGCGTCGTCCTCGGTGATCACGCGGCACTCGGTGTAGAAGCGGTGGAAGGCGGTGGCGGCCTCCTCGGCGAAGCGGGCGATCCGGTTCGGCGCCGACAGCTCCGCCGCCTGCTCGACGACCTCGGGCAGCTCCGCCAGCTTGCGCAGCAGGTCGAGCTCGGCCTCCTCGGTCAGCTCCTCGAACGTCGCGGGCGTCCACGACCGCAGCTCGACCCGGCGCTCGGCCGCGACGCGCAGCACGCTCGCGATCCGCGCGTGCGCGTACTGCACGTAGAACACCGGGTTGTCCATCGACTGGCGGGTGACCACCTCGATGTCGAAGTCGATCGGGCTGTCGCTGGAGCGCGCGGCCAGCGTGTACCGCGCCGCGTCGGGGCCGACCTCGTCGAGGAGCTCGTCGAGCGTGACCACGTCGCCGGTGCGCTTGCTCATGCGCACCGGCTCGCCGCCGCGGTAGAGGGACACCAGCTGGTAGACGACGAAGTCCACCGACGACGGGTCGTACCCGAGCGCCTGGGCGGCGCCCCGCAGGCGGGCGACCGCGCCGTGGTGGTCCGCCCCCCACACGTAGACCAACCGGTCGAAGTCGCGGCCGAACTTGTCGATCAGGTAGGCGACGTCCTTCGCAAAGTATGTCGGCTCGCCGTTCGAGCGGATCAGCACGCGGTCCTTGTCGTCGCCGAAGGCCGTCGCGCGAAAGAACGTGGCGCCCTCGGCCTCGTACACGTGTCCGGCCTGGCGCAGCCGCGCGACGGCCGCGTCGATCGCGCCCGACGGGCCGAGCGATCCCTCCGAGAACCACGTGTCGAAGCTGACGCCGAACCGCTCGAGGGTCGAGCGGACGTTCGCGATCATGCGGCGCCGGCCCTCGTCGAGGAAGAAACGCCGGCGTTCCTCAGGGTCCGCCCGGATCCAGCGCTCACCGGCCTCCGCGGCGATCTCCTCGGCCAGGTCGCCGACGTAGGCGCCCTGATAGCCGCTCTCGGGGAACGGAGCGTCGACCCCGAGCCGCTGCAGGTACCGCGCCTCGATGGAGGCGCCGAGGTTCTCCATCTGGGTGCCGGTGTCGTTCCAGTAGTACTCGCGCTCGACGTCCCAGCCATCGGCCGCGAGGACGTTCGCCAGAGCGTCCCCGATCACGGCGTTGCGGGCGGTCCCGACATGGAGCGGCCCGGTGGGGTTCGCCGAGACGAACTCGACCTGCACGCGGAGCCCGCGCGACTCCTCGCGGCTGCCATAGGCGGGGCCCCGCTCGAGGATGGCGCGCAGCACGTCGTGGAGCCAGGCACCCTTCAGGTGGATGTTGATGAACCCGGGCCCGGCCACCTCGACGCTGGCGATCAGGTCGCGGCCGGGACCGCCGGCCCGCAGGTGTTCGACGACCGCCTCCGCAACGCTACGGGGCGTGCGGCCCGCCTTCGGCGCCAGCGCCAGGCCGAGGTTCGTCGTCCAGTCGCCGTGCTCCTTCTGCCGGGGACGGGTCAGGTCCCACGCCGGCAGGTCGGCCGGATCGAGCCCCAGCGCGGGGGCCGCCGCGGCAACGGCCTCGGCAAGGGCGCGGGCGAGGTCGTCGCGGATCATCGTGCGGGCAAGTGTACGGGGGCGGCGCGCCCGGCCGCCTCGGCGCGGACCGGCCCGTCGGGGGCAACGGTTGCTACCATTCGGATGTGCGCCGCGCGACGCGGCGCGAGCCCCCGTAGCTCAGCGGATAGAGCGCCGGCCTCCGGAGCCGGGTGCGCAGGTTCGAGTCCTGCCGGGGGCACTGACCAGATCTGCGACATTCTCCCGTCGCGGTCTGGCTGTCCGTCTCTGATGAGCGTCAGCGTCAACGCTCGTTTCGAATCGCCGACTCGATCTCATCCAGGTGTGGATCCCAGTGCACGGAGCGGTCGATCATGGCGAGCCGGCCCGTGGCGACGGCGTCCTGAAGGGCCGCCGCCGGCAGCTGCCCGAGGACCTCCACGACGCCGCGACCGGCATCGCGAGCGAGCGCCGGCGCCGTCTCGGCCGAGACGGCGTTCCACCCCCGGGCACCCGCGGCGTTCACGAGCTCGGTGAGGTCGTCGGGAAGGTCCTGGAACCGCCCGTTCGCGAGCCACCGCCGCCACCGCCCGGCGACCCAGTCGTCGTAGAAGGCGAGATGCACCAGGGTCCCCGCGACGCTCCATCCCGCGGCAGTCCGTCGATGCGAGGCGTCGTCGTCCAGGCTCTCGAGGAGCACCTCGAGCCGGCCCAGGGAACGCCGGGCTCTGGCGAGTGCCTCTTCCGCTTCGTTCATGACGACTCCTTCTCATCGCTGTGGGCGGCGCGAACGGCCGGCCCGCGTGCCCTCGGTCCGTGGAACCCGGAGCGAGGATGCGCCGGCATCAACCGAGCATCATGCCCGGCCGGACGTCGGCAAGTCCAAGTCGGCCCACGGCCTCGATCATCACACGACGTCCGAGCGGATCGGTGTGAGGCTGACCGGGCCCCCGCGGTGGTGTTCCGCTGCCTCCCAGCCCCGATCCTCATTCTCTGGCCGGCGGCTCCAGCACATGGATCACGTCGCCGCAGACGTTGCAGAAGGCGACGACCAGTCTGCAGGCTCCCTCCTACCCGGCGATCGATGCCTCGACGATCCGCCCCGGGGGTCGGTGGACAGGTCGGCCTTGCGCGAGAAGCAGACCGGATGACCAATGGGGCTCGGCGTGGGGGCCACCGCATCGTCGGAGAAGCCGTCCAACAGGAGCCGTTAACGGGCACTGAGCAGCGTGGCGCTCAGGCGCTCGAGGAGCGTCGATTGACGAGGGGACTCTCGGGCGGGGATCCATCGCGGTCAGTTTGCTGGAGTCCCGGTGACGAGACCACCGACGCAGTTTCCTCTCCCGGCCTCCGTCGCTGTGTCCGCGATGCATACCGACGGACGGACGCGCCGCGGAGCGGATCCCGACTCTCCCATAGAGCCACGAGCAGAGCGAGGACGAGCAGCCAGACCCACCGCCCGTTCGTTGCCGGCCACGCGGGATCCGAGGGCTGCGTCGCGAACATCAGGACGTGTCCCGGCAAGTGGGGCAGCGCCAAGAGCAGCCCGGCGGCCGCCAGCACGGCCGGCGCGGCCGCCGTTCCCCCGAGCTCCTCGGGAACGTGCCGGGCCGCGATCGCCGTGAACGCCAGCCCGAGGGCGAGCAGGCCCGCGAGCTCGAGGGTGAGCGCAGGCCAGTCCAGAGGTGCGGTGGGCCGCTGGCGGCCCGCGACCAGGAGCGCGGTGCCCCACGCACAGGCGATCAGCGGCAGCGCCACCGCAAGCCGAACCACTCGCCGGGCGAGCAGCGGCACCGGCATGTGCCCGGTGGTTTCGGCCGACGGATCGTCGAGGAGGAACGCCGCCCCCAGCGCGAGGAGGATCGCGCCGATTCGAAGTTCCCCGACCCGGACGTACGGCCACTCGGACAGACGTGCGGCGACCGCCACCGCGGCGACCGCCGTCACGGCGAGCGGCCACCACCGCACGGCTCGCGTGGTGGGGGGAACCAGGGCAAGCGCCGGGCGCAAGGGCAGCGGTCTCATCTGCACGCCGGTGTGGTGTCCTGCACGCCAGACAGAACGTCTTGGATCGTCTGCGGGCTCGCCCCGTGGCTCCGCATCCACTCGGCGGGCGTCGGCACCGGCCGCAGCCCGAGCAAGCGGACCACCAGCGACGAGGGCGCACTCGGGTCCGTGAGCTCGGCCCAGTGCGCGTCGATCACCGAGCGGACCTCTGCCCTCGGCCTCGCCATGAGCTGGAGCGCGTAGGCGGCGTCCGCGTACCCGAACGCGGGCGCAGAGCCACCGCCAGCAAGCCCCGTGTCCTGCGAGAGCCACCAGGTGGCGTCCCCCTGATAGGCGATGTAGCCATGCTCCGACTGGAGCTCCGGATTCGCGGCCTGCTGCTGCGCGAGCACCGTGCCGGCACCCGGAGTCGACTCGCCGGCGAGCCAGAGCGAGACTACCCCCCGGGCCTGGCCGTAGGCCTGGCAGCCCATCACGGCAGATGGTTGTGAGGTCGGAGAAGTGGCAAGTCCCACCATCTTCGAGGCCGTCTCCAAGGCAAGCCCGAGGTCGTAGGCCTCGCCCGCGGCCGCCCGCCCCCACTGCGTGCCGGGGTTGACGCCGGCATCCGAACCGAGCGCCGAACGCACGAGCGGGCCAAAGTCGGCGTCGTAGTAGGCCCGGACGAGTCCAGGGGTGACGTCCCCACCGAAATCCCAGATGAATTGCCGAACGGTGAACCCGCGATCTCGAACCGACGCCGGCACGTCGGCCAGCACTCCCTGCACGACCCGCTCCCACCGCGGGATCCAGCCCGCGTAGCCGGGGAACGCGCAGTAGCGCACCGACCCGGACCGCCGGCACACCTCGAAGCGGGCCGGGTGGAGCACCCGGGCCGACAGGGCAGCCCGCTCCGCGGCCGA
>JAJYHN010000188.1:0-2273 GCA_021784765.1 Actinomycetes bacterium
GGCCGCGCCGACCGACAGCATGTTCATCACGATCGCCTTGAGCGGGAGGAACAGCGACCGGAACGCGCTCACCAGCAGCAGGAACGACAGCGCCAGCACCGAGCCGACCACGATCGGCAGGTGGTGTGCCACGTCGTTCTCGAGGTCGACGTCGAACGCGGTCGTGCCCCCCACCAGCGCTCGCCCGGCGAGCCCCGCCGCCGGGACCTCGTCGGCGCGCAGGCGCTTCACGAACGCCTCGGCCGGCGCCGACTCGGGGGCGGATCTCGTCTGCACGACCACCAGCGAGATCCGGGCGCCGTGGTTCCAGTCGGCGAGCGAGGCGGCGGCCGGCCGCAGCGCCGGGGGCACGGCCGCGGGGCCGTGCGCGTACAGGGCCTGGTAGGTCGCGAGGGTCGCCCGAGGGACGAGCGTGGTCAGCGCCTCGATCCTGGCCGCCTGGGGGTCGGCCCGCAGCCGCTCGACCAGCCGCTGCACGGCGGCGAGCCCGGCCGGCGAGGCCGCGTCACCCGGGGTCCGCACCAGGATCTCCACCGGGCCGGTCACGCCCGGCCCGAACGCCGCCGCGAGCTCCTGGGTGGCGACCCGTGGCCCCTCGGCCGGCGGGAGGATCCGTGGCCCCGACTGCCCGAGCCTGATCGAGAGCAGCGGCGCGGCGAGCAGCACCAGGACGGTCAGCGAGGCGAGGGCGAACGTCCAGGGGCGGCGCATGATGCCCATCGCCCAGCGGTGCCACATACCCCGCCCGTCGGCCCGCGGCCGCGCGGTGACCAGCGGGATCGCCAGCCGGTCGACCGCCGGCCCGACGTAGGACAGGACCGCCGGCAGCAGCGTCAGCGCCGCGATCACCGCGACGGCGACGACCGCCATCGAGCCGATGGCCATCGAGCGGAACGCCTCCATGTCGATCAGGAACATCCCGGCGAGGGCCAGGGCGACCGTGGTGCCCGACAGCGCGACCGCGCGGCCCGAGGTCGCGATCGAGGCCACGACGGCGTCGGGGACCTCCCGCCCGCGGCGGAGCTCCTCGCGGAACCGGGTCACGACGAACAGGGCGTAGTCGATCCCGACCCCGATGCCGATGATCGAGGCGGTGTTCGTCACGTAGACGCTCATGCCGAGCACGCCGGCCAGGAAGTACAGGGCGCCGAGCGTGACGATGAGGCTGAGCAGCGCGAGGAGCACCGGGATCCCGGCAGCGACCAGCGAGGAGAACGCGATCAGCAGCACGGCGAGCGTCACCGGGAAGCTGACCGTCTCGGCGCGGGTCAGGTCGGCCTTGGAGATGTCGGTCAGCCGGTTGTAGAAGGCCGGCCCGCCGCCGGTGTCCACGCGGAAGGCGGCCGGGACCCCGCGGGCGGCGTTCGCCTGGACCCTGGCGGCGGTGAGCAGCTGCCGGTTCTGGGAGCCCCGGAGCGCGGCGACCAGGTAGGTGGTGTGCCGGTCCGGCGAGACGAATGTCGGGCCGGCGGTGGAGAGCAGCGACTGCACGCCGGCGACGCCCGGGGTCGCGGAGACGCGGCGCACGATGCCGGCGAGCGTCGCGCGGAAGGGCGGGGAGGTGACCGCGAGCGAGGAGCTCTGGACCACGACCAGGGCCGTCGCCGTCGACTGCCCTTCGAAGCGGCTCGCGAGGAGCGTGGCGACCCGGTTGGAGTCCGAGCCGGGGACGTCGAAGCCGCCCTGGCCGAGCCGTCCCTCGAGGCCACGCGCGAAGGCCCCCATGACGATCGCGACGGCGAGCCACCCGACGACGACCGCGCGACGGTGCCGGACCGAGAACACCCCGATCCGGGTGAACGTGCCGACCGATCGGTCGGTTCGACGGCGTGGGGTGTGGCGGGTGCGCACGCGCGGCTCCTCCTGGGATCAGGACGGGTCGGCCGCGATCCCGCGAAGGAACACGGCGGCGAAGCTCTGGACGAGGTCGTGCAGGGGAGGGCCCTCGGGGAGGAGGTCGGCCACCTCCCGCAGCCCGTCGAAGGCGGCGACGGCGACGGCGGCGAGCGCCTCGGGGTCGAGATCGCGGCGGACGTCGCCCTCGTCCTGCGCCCGGCGGATCAGCGAGGCCACCAGCCGGATCCACCCGGTGACGGCCGGGCGAACCTCGGGGGCGAGCTCGGGGTGCTGCTCCTCGAGCTCGGCGCACAGGCGCCCGACCACGGCGAGCGACGGATCCTCGCGGATCAGCTGGACCAGCGTCGGGGGGATGCTCGCGAGCTGGTCGATGGCCCGCTCGTGGCGCATCGCGACGCTCGTCACCCAGATCGGAA
>JAJYHN010000188.1:2283-11947 GCA_021784765.1 Actinomycetes bacterium
GCTCGGCGCGCTCGCGCACCACGGCGAGCGCCAGGGCCTCCTTGGACGCGAAGTGGAAGTAGACCCCGCCCTTGGTGAGGCCGGCCTCGCGGATGATCTCGTTCAGCGAGGCGCCCGTGTAGCCGCGCTCGGCGAACGCGGCCGCGGCGACGTCGACGATGTGCCGGCGCGTCGCGTCGGCGCCGCCCGGACCGGTCGCCGCCGGACGGGCGCGTCGGGGGGCCGGGGACGGGGGAGGCGTCGGGGCGGTGGCGGGGCGCGGCGACATGCGGGCGATGATACCGACCGACCGGTCGGTACGGCAACTCGCGCCGGCGGTCGCGACTGGCCCCTCGCCGCGGACCCCTCGCTAGGAGCCCGAGACGACCTTGGCGAATCGGACTCCCATCGCGGGGACCCGGACCATCATCTCGCGGCGGTCGCGCACCAGGAAGGTGTTCGCGGCCGGGTCCCACGCCACGAGGTCGCCGACGACCTCGCCGACGTAGCCGTTCGGCAGCTCGTACTGGAACGACACGCGCTTCCCGACGTCCTCGGGGGTGACCTGGTTTCGCTCGGCTGGCATCGGCTCCCACGGTAGCGGCCACGGCGCCCGGCCCACAACCGGCGGCGGGGATGGGAACGGGAGCGGGCAGCAGCCGCCCGGGCCCGGAGCAGACGGATCGACGGGCAGCCCCCGAGCCCGGACCGGACCGCCGCGTCCGGGGTGACTATAATTCTGGTCATGACCGAGACGCTTTCACTGGCTGAGATCAAGGCGCGGCTCTCCGAGATCGTCGACATGGTCGAGGAGCAACATGAACGAGTCACGCTCACCCGACACGGGCGCCCGGCGGCGGTCCTGATCAGCCCCGAGGATCTCGAGGCCCTGGAGGACACACTCGAGCTGCTGTCCGATCCAAGGGCGCTTCGCGAGATCCGGAGCGGTCGTTCTGAGATCGCCAAGGGCAAGGGCGTCAGGGCGGCGGAGCTCAGGGCCCGCTATCTGACCAAGCGGTGACCAACCGGTGACCAACCGGTGGGAGCTCATCGTGGCTCCGGCGGTGGATCGCACCCTGTCGCGACTGCCCGAGAAAGCCGCCGCCGCCGCCGTCGAGTTCATGCTCGGGCCGCTCGCCCAAGACCCGCATCGGGTCGGACACCGGCTACAGCGCGAGCTCGAGGGGTTGTGGGCCGCTCGTCGAGGGCCGTACCGGGTCGTGTATGAGATCGACGACGAGGCAAGAGAGGTTCGCGTCCTGCGCATCGACCATCGGGCTGACGTGTACCGGCCTCGATAGCGACAGGTCGGACCGGCGGCGAACTGGGTGCGGCGACGGGGCGGGGAGGTGACGGGGGCTCAGCGCCCGAGGCGGCGGGCCCGGCCGGGCGGCGGGGCCGGGAAGGCGTCGGGATGGACGGCCCAGGCCAGGATCTCCAGCCCGTCGACGAGGCGCGGGCCAGGCCGTGAGAAGTAGGAGGTCGCATCGACGGCGACCACGTCGCCGGCGCGCGCGGCCGGCGTGCCGGCGAAGTCGTGGACGCCGAGCAGCTCCTCGGCCTCGGCCTCGGCCTCCTCGAGGTAGTAGCCGCAGGGCATGAACACGATCACCTCCGGGATGGCGTCGGTCACCTCCCTCCACGTCACGCGCCGGGACGGCGCGCCGGGCTCCACCAGCAGGCTCGTCGCCCCGGCCGCCTCGACCATCGCGGGAACCCAGTGGCCGGCGACATAGGGCGGGTCGCTCCACTCCAGGCACAGGACCCGGATCGTCGGCATGCGAACGGCGGCCCGCCGGACCCGCTCGATGCGAGCCTGCAGGTCCGCGACCAGCTCGGCGGCACGTTCCTCCGCCCCGGTCGCGCGGCCCACCTCGACGATCGAGGCCAGCACGTCCTCCAGCGTGTGCGGGTCCAGGGAGAGGATCCGCGGCGCGGGGTCGAGGCCGGCGAGCGCCGCTCGCACGTCGCCGCTCGGCACGGCGCACACGGGGCAGAGGTCCTGGGTCAGCACGAGGTCCGGGTGGATCCGGCGCAGCAGGTCGACGTCCAGCCGGTGGAGGGGTCGCCCCTGCGCCATCCGCTCGGCGACCCAGCGGTCGATCTCACCGGGCCGAAGCGGCCGGTCCTGCGGCAGCGCGGTGTCCGAGACGATGGGCTTCGCTCGCACCTCCGGCGGGTGGTCGCACTCGTAGGTGACGGCCTCCAGCTGGTCGGTCAGGCCGAGCGCGCAGACGATCTCGGTTGCCGACGGCAGCAGCGAGACGATCCTCACCCGCGCATGCTACCGGGGCAGCGCGCCGAGTTTGAAGGGATCCTGAAGGATCTCCACCAGCGCGGCCAGCGCCCGCCCGGCCTCGGCCCCGTCGAGGACCCGGTGGTCGAAGGTCAGCCCGAGGGTCGCCGCCGGACGGGCGACCACGGCGCCGTCGACGACGAGCGGTCGAGGGGCGACGGCGCCGAGGGCGAGGATCGCGGCCTGCGGCGGGTCGATGACCGGGGTGCCGAACTCCGCGCCGAAGCTCCCGACGTTCGTGACCGTGATCGTGGCCCCGGCGAGGTCGGCCGGCGCGATCGTCCCATCGCGCGCCGCCTCGGCCAGGCGCGCGATCTCGGCCGCGACATCGAGCACCCCGCGGTCACCGGCCCCGCGAACCACCGGGATGACCAGGCCGCGGTCGGTGTCGGTCGCGATCCCGACGTTCACATCGGCGTAGAGCACGATCTCGCCGCGCCCGGCCTCGAACGAGGCGTTCAGCTCGGGGAAGGTTCCGCAGATCCCGGCCAGCGCCCGCACCAGGACCGGCAGGGGCCCGAGGGGCCGGCCGGCCTCCGCGCCGACCTCGCGCCGGTAGGCCTCGAGGATCGTGGCGTCCAGGGTGAGGAACGTCGTCGCCTGGGGGATCTCGCGGACCGAGCGGGTCAGGCGCTCGGCGATGATGCGCCGGGTCCCGCGCACCGGCATCGCCCGCGCGACCCGGGGCCCGGCCCCGGCCCCGGTCGCGGCCGGTGCGGCCGGCGCCGCCGCCCGGGTCCCGGCGGCCGCGCCCGTCACGTCCTCGCGGGTGACCCTGCCGCCGGGTCCCGTGCCGGTCACGGCTCGAAGGTCCACACCGAGCTCCTTCGCCAGCCGCCGGATCGGGGGAGACGCCGGCACCGGCCCCCGGTCCGGCCCGCCGTGCGGGCGGACCTCCGCGCCCACGCGCGGGCGCACGGTTTCCCCGGCGCCGGTCGGGCCGGACCCGATCAGGACCGCCGGCCGCGCCGGGCCGGCGCTCGCGCCGTCGCCGCTCGCCTTCCCCTCCGCTCCCTCCTCGATCGAGACGAGGGGCGCCCCGACCTTCACCAGCTCGCCCTCGGCGGCGTGCCGGCGGACGACCACCCCCGCGTACGGCGAGGGCACCTCGACCAGCGCCTTCGCGGTGTTCAGCTCCGCAAGGGGCTGGTTGCGCTCGACGCGATCGCCCTCGGCGACCAGCCAGCGGGCGACCTCCGCGTCCTCGAGGCCCTCGCCGAGGTCGGGCAGCAGGAAGTCGCGGACGGCCATCGGCTCGGGCTCCTCAGTACGCGACGACGCGCTCGACCGCCGCGAGGATTCGATCGGCGCTCGGCAGCCAGTGGTCCTCGAGGCTGGACGGAGGGTAGGGGGTGTCGTACCCGGTCACCCGCGCCACCGGGGCCTCCAGGTAGTCGAACGCGTCCTCGACCAGCCGCGCGACGATCTCGGCCCCGAACCCGCCGGTCATCTGGGCCTCGTGGACGACGACCGCGTGCCCGGTCCGCCGGACCGAGGCGGCCAGGGCCTCCAGGTCCAGGGGGACCAGCGATCGCAGGTCGAGCACCTCGACGGAGATCCCCTCCTTCGCGGCAGCCTCGGCGGCGCCGAGGGCTCGCGCGATCATCGCCCCGTAGGCGACCACCGTGCAATCCTGCCCTGGCCGCACGATCGTGGCCCGGCCGATCGGCTCCGCGCCGGCGCCCGGCTCGACCTCCCCGCGCGTCCAGTACCGGCTCTTCGGCTCCAGGAAGATCACCGGGTCGGGATCGGCGACCGCCGCCCGCAGCAGGCCGTAGGCGTCGGCCGGGGACGAGGGGACCACGACCTTCAGCCCGGCGGTGTGCGCGTAGTAGGCCTCGGGGCTGTCGCTGTGGCTCTCGGCCGCGTGGATGGCCCCGCCGTAGGGGATCCGCACGACGAGCGGCACCGTCATCCGGCCGCGCGTGCGGAACCGGTAGTGCGCCGCGTGGCTGATCAGCTGGTCGAGCGCCGGGTAGCTGAACGCGTCGAACTGCATCTCGGCCACGGGGTGCCAGCCGGCCAGCGCGAGCCCGATCGAGACCCCGGCGATGCCGCCCTCGGCGAGGGGAGTGTCGATCACCCGTTCGCCCCCGAACTCGGAGAGCAGCCCGTCGGTCACCCGGAACACCCCGCCGAGCCGGCCGACGTCCTCGCCGAGCACGATCGTGCGGGCGTCCCCGCGCATCGCGTCCCGCAGCGCCGCGTTCAGCGCGCCGGCCATCGTGAGCTCAGCCACGCCGACCTCCCTCGCCGGCCCCCGCGGCGCCCTCGGCGGCGAGCCGAACGGCCTCGTCGCGCTGGCGGGCGAGGCTCTCGGGGATCTCCGCGTAGACCCACGCGAACAGGTCCTCGACCGGGTGGGGCCGGCTGGCGGTCACCTTCCCGCGCAGGTCCTCGGCGAGGGCCCGGGCGGCCTCCTCGACCGCGTCGAAGAACGCCTCGCCGGCGACCCCGGCCGCCCCCAGCCAGCGGCGGTAGCGGCGGATCGGGTCGCGCGCCTCCCAGCGGGCGACCTCCTCGGCGCTGCGGTAGCGCGTCGGGTCGTCGGCCGTCGAGTGCGGTCCCAGGCGGTAGGTCACGGCCTCGATCAGGGTGGGGACCCCCTCGTGACGGGCGCGCGCGAGCGCCTCGGCCGTCGCGCGGTGCACGGCAAGGACGTCGTTCCCGTCGACCCGTACCCCCGGGAAGCCGTACGCGGCGGCCTTGCCGGCGATCGCGCCGTGCGTCTGGTGGTCGAGCGGCACCGAGATGGCCCACTGGTTGTTCTGGCAGAACAGGACGACCGGGGCGCCGAAGACCCCGGCGAAGTTGCAGCCCTCGTGGAACGCCCCCTCCGAGGTCGCGCCGTCGCCGAAGTAGGTGAGCACCGCGCTCGGCCGCCGGTCGAGCTTCGTCCCGATCGCGTATCCGACCGCGTGGAGGATCTGGCTCGCGACCGGGACGCACTGCGGGGCGAACCGGTGGGCGACGGGGTCGTAGCTCCCCCCGTGCCAGATCGTCCGGTCGAAGTCCAGGTACTCGGCGAGGTCGATCCCGCGAACGAGGGCCGGGCCCATGTCGCGAAAGCCCGGGAACACCCAGTCGTCGGGGTCCAGGGCGAACGCGCTGCCGACCTGCGCCGCCTCCTGGCCGAGCAGCGGCGGGTAGACGGCGAGCTCGCCCTGGCGCTGCAGCGCGGTCGCCTCGGCGTCGGCGGCGCGGACGAAGGCCATCAGCCGGTACAGCTCGCGGAGGCGCTCGCCCTCGAGCCCGGTCTCGGCGGGAGTGGGGCCGGGGTCATCGCCGACCGGCAGGATCCGGAGCGGCTCCTGCGTGGATCCGTCCACGGTCACCTCCCGCCTCCCGCCTCCCGCCCCACTGTCGCGGGCGCTCGACGCCCGTCGCGGGGTCGCGGCCGCCGCCCGCCCGACGTCTCGCATCGTAGGTCCGGCGTGGGATGCGGCCTTCGGGACGAACGGCCCGGATTCGCAGGGCCGAGCGGCGCCTGCCGGCAGGCTCCGTAGAATGGCGCGATGGTGCCATCCGCCTTCCTGCGGGTGTTCGTTCCCCTGGAGGCGCTGCGGTCCTCGGAGCGGGAGCGCCTGGCGCGCGCCGCCGAGGCCCGCCCCCGCCCCCGCCCCGCCTACCGAGAGGAGTCGGCCTCCCGCCGCCCCGGCGTCGGCCTGCTGACCCCCATGGACGACGAGGGCGCCGAGGTCCGGGTCGTCGGCGGGCGGCGCTACGTGTGCCCGCCCCGGACGCGCCTGCGGGTGCTGGCCGGGATCGTGTCGCTGCGCGCGAGCGCGCCGCGCGAGCTCGCCGACATCTTCGTCCCCGAGCCCGAGGCGCGCAGGGCCGCCCGCGAGCTGGCCCGCTTGCGGCGGCGGGACCCGGGGGTCGTGTCCCCGGTGCTCCAGAACGCATGGCACGTGCCGGCTCGCTGGTACCTGCTGTTCGAGGACGGCGAGCGGCAGCTCTCCGTGAGCGAGGGAGAGCTCCGCCTCTCGTACTGGGCCTCGGTCGGCGATGCCCGGCGCCGCGCGGAACGCGCCGTGCGGACGCTGCGGGGCGCCGATCTCGCCCCGGTCGCCGAGCAGCCGGAGGGCCTGCTGCGGTGGCTGGCGTCCTTTCCGCCGGCGGGCGCCGTCGAGCTCGACTACGGTCGGCTGGCGGACCTGTTCACCTGGGACGAGCTGGACGACGACCACAGCGCGGGCGACCTGCAGCGCGCGGTCGAGGCGCTCGCCGGCGCCGGGGGGGCGGAGGGCGCGGCCGCGCTCTACCGGACCGTGGTGGGGCGCTGGGCCGACGCCGAGGGCCGCGCCTCCCTCAGCTGAGGGGCCCGTCCACGGCCCGGCCGCCGGCGGAGCGTCCAGCTGGCGGCCCCCGCCCGGCGGCTGGACCGGCCGGCCCGACCGTCCGCCGGCGTTTGTACGCTCTGTCCCAGGCCGGCCCCGAATTGCTACGCTTCGTCTATGTGCTCGTCGCCGTCGCAGTGGAGAGGATCATCACATTCGCCGCCCGCGCGAAAGGGGATGTCATGACCACACCTGCAGAGCAAGACAAGCTCCTGACACCGGCGGAGGTGGCCGCCATGTTCCGGGTCGACCCGAAGACCGTGACCCGGTGGGCGAAGGCCGGCAAGCTGTCGGCGATTCGCACGCTCGGCGGACACCGGCGCTACCGCGCGAACGAGGTCCGGCGGCTGCTCGAGGAGTCCACGACCCTGCGGGAGGAGTGACCCCGCCCCAGCGGACCGGCGTGGCCGAGGCGCGCGGCCTCGCGGTGGTGGCGAGGGGCAGAATCGAACTGCCGACACCGCGGTTTTCAGCCGCGTGCTCTGCCAACTGAGCTACCTCGCCGCGGCGGGCGCCGCGCGAGGCGCCCCCACAGCGGTCCCGACGGGATTCGAACCCGCGACCTCCACCTTGACAGGGTGGCGAGCACGGCCAGGCTGCTCCACGGGACCCTATGCGATTGTCGCGCCCCCAACGGGATTCGAACCCGTGCCGCCGCCTTGAAAGGGCGGAATCCTGGGCCGCTAGACGATGGGGGCCATCGCCCCGTCCCGCTGGGGCAGCGCGGGAGAGTATAGCCGCCCGGCCCTGCTCGTCCCACCGCCGCCCGCCCGGCGCGTAACCGGACCTTCACCCCCAGGCTATTGCCGGGACATGCGGGATGGGTACGCTTCGATCACGATGGTCGCCCTCATCGCGCACGACGCCAGGAAGGAGGAGCTGGTGGGGCTCACGCGACGCCACCGCGGGGCGCTGTCGGCCCGTGGGCTCGTCGCCACGGGCACGACCGGCTCGCTGCTCCGCGAGCGTGCGGTCGTCTTCCTTCGGGATCCCCTCACCGCCCATCCTCACGAGCCCGACATCCAGGCGCTCCTGCGGGTCTGCGACGCGCGCGCCGTCCCGGTCGCGACCAACCGGGCCTCGGCCGAGATCCTCCTCGATTGGATCGGGATGGGCGGCGCGGCGACGGCATGCGCATAGACCGGTTCACCTTCGGCTCGATTCGCGTGGACGGCGTGACCTACGAGCACGACGTCGTGATCGATCGTGGCCGGGTGCGCGAGCGCAAGAAGAAGCCGTCCAAGCCCTTCCGCGAGCTCTTCGGCCATACCCCGCTCTCGGTCGAGGAGGACATCCCCTGGGACTGCCGGCGGCTGGTGGTGGGGACCGGGGCCGATGGTGCCCTCCCCGTGATGGACGAGGTCAGGCGCGAGGCCGCTCGTCGCAAGGTGGAGCTGCTCGCCGTCCCGACCCGCGATGCCATCCGCGCGGTGCTGGCCGAGCCCGGGGGAACGAACGCGATCCTGCACGTGACCTGCTGACGCGCGAGCGCGCCGGCGATCGCCGCCTGGCAGCTACTGCACGTGACGTAGCCCCATCGGCGGGGGAAGATCGGATGCCGTGTTGCCGGAATGGCTGCGCAGAGCCATTGCGTCCCGTTGTTCGGATTCGTAGACTGTACCGTCAAGTCACGCGTCTCGATTGCCGATGAGGAGTTCGAGATGAGAAGAATCGCCGCGCCGCTCATCGTGCTGGCCGCCCTGCTCTGGGTCGCGGCGCCCGCGTTCGCGAGCTACCCGGGAGGGAGCCCCACCGTCACCCCGTCGTCGACGACGGTCAACGCGGGCGGCCTGCTGACGCTGGACGGCGCCAACTGGCTTCCGGGCAGCATGGTCCACTTCACGCTGCACTCGAAGCCGGTGGGCCTCGGCACGGCGAAGGTGGCGGCGGACGGCACGTTCGCCGCGACGGTTCAGATCCCGTCCGGCACGAGCCCAGGCCATCACACGATCGTTGTGTCCGGGCGCTCGAGCACCAACAAGCCCACGACCAAGAAGGTCGGGATCACCATCTCGTCCTCGAGCAGCACGTCGGGCGGCGGCGGCCTCGCCTTCACCGGGGCCAACATCACGCTCGGCGTGCTCATTGTGGTCGCGCTGGCGGTGCTCGGGCTCGGGGCGCTGGTGCTCGGCCGCCGCCGGGGCTCCCGGACGGCGGGCTCGCACTGACGGAAGACGCACCGAAGCCCGACGGCTCGTCCCCGCCGGCGGCGGCCGGCGCCTCCTCCGGACCGCCACGGCACCGTGACGGCCGGTTCCTGCTCCGCGCATTCGGCATCTGCTGCCTGGTCGCGGCGGTCGGGGTCGCCGGCTACCTCGCGTGGCTCCTGTGGGGGACCGGGTTCATCACCGCCCACGCGCAGCGCCAGCTCCGCGCCGAGCTGCTCCCGAGGCTGCGGGTCCGTCCGACGTGCCTCTCCACCTCGCCCCGGCCCGTCACGGTGCCGGGCGGCGGGGTGGCGGTCATCGTCATCCCCCGCATGCACCTCGACATGGTCGTCGTGCGGGGCACCGACACCCTCTCGCTGGAGCACGGTCCGGGCCTGTATCCGGGCAGCGCCTACCCATGGCAGTCGCACGGGCGCGTGGCGATCGCCGGGCACCGCACCACGTACCTGCACCCGTTCTGGTCCCTCAACCTGCTCGGGCCCGGCAGCCTGATCGAGCTCGAGACCCCCTACGGGACGTTTCGCTACCGGGTGCGCTCGATCTTCACGGTGAGCCCCTCGGACACCGCGATCCTGCGCCAGACGGGGGCTCCGACGCTGGTGCTCACCACGTGCAACCCGCGCTTCTCGGCGACGCAGCGCCTGGTGGTCCTCGCCGACCGCGAGCCCGTCCCCGGAGGGTGCAAGGCGGCGTGAGCGAGCCCGGCCCGACCGACCCCATCGCCCCCGTGGGCCCGACCGGCGCGGCCCCGCACCCGGTCGCGCTGCCCGAGGGCGCGTTCGGTCGACCGCGCCGCCGGGGGCACGGGCACGGCCGCTCGCGGCGGCGCCGGCGGGTCCTTCGGTGGGCTGCGGCGGCCGCCGGCGGGGCCCTCGTCCTGC
>JAJYHN010000130.1 GCA_021784765.1 Actinomycetes bacterium
CTGCGCCACATCTTCGTGATCATGCTGGAGAACCCCTCCCGGACGGCCCTCGTCGGGGACCCGAACGCGCCCTTCATCACCCACCTCGCGACCACCTACGCGCAGGCGACCAACTACGAGCCGCAGCGATCGGGGCCGGGGTGGCCGAACCTGGCCCGTGCCCTGCCCGGCCGACTTCGGGGTCGTCTACCGGCTCACGTTCCTCGCCGGGTCCCGGACCATCCTCCGGGCAAGCGTCCACGGTGCCGGCTGCCAGTTCGCTCGCATCTCCGACGGGCGCCTGCTCTGGGCGACGGGTGCCAGGGGCGCGGCGTTCTGGGCCACCCTCGGACGGGCCCTGCACCTGTCCCCGGACGAGCTGCGCGGCATCCCGCTGCCTGGCGGCCCCGCTGGCAGCCCCGCTGGCGGCTCCGCCACCTACAGCGCTCGCTCGAACACCACCATCGGCCTGCCGGGCCCGTTGTAGTCGGGGACGGGCTCGGACACCGCAAAGCCCATCCGGCGGTGGAAGGCGATCGAGGCCTGGTTCACCGGAGCGGTGATCGCACGGACCCGCCGCCCCCCGGCCGCGCGGGCAAGCTCGAAGAACCGCTCGTAGAGCTCCCGGGCAAGGCCCGCCCCCCGGTGGCCAGGGCTCACGCCCACGAAGTGGATGTAGGCCTCCTCGGGGCGCGCGGGTGAGGCGAACCCGACCAGAAACCCGACCAGGGCGCCCTGCTCCTCCGCGACGAGGCTCGTCGAGAAGAAATGGTCGAGGAACAGCCGCGGGAGCCCTGCGGCCACCGGCCTCCCCCACCAGGCATCGACCACCGCGACGATGGGCTCGTAGTCCTCGGGACGTGCGGGGCGCACCTGGACCCGGGCCGCGTCCTGCATGGGCCCACGATAGCGCCGCCCCGTCACGGGTTCACCGAGCGGGCCCCGAGGGGGCGCTCCAGGACTCGGTGGCCCCGACATCAGGTCGGTGGCCGGTCGGCGAGCACCTCGTCGATCGTTCGCCGCGCGTCCCGCACGGTGACGGGGTTCGTGTCCAGATAGTAGGGCAGGGCGACCAGGGCCCAGGACAGTGCCCAGCCGCGGCCCCGCGCCCAGGTCGCCTCGTCCACCAGGAGCGCGGCCCGCAAGGCGTCCCGTGCCTCGCGGGGAAGGAGCGTCCACGCGGCCATCACGTCGCACGCGGGGTCGCCGATGCCGAGGCACCCGAAGTCGATGACGGCGCTGAGCTCGCCGCGGCGAGCGAGCAGGTTGGCCGGCAGCAGGTCCCCGTGGATCCAGACCGGCGGGCCCTGCCATGCGGGCGCCCGCAGGGCCGCCTCCCACGCCGCGGTCGCCGCCTCGGCATCGATGAGGGCGCCCAGGGCCGCGATCGCGGCACGGGTCTCGGCGTCCCGCGCCTCGAGCGGCTCGCCGCGGAACGAGTTGTGGGGGCCTGGGGACGGCCCGCCCGCGGGATCGACCCGCTGCAGGGCGGCGACGAACCGACCGAGCGCCGCCGCCGCGCGGCGTGGCTCGGCGATGCGATCGAGGGTCGCGGTCTCGCCCTCGAGCCATCGGTGGACCGACCACCGCCACGGGTAGCCCTCGCCCGGCGCTCCCGTCGCCAGGGGGACGGGGATGGCGAGCGGCAGGAGCGGGGCGAGCCGGGGCAGCCACCGGCGCTCCTTGTCCACGTTGGCGGTCGCGCCCTCGATGCGGGGCAGCCGCACGGCCATGTCCTCGCCGAGCCGGTAGATCGCGTGGTCCGTCCCGCCGGAGCCGACGGGCTCGATGGGAAGGCCCGCCCACCGCGGGAACTGCGCGGCGAGCAGCCGCCCCACCAGGGCGGCGTCGGTGTCGACCTCCTCGTCGTGCATCCTGCCCGTGGACATGTCCCTCCCTGCGCAGTCTCGGCCGCATTATGCCGGTACTGCATTCTCAGTAGTCCCAATTGCGGAGGGGCGACCGGGCCGAAACGGGCCGGTTTCCGCTCCAGGCCCTGGGATCGGTCGGTGCCCGAGGCTAAGCTCCGAGTCGGATCCGGCCGAAGGGTCTAGATGGGAATGCGCTACCTCATCACGGGCGGAGCCGGGTTCATCGGCTCGCATCTGGCCGACGCGCTCGTGGCGCGCGGCGACGAGGTGGTCCTGCTGGACGACCTCTCGACCGGGCGGCTCGAGAACGTCCGCCACCTGCTCGAAGGACCCGACACGGGGCGCGTGCGGTTCGTCCGGGGCTCGGTGCTGGACCACCCGCAGGTCTCGATCGCCGTCGCGGGGGCCGACGTCGTCGTGCACCTCGCCGCCTCGGTCGGGGTCAAGCTGATCGTCGCGAGGCCCCTGGACACGCTGCTGAACAACGTCCGGGGCACCGAGGTCGTGCTGGACACCGCCAACGCGACCGGCGCGAAGGTCCTCGTGGCATCGACCAGCGAGATCTACGGCAAGAACGCTGCCGGGCCCGTCAGGGAGAACGACGACCGGATCCTCGGCTCGCCGTTCGTGGCCCGCTGGGCCTACTCGACCTCCAAGGCCGTCGACGAGCTGTTCGCCTACCAGTACCACCGCGAGCGGGGGCTGCCGACCGTGGTCGCGCGCCTGTTCAACTGCGCCGGGCCGCGCCAGACCGGCGCCTACGGCATGGTGATCCCGACCCTGGTCCGCCAGGCGCTGCGGGGCGAGGACCTCACGGTGTTCGGCGATGGGACGCAGTCGCGCTGCTTCTGCCACGTCGCCGACATGGTGCGGGGACTGCTCGCGCTCCTCGACGCCGAGAGGGCGGTCGGGGACGTGTTCAACGTCGGCTCGCAGCACGAGATCAGCATTCGCGACCTGGCCGGGCTGATCCTGGAGCTCACCGGCTCGTCCTCGGGGATCCGCCTCGTCCCCTACGAGGAGGCCTACGAGCCGGGGTTCGAGGACATGGAGCGCCGCCTGCCGGACATCTCCAAGATCCGGGCGGTGACCGGCTGGGAGCCCACCCGGGGCCTTCGCGAGATCGTGCGCGACGTCATCGACCACGAGCTCGCCGCGGCTGCGGTGGAGTCCTCGTAGGCGGGCGGGCATGGAGGCGCAGCGGCTCGCGGCGTTCCTGGGGACCATGCTCGCCACGGCCCTTCTGGTCCCGATCGCGCGCTGGGTGGCCCTGCGCACGGGGCTCGTCGACCACCCGGCGCCCCACAAGTTCCACGCGAACCCGACCCCCTACCTCGGCGGCCTCGCCATCGCGGTCGCCGTGGTCGCGGCCCTCGTCGGGGCGCTCGTGGCCGAGCCGGCCCTGCGAACCCAGCTCCTCGCGATCGCGGCCGGCGCGGCCCTGATGGCCGCCGTCGGCCTGGCCGACGACGTGATCACGCTGGCCCGGCTCCCCCGCCTCGCGGCCCAGGCGCTCGCCGCCGCGGGCCTCTGGGCGGCCGGCATCCGCCTTGCGCCGACCGGGATCCCCTCGCTCGACCTCGGGGCGACGATCCTGCTGGTCCTTGCCCTCACCAACGCGGTGAACCTGATGGACAACATGGACGGGCTGGCCGCGGGCACGGTCGCGATCGCGGCCCTGTTCCTGGAGGCGGCGGCCCTGCATGCCGGCCAGCGCATCGTCCCGCTGGCGGCGCTGCTCGTGGCCGGGGGGTGCGCGGGGTTCCTGCCCTACAACCTGCCGCCCGCCCGGATCTTCCTGGGCGACGCCGGGACCCTGTGCCTGGGGTTCCTGCTCTCGGTGCTCGCGATCAAGCTGAAGGTGCCGGGCGCGCCCCTGGTCACGCGCGCGGCCGTGCCGCTCTCGATCGTGTTCGTGCCGCTGCTCGACATGACGCTGGTCGTGGTCTCCCGCTGGCGGGGCGGCCGGGCGCTGTTCCTCGGCGGGACCGACCACTCCTCGCACCGTATGGCCATGCTCGGGGCCTCCCCCTTCACCGTCGCGCTCGCGACCTACGCCGCCGTTGCCGCAACCGGGGGGCTCGGGCTCGCGGCGCTGTACGTGGACCGGGCCTCGTTCAGCTGGGCGCTCGGGGGGCTGCTCGCGGTCACCGGGATCGGGCTCGTGTGGGCCCTCGAGCGCGTGTACGCGCGGTGGGGGACGACCCGTCTCAAGATTCCCTCGGCTTCGGCCGATCCCAATACTTCGGCAGGGGCCTGAGGTAGACTCCGGCAATCCCGATGAGCATGTCCCAGAGCCAGCCAGCACAGGCCGACCCTCTCCGCGAGTACCTTCGGATCCTCCGCGCCCGGGCCTGGGAGATCGCCCTGATCACGCTGCTGGTGATCGGGGCGACGCTCTTCTTGGTCCAGCGCCAGACCCCCATCTACCAGGGCCAGGCACAGGTGCTGGTGAACTCGGTCTCGGACCCGCTCGACCCGCTGGTGGCGGCCCAGGCGCCGAACCTCGTGACCGAGCAGCAGCTCGTCGCCTCGCAGGCGGTGGCCCTGCAGGTGAAGGCCGCCACCCACTCGCCGTTCTCGGCGGCGCAGCTGCTCGCCAACCTATCGGTGAGCGTCGTCAGCACCACCGACATCCTGCAGATCGACTACTCCGACCCCTCCCCGGCCGTCGCCGCGCAGATGGCGAACGCGTTCGCGAGCGCCTACGTGAGCTTTCGAACCGACCAGCTGCTCGCGCGCCTGCGGGCCGCCCAGGGCGTGGTGCGGACCCAGATCTCGCAGGTCCAGCGCGAGATCTCGGTGTTGAACGCGAAGATCGCGAAGACCACCGACCCGACCGCGCTGAACGCGCTGCAGACCCAGATGGACAGCTACATCGGCCAGCTCGGCGCGCTCCAGCAGCAGGAGGCGAGCCTGCAGCCGACGCCCGGCGCGAACCTGTCCGCGGGCAGCATCATCCAGCACGCGACGCTCCCCACCTCGCCCTCCAGCCCCCGCAAGATCCGCGACGGGGCCCTGGCGGTGATCGCGGGGCTCGCCCTCGGCGTCGGGTTCGCGTTCCTTCGCGAGCGCCTGGACGACCGGGTGAAGACCCGAGAGGAGCTGGAGCAGCGCGTGGGGGCCCCGGTGATCGCGGCCATCCCGAAGGCGCCCGCGTGGCGGCGCGCCGAGGACGCCTACCTGGTGACGCGGGCAGATTCGCACAACCCCGTCGCCGAGGCCTACCGGACGCTCGCGACCAACATCCAGTACCTCGCGACCCAGCGCGAGCTGAAGGTGCTGGTGGTCACCAGCGCCGAGAGCGGCGAGGGCAAGACCGTCACCGCCGCGAACCTCGCGGTGGTCCTGGCCCAGACGGGCAAGCGGGTCGCGCTGCTCTCCGACGACCTGCGCAGGCCGCGCCTGCATCGCTTCTTCGACCTGCCAAACGACCAGGGGATCTCCGACGTGCTGCAGGGAAAGCTCGAGCTCGGGGCCATCGCGCACGAGGTCGGCACGGCCGGCCTTCGCGTGCTGCCCGCGGGGCCGGTGCCCGCGAGCCCCGCCGAGCTGCTCGCCGGGCGCGCCAACGCCGAGCTGATGACGGGCCTGCGCGGGATCGCCGACTTCATCGTCGTCGACACCCCGCCGGTCCTTGCCGTCGCGGACGCCTCGATCCTGACGCCGCTCTCCGACGGGGTCCTGTACGTGATCGACGCCGCCAACACCAGCCGCTCGACGATCGAGCATGCCCGGGACCAGCTCGACCACGCGGGCGCCACGATCGTCGGGGCCGTGTTCAACAACTTCGACCCCAGCCGGGCCCGGACCTACCCCTACTACGCCTCGTACCGCCGCTACTACGGGTCCTCCCCCGACGGCGCCGCGACCAACGGGGGTCGCCGCCGGAGCAGGCGGAGCCGGCGCCGCGCCGCGCAGCCGGATGCGGTCGGCGTGTCCGAGTTCTTCGAGGGCGGCCCGGCACCCAGGCGATGAGCGCCGGGCCCGAGCCCTCCCCGCACGCCGCCGCCCTGCGCGAGGCGATCGCGGGGCGGGGCGCCACCGTGGCGGTCGCGGGCCTTGGCTACGTCGGCCTGCCGCTGCTGGTCGCCATCGCCGAGGCCGGGTTCGGGGTGATCGGGATCGACCCCGACGCCGAGCGCGTCGCGACCCTCGCCGCCGGGGGCTCCTACGTGAGCGACGTCCCCGCGGAGGCGGTCGCCCGGCTCGCGCGGGCGCGCTTCACGACCGACCCGGGCGAGGTCGCCGCCGCCCAGGTGGTGGTCGTCGCGGTGCCGACCCCGCTCACCGACGGCTCGCCCGATCTCACGGCCGTGCGCACCGCGATGGCGGACGTCGCGCGCGCGATGCGCCCCGGGACCCTGGTGGTGCTCGAGTCGACCACCTACCCCGGCACCACCGACGAGGTCGTGCGCCCGATCCTCGAGACCTCGGGGCTCGCCTGCGGGGCCGAGTTCTTCCTCGCCTACTCGCCCGAGCGAATCGACCCCGGCAGCGCCTGGAGCCTGCGGGACACCCCGAAGGTGGTCTCTGGCATCGACGAGGCGGCGGCCGATCTCTGCGAGGCGTTCTACGGATGCTTCGTGACCAAGACCGTGCGCACGCCGACCACCCGCGACGCCGAGATGGCCAAGCTCATCGAGAACACGTTCCGCCACGTGAACATCGCGCTCGTGAACGAGCTCGCGATGGTGGCGCCCGAGCTCGGGGTCGACGTCTGGGCGGCCCTGGACGCCGCCGCCAGCAAGCCGTTCGGCTACCTGGCGTTCTGGCCCGGGCCCGGGGTGGGCGGCCACTGCATCGCGATCGACCCCGCGTACCTGTCGTGGAAGGTCGGCCAGCGCCTCGGCTTCGGCGTGGACTTCATCGAGCACGCGAAGGAGGTCAACAACCGGATGCCCCGCGTCGTCGCCGGGCGGATCGGCGACGCGCTGAACGCGGTGGGCAAGCCGGTGAAGGGCTCGCGCGTGCTGGTGCTCGGGGTCGCCTACAAGCCGGGCGTGAACGACATCCGCGAGTCGCCCTCGATCATGGTGCTCGAGCGCCTGGCGAGCCAGGGCGCCGAGGTCTCCTACCACGACCCCTTCGTCCCGGCCCTGCGCCTCGCCGGTCGCGAGCTTCGCTCCGTGCCCCTGGATGCCGCGACCGTCGCGGGGCAGGACTGCGTGGCGATCCTGACCGCCCACCCCGGGGTCGACCACGACCGGGTGGTGGCCGAGGCGGCGCTGGTGTTCGACGCGCGCGGCGTCACGCGGGGCCTGCGCGCCCAAAACGTCGTGCTGCTGTAGCCCCGCGGGCCTTCGCGGGGCTCTGGGACCCCGTCACCCGGAACACCGCTCAGGTTCGCGGGCACCCCTCAAGGCTAGGTCGCAGCGCGAGGCCGCTTCTTCGTTGTGGCGTCGGCGATGCGGTAGACGAGCGCATTCTCGCGCGGCCCGATCGCGACAACCGTCACCACGAGCACCTCTGCCTCGATGCGGTAGATGATCCTGACTCGCTTCCTCGCGGCGTACAGCTTCCTGTAGCCGGTGAGGTCCAGGTCATCTCTCCGCCCCAGGGGAGCGCCGAGCTCGGGCGCGCGTTTGAGCTTGTCGAGTTGCTTGGTGACGATCACCTTCTCGGACTTGTCGAGGGCCGCAAACCCCTCCCTCGCGTCCGACGTGAACTCGATTTTGTACTCGGGCAACGCTCCGCCCCTTACTCGATGCCGAACTCGCTCTTGATCTCCTCGAGGGTCCAGCGACTGCCGTCGTCGTGCTGACGGCTCTGGAGAATGGCCAGTGCGTCCTCCAGGAATTCCTTCTCCGCCGCGAGCTCACGCATACGGTCGTACTCATCGATGGTCACGATGACAGCAACCGGGCTGTTCTGACGCATGATGACGACGCGCTCAAGCTCGCCCGACTCCAGTCGCTTCACACGGCGAGGAAGCTCATTCTTCGCAGCGGTGATGCCAACGATCTCCTCGGCAAGCGACACGGTGCACCTCCCTGCAGCACGGTCTGGCGATGGTCTCATCCCGTGCCCGAACTATAGTCCATGATTCGCCCCCGTGTCCAGGTAGCGAATTCGGAGCCATCTTCGGGCTGGTTCTCGGTACCGAGTTGGGTCGCGGCAGGGGAACGGGCAGGGCCTACGAGGTCGGCCCGGCGAGGTCGGCGGGGATGAAGAACTCGACGGTCGTGCCCTGACCGAGCTCGGTGTCGATGCGGCACCACCCGCCGGCGATCTGGGCTCGCTCCTGCATCCCGGTGAGCCCGAGGTGCCCGTTCGGCGATCGCGCACGCCCGTCGGCGGCGAACCCCACCCCGTCGTCTGCCACCCGAAGAAGGTAGCCTCCCTCGCCCTCGGCGAGGACCAGGTCCACGTGGGAGGCGTTCGCGTGCTTGCGGACGTTCCGGACGGCCTCCTCGGCGAGGCGGTACAGGGTCGTTCCGACCTCGCCCCGCGGCTCGGTCTCGAGCTGGTCCTCGAGGTGGTGCTCGGGGAACACCTCGAACTCGCCCTCCGCCTGGAGGAGCTCCCGAAGCGCGGCCGCGAGGCCCCGCTCGTCCAGCGCGTGCGGTCGCAGCTCGAACATGAGGGCGCGAAGGCTGTCGATGGAGGCACGCAGGGTCTGGCCGAGCGCGGCGTAGTCCCCGGACCCCGCGAGCTCCGGATGGTGGCGAGCCAGCACGTCCAGGCGCAGCGAGAGCGCCGAGAGCTTCTGCACGGGGTCGTCGTGGATCTCCACGGCGATTCTCCGCCGCTCGTCCTCCTGGGAGGTCACCAGGCGAGAGAGCAGGAGCCGCCGCGCCTCGCTCACCTTGCGGAGCTGCTCCTCGGCGGCCCTGGCCCGCGTCACGTCGCGCACGAACGCCAGCACGACCATGCCGGAGGCGACGGCGAAGTGCCCGAGGGCGATGTCGGCGGCGAAGGTGCTCCCGTCCTTGCGGCGGCCGGCGAGGCCGAGGCCGGCGCCGTTCAGGCGCTGGCGGGGCCGGGAGACGAAGCCCGCTCGCTGGGCCGCGTGGACGCCCCGGGCCGCCTCCGGGACCAGGACCTCGACGGGCCGCCCGACGAGCTCCGCCGCGGGGTAGCCGAACAGCTGCTCGGTCGCCGGGTTCGCGAACAGGATCGTGCCGTCCTCGTCGACGCCGATGATCCCCTCCGGCGCGGCGTCGAACAGGCCCTGGAGCAGGGACTGGCTCTCGTGCAGCCTGCGGGAGGCGGCCCGCCGTTCGGTGATGTCGTGGGAGATGCTCGACTGCCCGACGAGCCGGCCGTCCCCGTCCCGCATGGGCGAGGCGCTGATCGAGACCTCGATCGGCCCCCCGGACCTGGCGATGCGGACCGTCTCGAAGTGCGCGACGCGCTCCCCGCGCCCGAGGCGCCGGAGGATCCCGGGGATCTCGTCGGGCCGGTCGGGGGGCGCGAGGATCGTGACGTGCCGACCGATCACCTCCTCGGCCGTGTAGCCGTACATGCGCTCGGCCCCGGGGTTCCACGAACGGATCCTCCCCTCGAGGTCGGTGCTGACGATCGCATCGTCCGAGGACTCGACAATGGCGGCGAGCAGCGCCGCGGCGTTCGCGGCCACCGGGACCTCGGCGGCGCCGGCGCGTCCCCTCGCTGCCTCGTCCCCACTCACCTCGAAGTCATCGTGCGGATCGGCGGCCCGCTTGAGGCCGCGCCGCCTCGCCCGGGACGGCTCGGGCGCGTCACAGGTGCAGGATGGGCCGGTCGAGAAACGCCCGGATCCCGGCCCACGCCCCCTCGAGCCAGCTCCGGTTCGGCGCGAAGCGGACCGTGAAGCTCTGCGAGCGGCCGAGCGTTCCACTCCAGACCGCGACGCCGCGCTGCACCGCGAGGCCCCCGCTCGCCGAGACGAGCGCCATCCCGGGCGGGGGGCGAACGACGAGCGTGGCCCGCGTCGGGACGATGGTCGGCTGCCCCTGCAGGCGCAGGCGGTAGGCGCCCCCGTTCGCGCTCCCGCTCCAGGCGCGCGGCGTGACGAGCGACAGCGAGAACGCGACCGAGCGCTGGGGCGCGAGGAGCATCGCGGTCGTGTAGGTGGTCATGGCGGGGAGCCGGGAGACCTCCAGCGCGGCGGGGCGGCCGCCCTCGCTCGCGCGCAGCACCCGGCACCCGCGGGCGCAGCTGAACCCGACCGAGGCGAAGTCCTCGCCCGGGACCAGGTGGAACGAGCTGATGACCCCGCCGTAGGGCCCGAGCACGTAGCTCGGGCGCGCGCCCGCCGGGGCGCCGTTCGCGAACCCGACCGTGGCCCGCGCGTCGGCCTCGCCGCCGGGCCGCAGCGTCACGACGTCCCGCACGGTCCGGCGCATGTAGAAGTCGACCTTGTTTCCGGCCGTGTTGTTCACGATGGCCCCGAACAGGTCCCCGCCCTGCGGCCCGAAGGTGCCGGCGACCCCGGCCTCGACGAACGCCGCCTCCACCCGGGGATCGGTCGCCTGCAGCACGATGTGTCCGCCCGCGGCGGCGCCCACGATCGCCCGGGCCATGCCCGCCGCGGCATGCGAGGACAGGAACCGCTCGAAGACCCGGGACGCCGCCAGCCCGAGCAGCTGCTTTCGCAGCGCCGAGTCCCCGCCGAACAGCGCATAGGCCCGGTTCGTGGTGAACTCGACCACGTTGGCCGCGGTCAGGGTCTCGTGGGTCTCGGGCACCGCCACGGGCCCGGACACCGAGAGCAGGTCCGCGAAGGCCGTGGGGTCGACGAAGATCGTCCCGTCCAGGCTGGTGCCGTGCGTCCGCTGCCAGAGCGCGTCGATCAGGGAGCCGGCCGTTGGGACGTCGGGCGTCATGTTGAGGCTCCGCCAGTAGCCGGCGCCCCCGAAGGCGCCGTAGACCGCCTGGTAGGCGGCCGGGGCGGGCGGCGCCTGGGACGGCGGGAGGTCCCGCAGCACCGTGACGTCCTGGAACGGGCCGAGCGAGAGCCTGCCGTCGCTGATCGTGAGGATCGCGAAGGCGCCGAGGAACCCGCCCGCCCCGCGCAGCTCGGCCGGGTTCTGGACGGCCACGAAGTACCGCCGGGGCCCGTCCTGGCCGGCGAAGGCGGGGAGCGCGTGGAGCAGCGCATCCAGGCGCCGCACCGCCGGCAGGGCCGCGGCGAGCTTGGCGCGAAGGGCCTCGACGCCGGTCGCGACCTCGGATGGCACCAGCGAGCCCGGGAGGGCGGCCGCCTGCCGCCCGGCGTCCTCGACCAGGGCGAGCGCCCGGTCGGCGGCCGGGGTCAGCGCGCGCACGGCCCCGAGCGGCAGCCTGCCTCCCGCGGGCGAGAGGGCCGAGAGGCCGCCCGGCAGGGAGGCGACCGCCCGGGAGACCGTCCACCCGGCCCGGGCGAGCTCGCGCCCGACCTCGGCCGCGCCGAGGATGGCGTCGGGCGTCCGCCCGAGGACGGGCACGCCCGAGAGCGCCCGCAGCGGCCAGGCCTCGGCCGAGCGGGCCCCGGCCCCGAACGCGTCCCCGGCCTCGGCGAAGAGCGACGTGGCCGCCGCCGGGCGCGCGGCCAGCAGGGCCGCCTGCGCCTGCTGCGCGAGCGCGCGGCCGCGTTCGAGGTCGGCGCGGACCTGGCGCGCCGGACCGAGTGCGCCAAGCCCGAGCGCCACGAGCAGGACCAGGGCCGCGCCGACGCTTGCCGCAGCCCATCGGCGGATGCGCCGGCGGCGGCGCGAGCGCGAGCGCCCGCGCCCGTGCCCGCGGCGCCGACGACG
>JAJYHN010000095.1 GCA_021784765.1 Actinomycetes bacterium
GGGCGCCGGGGCTGCGGGCTGCGGTCGGCGAGTTCTTCGGGCGCACCGGGCGCGCCGCCTACCCGGCCGAGCGCTGCATCGTGACGCCCGGCGCGAAGCCGATCATGTTCTACGCGATCCTCGCGCTCTGCGAGGAGGGCGACGAGGTGATCGTCCCAGACCCGGGGTTCCCGATGTACGAGTCGATCACGGCCTTCGCGGGCGCCCGGGCGGTGCCGGTGCCGCTGCGCGAGGAGCACGGCTTCCGCATGGACCCGGGTGAGCTCGCGTCCCTCGTCACAGACCGCACCAAGCTCGTGGTGCTGAACACCCCGCACAATCCCTGCGGGAGCGCGATGCCCCGCGAGGACCTCGAGGCCGTCGCCGCGCTGGCGCTCGAGCGTGGCCTCTACGTGCTGTCCGACGAGGTGTACTGGGCGATCCGCTACGGGGGCGAGCACGCGAGCGTCACCGCGGTCGACGGCATGGCCGACCGGACGATCCTGCTGGACGGCTGGTCGAAGACCTTCGCGATGACCGGCTGGCGCCTCGGCTGCGCGGCGCTCCCGGCCGAGCTCGTCGAGCCGGTCACCAGGCTCATCATCAACTCGGTCTCGTGCACGTCGTCGTTCTCGCAGGCGGCGGCGCTGGCGGCGCTGACCGGACCGTGGGAGCCGGTCGAGGCGATGGTGGCCGAGTTCGCGCGCCGCCGCGAGGTGATCGTCGGGGGCCTGAACGCCATCGACGGAATCTCGTGCGCGCCCCCCGACGGCGCGTTCTACGTGTTCCCGAACGTCTCGGCGCTTGGGATCCCGAGCGCGCGGGTCGCGGAGTTCCTGCTGGCCGAGGCCGGCGTGGCCTGCCTGTCGGGCACCGCCTTCGGGGCACGGGGCGAGGGCTACCTGCGACTGTCGTACGCGAACTCGATCGAGGCGATCGAGGAGGCCCTCGCGGTGATCGCGCGCCATCTGCCCAAGCTCGGGGCCCCCGGCCGCGTCGTGTGAGATCCGGACCGTGAGCGACCGACCCCTCGTGCTGGTGGCCCGGCGCCTGCCGGCGCCGGTGATGCGGCGCCTGGCCGACCGCTGCGAGGTCCGGGTCCACGACGGCGAGGGCGCCATCCCCCGCGACCGGCTGCTGCGGGAGGTCGCCGGGGTCCGGGGCGCGATCACCCTGCTCACCGAGCGCGTCGACGACGAGCTGCTGGCCGCGGCCGGGGCGGAGCTCGCCATCGTCGCGAACTACGCGGTGGGCTTCGACAACGTCGACGTGGCGGCCTGCACGCGCCGCCGGGTCATGGTCTCGAACACCCCCGATGTCCTCACCGAGGCCACGGCCGACATGGCCTGGGCGCTGATGCTGGCCGCCGCGCGGCGGGTCGCCGAGGGCGACCGGTCCCTTCGGACCCGCACGCCCTGGATCTGGGGTCCGGAGATGATGCTCGGCCGCGACGTGGCCGGCGCGACACTCGGGATCGTCGGCTTCGGCCGCATCGGGCAGGCCGTCGCGCGCCGGGCCCGCGGCTTCGGGATGCGGGTCCTCTACAACGGACGCCGGCCCGTCGCGCCGGAGGTCGAGGCGGAGCTCGGCGCGTCGTTCCGGGCCGACCTCGACGACCTGCTCGCCGAGTCGGACTTCGTCTCGCTGCACGTGAGCCTCGGGCCCGACACGCACCACCTGATCGACGGCGGGCGCCTGGCGCGGATGAAGCCGACGGCCGTGCTGGTGAACACCGCCCGCGGTCCGGTCGTCGACGAGGCCGCCCTGGCCGAGGCCCTGGAGCGCGGGACGATCCTCGCGGCGGGGCTCGACGTGTTCGAGCGCGAGCCCGAGGTCGACCAGCGGCTGCTCGGGCTGCGAAACGCCGTGCTCGCCCCCCACCTCGGCAGCGCGACCGTCGACACGCGGGTCGCCATGGGCATGGTCGCGGTCGACAATCTGTTCGCCGCGCTGGAGGGCCGGCGACCCCCGACGCTGCTGAACCCCGAGGCGTGGGAGGCGCGTCGATGGCGGCAGGCGGATGGGGCTGGCGGCGACGGCGGCAGCGGGGACAATCGCTGAATGCGGCCGCTGCTCTGCATACGGCACGACGCGACCGACGCCATGACGGTCGCCGTCGGCGCGTTCCGCGATCAGGGCGTGGCCGTCCACGTGCTGGACGCCTGGGACCCCTCCGCCAGCTGGCCCGACCTCGACGACGTGGCCGGCATCGTCGTGTTCGGCGGCGATCAGAACGCCGACCAGGTCGAGCGTCACCCCCACCTGCTGGACGAACGCCACCTGATGCGCGACGCCGCGCACGCCGGCATCCCGGCGCTCGGCGTCTGCCTGGGCGGCCAGATCCTCGCGCGGGCGCTCGACGCGCCGGTCCGGCGGATCGCGGCGCGCGAGTTCGGCTTCTACGAGCTCTCCCTCACCGAGCCCGGCCGCCAGGATCCGCTGCTGTCGGCGTTCCGCGACGGGGACCGGGTCTTCCAGTGGCACGAGGACTCGTTCGAGCTCCCCGAGGGCGCGGTCCTGCTGGCGACGGCGCGCGAGACGCGGAACCAGGCGTTCCGCCACGGCGAGGCCGCCTGGGGCATCCAGTTCCACCCCGAGATGGACGCCGACCTCCTGGAGTCCTGGATCTCCCTCGACCCCGAGGGCATCGCGCGCACCTGGGGCTCGATCGACGCGGTGCGGGCGGGCGCGCGCGAGCACCTCGCGACGCAGATGGAGCGCGGGCGAGACTTCTTCGGGCGCTTCGCGCGCCTCACGTGGTCGCGCGCCTGACGCGGGCGCGCGCCTGAGGGATCGTCGGGATCGCCCGGCGCCTCGCGGGAGCCCTCGCTCCTACCGCCGCCCGGCCAGGCGCCAGGCCGCCGGCAGGGCAGCCCCCGCTACCACGACCTTGAGGGCGTCCCCGACCACGAACGGGTACAGCCCGTCCTGCAGGCCGGCGGGCAGCGGCAGCCGGAGGGCGTGCATCAGCCACGCGACGCCGAACCCGTAGATCACGAGGTTGCCGAGGAACATCGCGCCGAGCGCGCTCGCGAACGAGCGGTCCCACCCACGCTCGGCCAGCAGCCCGACGAGCGCGGCGGCGACCACGAACCCCCAGAGGTAGCCGCCGGTCGCGGAGGCGAGGCCGAGGGCGGAGATCCCGTGCGCGTGGTGGGCGAAGAACGGCAGTCCGACGGCGCCCTCGGCGAGGTAGAGGGCAAGGGCGAGGGCGCCGAGGCCGGGGCCGAGCGCCGCGCCGACCAGCAGCACCCCGAGCGTCTGGCCCGTGATCGGCACCGGCGTGAACCCGAGCGGGATCGAGACCTGGGCGAGGGCCGCGACCACCAGGCTCCCGGCCGCCACCGCCCCGATCCGGTACGCGGTCCGTGAGCGGCCGCGCGCCCGGGGGGCCGCCACCGCCTGCGCCAGCGTCGCCATGCGTCCTCCTTCGGTCGGTCGCGTTGCCTGGCCGTCAGGGCCGAACGCCCGGCGGCCGAGGATGCCGGCAAGGATACCCGGGGCGCGGTAGCCTGCGGGCGATGCCCCCGACCGCGCCTCGCACCGCCGCGCTGTTCGTGACCTGCCTCGTCGACCTGGTCGATCCCGACGTCGGCGAGGCGGCCGTCGCGCTGCTGCGCGAGGCCGGCGTGCGGGTCGAGGTCCCCGGGCGGCAGGTCTGCTGCGGCCAGCCGGCCTTCAACGCCGGCCACCCCGACGAGGCCCGGGCCGTCGCCCGTGGGCTGCTGGACGCATTCGAGGGGCACGAGGCCGTCGTCGCGCCCTCGGGGTCGTGCGCCGGGATGGTGCGGCGGTGGTTTCCCGAGCTGTTCGACGGGACCCGCGACGCCGGCCGGGCCCGGTCGCTCGCCGCCCGGACCCACGAGCTGACCGGGTTCCTCGTCGACGCGCTCGGGGCGGACGGCCCCGGAGGCCGCTGGGAGGGCACCGTCACCTACCACGACTCGTGCCACGGCCTGCGCGAGCTCGGCGTTGGCGCGCAGGGCCGGCGTCTGCTCGCGAGCGTCGAGGGCCTGTCGCTCGTCGAGATGGCCCGCCCCGACGCCTGTTGCGGCTTCGGCGGGACGTTCTCGCTGAAGCTCCCCGACGTCGCGGTGGCGATGGCCGACGACAAGCTCGAGCAGGCGGCCGCCACCGGGACCGACGCGATCGTCGGCGGCGATCTCGGCTGCCTGGTCCACCTCGCGGGACGCGCGGCGCGAACCGGGCGGCGCCAGCGCGTGCTGCACGTCGCCACGCTGCTCGCTGAGGCACGCGGCCTCCTGCCCCGCCGGGCGGCCGCCGGGCGGTCCGGATGACGGGCGCGGCCGGCTCCTCGTTCCGCGAGCGGGCCGAGGTTCAGCTCGCGAACGCCCGGATGCGCGCCAACGTCGCCGTCGCCGTCGACCAGCGCGAACGGGGCCGGCGGGCGATCTTCGACGGCCTCGACCACGCCGGCCTGGTCGGCGCGGCACAGGCGATCCGGGACCACACGCTCGCGCGCCTGGACCGCTACCTGGGCGAGTTCGCCCGGAACGCCGAGGCGCGCGGCACGAAGGTCTTCTTCGCGGCGGACGCGGCCGAGGCCGTCGGCTACGTCCGCGACCTGCTCGCGGCCCGCGGGGTTCGCCTGGTCGCGAAGTCGAAGTCGATGGTCACCGAGGAGATCGAGCTGAACCGGGGTCTGGCGGAGTTCGGGGCGGAGGTCGTCGAGACCGACCTCGGAGAGTACCTGGTGCAGCTCGCCGGCGAGGCCCCCTCGCACATCACCGCGCCGGCCGTCCACATGAGCCGGGGAGAGATCGCCGCGCTCCTGTCGCGCCGACACGGCCGCCGGCTTCCCGAAGACCCCGAGGCACTCACGGGCTTCGTGCGCGGCGTGCTCCGCGAGACGTTCCTGGCGGCCGGGGTCGGGATCAGCGGGGTGAACTTCGCGGTGGCCGAGACGGGCTCGTTCGTGACGGTCACCAACGAGGGGAACGGCCGCATGGTGACCTCGCTGCCGCCGGTCCACGTGGCGATCATGGGCATGGAGCGGATCGTGCCCTCGTTCCGGGATCTCGGGCTCATGCTGCCGATGCTGGTCGCGAGCTCGGTGGGCCGGCCGGTCACCGCCTACCTGTCGTTCGTCAACGGGCCGCGGCGCCCGGGCGAGGTCGACGGCCCGGAGGAGGTCCACGTGGTCGTGCTCGACAACGGGCGCTCGGCGATCCTCCGCTCGGCCTACCGCTCGGTCCTGCGCTGCATCCGGTGTGGGGCGTGCCAGAACGTCTGCCCCGTCTACCGGCAGGTTGGCGGGCACGGCTACGGGTCGGTCTACGCGGGGCCGATCGGCGCCGTGGTGACCCCGCTTCTGCAGGGGCGCGACCGCGCCGGCGACCTCCCCTTCGCGTCCTCGCTGTGCGGCGCGTGCGACGAGGTGTGCCCGGTCGGCATCCCGCTGTCGGGCCACCTCCTCGGGCTGCGGGCCGACGCGGTCCGGGGCAAGGGCCTGGCCGACCCCGAGACGGCGGCCTGGCGGGCGTGGGCGGCGGCCTGGCGGCGTCCGGAGACCTACCGCCTGACCGGCCTCGTCGCCCGGCTCGGCCAGCTTCCGCTGGCGCGGGGTGGCCGGATCTCGCGCGCGCCGTTCCCGCTGTCGCGCTGGACCGGAGGCCGCGACCTGCCGGCGGCCGCGGGCGAGACGTTCCGCGCCCGCTGGGAACGCCGGCTGCGGAGGGGCTGAGTGGACCGGACGGCGTTCCTGCGGCAGGTCCGCGGCGAGCTGCGCGGGACGCGGGCTCCCGAGCGGCCCCCCGCGTGGCCGGCGACCCCGGCGAGCGGCAGCGCGCGCGGACCGGCCGCCGTCCTGGCCTTCCTGGAGGCGCTCGCAGGGGTCGGCGGAGTCGGCCGCGCCGTCGCCCGGCAGGCCCTCGCGGCCGCCGTGACCGCGGCGGCCGCAGCGCTCCCCGAGGGTGCCGGCCGTACGGCCGTCGTCGCCCCGGACACCGACGCCTGGCGCGAGGCGATCGATGCCGGGCTGGCCGCCGCCGGGGTCGAGCCGGTCCGCCCGGCGCCGGACGGGTGGCGCGAGGCCGCCGCGGCCGCCGGCATGGGGATCACCTCGGCCGCCCTCGGCGTCGCCTCGACGGGCTCGGTGCTGATCGTGCCCGGCCCGAACACCCCCCGCGTCGCCGGCCTGCTTCCGGAGGCGCACCTGGTGCTGCTGCCGGCCGACCAGCTCGTCCCCGGCCTGGAGGAGGCCATGCCGGTGCTCGCCTCGCTGGCCGACCGGAGCTCCGCGCCGGTCCTGGTGACCGGGCCGTCGCGCACCTCCGACATCGAGATGGTGACGGTCTTCGGCGCGCACGGGCCGCGGCGCCTCGAGGTGCTGCTGATCGGCTGACGCGGCGCCGGCCGGACGGCGGGCCCGGGCGCGGCGTCGAGCCTCCGGCGGCTCGATCAGCCCCCGATCATCGACATCGAGCGGGCGGGGCGGACGAAGTCGGGGTGGTTGATCCGGTGGCCAGCCCACTTGCCCCACACGGCCGAGCGGACCATCCCCTCGAGCTCCTCGTCGGTGGCGCCCGAGCGAAGCGGCCCGCGCAGGTCGGTCTCCCCCATCGCGAACAGGCAGGTGCGAAGCGCCCCCTCGGCGGTGAGCCGGAGCCGGTTGCAGGCCTCGCAGAACGGCTCGGTGACCGAGGAGATCACCCCCACCCCACCCTGGGCCCCGTCGGCGAAGCGGAAGCTCGTCGCCGGCTCCGTCCCATTCCCGTCGGGGACGAGCGGGTGGAGACGGGCGATCCGCTCGAGGATCCCCGCCGAGGGGACGACCTTCGCCCGCTCCCAGGCCTGCTCGGCGTCGAGGGGCATGTACTCGATGAACCGCACGAGGTGGCCGGTCTCCCGGGCCCACGCGGCGAAGGCCTCGACCTCGTCGTCGTTCACCCCGCCGATCACCACGACGTTCACCTTGATCGGCGAGAGCCCCGCCTCGTGGGCGGCGCGCATGCCCGCGAGCACGCGGTCGAAGGCGTCGCGGCGGGTCATCTCGGCGAAGCGGTGGCGCTGCAGCGAGTCGCACGAGACCGTCACGCGGTCGAGACCCGCCTCGGCGAGCGGGGCGGCCAGGCGGTCCAGCAGGTAGCCGTTGGTGGTCATCGAGAGCTCGAGCCCTGGGTGGGCCTCCCGGAGCATCGCCACGAGCTCGGGCAGGTCCTTTCGAACGGTCGGCTCCCCGCCGGTGAGCTTCACCGAGGAGACCCCGAGGCGCACGAGGAGCGCCGCCAGGCGGGCGGTCTCCTCGAAGGAGAGGATCTCCGAGCGCGGCAGCCAGTCAAGGCCCTCGGGCGGCATGCAGTAGGTGCAGCGGAAGTTGCAGCGGTCGGTGACCGAGACCCGAAGGTCGTCGGCCACCCGGCTGAAGCGATCGAGCAGCGGCCCCGACGCCGGCGGGTGGTCCCCATCCATCGCGCACCAGCATAGGTCTCCGCGGCGAACCCTGCGATGCCCCGGCCCGCACGATCGCGGCGCACTCGATCCGACGGCGACGGGTAGCATCGGGCACGTGAGCGCGCAGGGTCACGCGGACCGCCCAGAACTCCCCCGAAGGACGGCGGCGGTCGTCACCGTCAGCGACGGCGTCTCCGCCGGGGTGCGCGACGACGCCTCCGGCCGGGCCGTGGTTGCGCTGCTCGAGGCGAACGGGTTCGACGTGATCCGCCACGAGGTGGTCCCCGACGAGCGGGATCGGATCGCATCCCTGCTCGCCGAGCTCGCCGATGCCGGCGCGGCGCTGGTCGCGACGACCGGAGGAACCGGCCTCGGGCCGCGGGACGTGACGCCGGAGGCCACGCGGGACGTGATCGACCGCGAGGCACCGGGCCTGGCCGAGGAGATGCGGGCGTCCGGCCGCGCCTCGACGCCGTTCGCCGCCCTGTCGCGCGGCGTCGCCGGCAGCCGCGGGGCGGGCCTGATCCTCAACCTCCCGGGCAGCGAGCGCGGCGCGACCGAGAGCCTGGCGGCCCTCTTGCCGGTCCTGCCCCACGCGCTGGACCTGCTGGCCGGAGACACGGTCCACGGTCCGGCGGACGCCCCCCGACCGGCGGGCCACCGGCACGGGCAGGCGCCGCCCGCGCCAGGTGGCGGCCCCGAGGCCGAGCTCGCCGCCCGTCGCGCTCGCGGCGAGCCGGTGGTGCTGGCGACCGCGGTCCGCGCCCACGGCACACCCCCCTGCCGGGTCGGCCAGAAAGTGCTGCTCGGGTCCGCCGGCCCGATCGCGGGAACGCTCGGCTGCGCGGAGTTCGACGCCGCCGCCCTGGAGGGCTCGCGGGCGGTCCTCGCGGCCGGGACGCCCGAGACCAGGACGTTCGAACACGACCTCGGCTCGATCGAGGTCTACCTGGAGCCGAGCCCCCCCCGGCCCCTGCTGGTCGTCGTCTCGGCGACGCCGGTCGCCGCCGCCCTGCTGCGGTGGGGGCCGGAGGTCGGCTTCGACGCGGTCCTGGTCGAGCCGCGCGCCGGGCGGCCGGGTGGCCTCTCACTGCCGCCGCGCACGCGCGTGACGCACGGGCTCGGGGCGGCGCTCGGGGATCGCGAGGCCTACGCGGTGCTCACCGACCACGACGCGCCCGGGGTCGCCGAGAACGTGGCGGCCCTGCTCCGTGCCGGCGGGGTCCGATTCGTCGGGGTCATGGGCAGCGCCCGCCACGTCGGGCCCCACCTCGACCGGCTGCGGGCGATGGGCTTCGGGGAGGACGACCTCGCGCGGGTCCGGACCCCGGTCGGCCTCGACCTCGGCGGCCGGACGGCCGAGGAGATCGCCCTGTCGATCCTGGCCGGCGCCCTCGCTGCCCGCAACGACCGCGACGGCGGCTTCCTCGACCGACGCTCCGCCGCCGAGGCCTGATCGTCCGGCACCCGAGCGGCCGGCACCGCCCTTCCGGCGCCGCACCCTCGGCGGTACGCTACGCGGATGGAGGGCGCGTTCTTCGACCTGGACAAGACCCTGCTGCCGGGCTCGAGCCTGTTCCCGCTGGCGCGCGAGATGTACCGGCAGCGGATCTTCCGCCTGCGCGACATCGCCCGCATGGCGGCCGACCAGGTCGCGTTCCGCGTCCTCGGCAACGAGGCGGAGGACCGCATGAACCGCGCCCGCGACGCCTCGCTGCAGGCCATCGAGGGACGGCTCCGGCACGAGGTCATGGCCGCCGGCCGGGTCGTCGTGAAGGAGGACATCATCCCGCGGCTGTACCCCCAGGCCGTGGAGCTGATCGGGCGCCACACGCGCGCCGGCCGCGAGGTCTACATCTGCTCGTCCTCGCCCGAGGACCTGCTGCTGCTGCTCGCGGACGAGCTCGGCGCCGACGGCGTCATCGGAACCCGGGCGGAGGTTCGCGGCGATCGCTACACGGGGCGCCTGGACGGCGACCTCTGCCATGGGCCGGAGAAGGCTCGGCGGGTGGTCGAGCTGGCCGCGGTCCGCGGGATCGACCTCGCGCGCTCGTTCGCCTACTCCGACTCGGTGAACGACCTGCCGCTGCTGGAGCTCGTCGGAACGCCGGTCGCGATGAACCCCGACCGGCCGCTCCGCGCGATGGCCCGGGCCCGCGGCTGGGAGATGCTCGACTTCCGGGTCGCCCGCCGGCGCACGCTCGTCGCCTCGGCGGCGGGGGCCGGCGCCGCGGCCGCCGGGGCGCTCGGCTACGCCGCCGGGTTCCTGGTCGGCCGACGCTCGCGGGCGGCCGGGGTCTAGCTGGGGTGCGGGTCGAGGAGATTCCCGACCCGCACGCCTTCCTCGAGCTCGCGACGCCCCTGCTCGCCGCCGACGAGGCCCGGCACAACCTCGTGCTCGGTCTCGCGGCCACCCTCGCCCGCGACCCCGCCCGCTACGACGAGTTCCACCTGTGGGTGGTGCGGGACGGCGCCACGGTGGCCGGGGCGGCGCTCTGGACGCCGCCGTTCGAGCTCGCCCTCGCCCGCCCGTCCTCGACCGAGGCGCTGGAGGCGCTCGTTGCCCACCTGGCCGGCCGGGGTGTCCCGCTGCCGGGCGTCGTCGGCGCCGATCCCGAGGCCGGGGAGTTCGCGCGGTCGTGGACCCGCCGCACCGGCGCGACCGCGAGCCTTCGGATGGCCCAGCGGATCCATCGCCTGACCCATGTCCGACCGGTCGCGGACGTCCCGGGGCGCATGCGGACGGCCATGGTCGCCGACCGCGACCTGCTGCTCGACTGGTCGTTCGCCTTCGCCGCCGAGGCGGGGACCCATGCCGATCCCGAGCAGCTCCGGCGCGGGGTCGAGGAGCGCCTGGCCGGCGACGGTGAGGGGTTCTCGGCGCCGACCGGGTACGCGCTGTGGGAGGACGGCGGCCGCTCGGTGTCCCTGGCCGGCTGGGCCGGGCCGACCCCGACCGGCGTCCGCGTCGGTCCCGTCTATACCCCGCCCGAGCTCCGGCGCCGGGGCTACGCGAGCGCGCTCGTGGCGGGGCTCTCGGCCGGGCTCCTCGCCGCCGGGCGCCGGCACTGCTTCCTGTTCACCGACCTCGCCAACCCGACCGCGAACCACATCTATGCCGAGGTCGGCTACGAGCCGGTCTGCGACGCGCCCCAGTACGCGTTCGAACGCCCCGTTCCCGGTTGAGTGGAACGAGTCGAGTGGGACGAGTCGAAACAGCTGAGAGAGCTCGTCTCACGGTGTCCGCGAGGGCTGCGGTCAGGCACCGACGCAGGCCGCGAGGTGCTCGCCGGTGAGGGTGGAGCGGGCGGCGACGGCGACGAGGTCGGCCCCGGCCCGGCACCGAGCCGTGGATCAGTGAGGCTCAGCCCTCGGCCACCGCCTTCTTCACGAGCGCGGCGATCCTTGCCTCTTCGGCGGCGGTCAACGCCTTCAGCGCAAAGGTGGTCGGCCACATGGCGCCTTCGTCGAGGTTGGCCTTGTCGCTGAAGCCGAGCGTCGCGTACCTGGTCTTGAACTTCTGCGCGCTTTGGAAGAAGCAGACGACGTTGCCGTCCTTGGCATACGCGGGCATCCCGTACCAGGTTCTCGGCGAGAGGGCTGGCGCGCTGGCTTTGATGATCGCATGGAGCCGCTCGGCCATGGCGCGATCCGGTTCGGGCATGTCGGCGATCTTCGCGAGCACGTCGCTTTCCCCGTCCGCCTTGCCCGCGCGCGGGCCGCGGCGCGCGGCCGCCTTCAGCTCCTGGGCGCGCTCCCTCATCGCGGCGCGTTCCTCGTCCGTGAATCCGTTGGACGCCTTGCCGATCGCGGTGGTGCTCCCGGCGGACTTCTGCGTGCCCTTCCGTGCAGGCTTCCTCTCAGCCATTGCCAAGCACCTCCGTGCGTCGAACGAGTCCCGGCCGCTTGACCTCCGGTGCGATCGCCGGACGGCTCAGCGCAGCTCCTGGATGCGGACGAGGTTCCCCGCGGGATCGCGGAAGGCGCAGTCGCGAACCCCGTACGGTTGCTCGGTCGGCTCCTGGACGACCTCGGCGCCGGTGGCCTGCAGCCGCTCGAAGGTGCCGTCGAGGTCGGGGGTGGCCAGGTTGATGCTGGCGTAGGTTCCCTTGGCCATCATCTCGGCGATGGTGCGCC
>JAJYHN010000021.1 GCA_021784765.1 Actinomycetes bacterium
CCCCTGGCGGGTGAGCCGCCCCCCCCGCTGGTTGAGGAACAGCGCGCCCCGCGATCGCGCGCCGACCAACGACGGGCGGCCGCGCGTCGCATACGCCTCGATCGCGGCCAGGGCGTAGCTTCCGAGCGGGACCACCCGCTCCTTGCTCCCCTTGCCGAACACCCGAAGGCTTCCCTGCTCCCGGTCGACGTCGTCCACGTCGAGGCCCACCAGCTCGGAGATCCGGAGCCCCCCGCCGTAGAGCGTCTCCAGGATCGCCCGGTCCCGCAGCCCCGCCGGATCGGTTCCGCTCGCCGCCTCGAGCACCGACCGCACCTCGTCCACCGAGAGGGGCCTCGGCAGGTTGCGCGGCACCCTCGGGCGCTCCATCGTCTCGGCCGGGTTGGACGCGGCCTCGCCCTCGCGAACCAGGAACCGATGGAAGCTCCGCACGGCCGCGACGGCCCGCGCGACCGACGAGGCACGTGGGCGCCGTCCGTCGGCAACGCGCTGGCGAGAGCGCCACTCGACGAACCCGGCAACGACCTCCTCCCCGGCATGCGCCGCGTCCTCGATGCCCCGTGCGCGGAGGTACTCTGCGTACCGGGCAAGGTCGCGGCGGTAGGCCTCGACCGTGTTGCGTGCGAGGCCCCGCTCGACCGTCACGTAGTCGAGGAAGCGGCCGATCTGCCCCGTGAGCGGGTCGCCCTCGGAGCCCGCGGCCGCCACGCCTCGCCCCTCCGAGCCACCCGCCTGGCGGCGCGTCAGCCGGCGAGCCCCGGCACGACCCGCGAGGCCGGGGTCCACTCCATCCCGTGGGCCTCGGCGACCGGACCGTTCGTCAGGGTGCCCGCGTAGGCGTTCAGGCCGAGGGCGAGCGCGGGGTCGGCGCGCAGCGCCGCCTCGAGGCCGTGGTCGGCGATCGCGAGCGCGTAGGGCAGCGTCACGTTGGTCAGCGCGTACGTGGAGGTGTTCGGGACCGCGCCCGGCATGTTGCCGACGCAGTAGTGGACGACGTCGTGCACGACGAACGTCGGGTCCGAGTGGGTGGTGACGTGCGAGGTCTCGATGCACCCGCCCTGGTCGATCGAGATGTCCACCACCACCGAGCCGGGGCGCATCGAGGCCACCATCTCCTCGGTCACGAGCTTCGGCGCCCGCGCGCCCGGGACGAGCACGGTGCCGATCACGACGTCGGCCTCGCGCACCCGCTGCTCGAGCGTCAGGCGGTCGGATGCCAAGGTGACGATCCTCCCGCGCATCATCTGGTCGATCAGCCGCAGCCGGTCGAGGTTCCTGTCGACCACGACGACCTCGGCCTCCATGCCGGCCGCGATCCAGGCCGCGTTCATCCCGGCCATGCCGGCCCCGAGCACCAGGACCTTCGCGGGACGGACGCCGGAGACCCCGCCCATCAGGATCCCGCGGCCCCCGTGCTCCTTCTCGAGCAGCCGGGCCCCGACGTGCGGGGCCATGCGCCCGGCCACCTCGCTCATGGGGGCGAGCAGCGGCAGGCGCCCGTCGGGGAGCTGCACGGTCTCATAGGCGACGGCCGACACCCCACGCGCGAGGAGCACCTCGGTCAGGTCCCTCACCGCGGCGAGGTGCAGGTAGGTGAACAGCGTCTGGCCCTCGCGCATCAGCCCGTACTCGGAGGGGACCGGCTCCTTCACCTTCATGATCATCTCGGCCGTCCCCCACACCTCCTCGGCCGTGGCGAGCACCTCGGCGCCGGCGCGCTCGTAGCGCTCCTGGGGGATGCTCGAGCCCGTGCCGGCCCCATCCTCGATCAGCACGCGATGGCCGGCGTGCGTGAGCTCGCGCGCCCCCTCGGGGGTCAGCGCGACGCGGAACTCGTTGTCCTTGACCTCTCTCGGTACGCCGACGATCACGTTGACCCCTCCTCTGCGCGCGGCACCCCGCGGCTAGCCGGTGACGGTGAGGGTCCCGGCCGCGCGACCCTCGCGACGCCGCTCCAGCGCCGCCCCCACGAACTCGCGAAACAGCGGGTGCGGCCGCGTCGGGCGCGACTTCAGCTCCGGGTGGAACTGGCTCGCCATGAAGAACGGGTGGCCGGGGAGCTCGATGATCTCGACCAGGCGCCCGTCGGGCGACAGGCCCGAGAACGCCATTCCGTGCTCCTGCAGGACCGCGTGGTACTCGGGGTTCACCTCGTAGCGGTGGCGGTGCCGCTCGTGGACCACTCCGTCGCCGTAGGCGTCGGCCGCCCGGCTGCCCGGAGCGAGGTTGCAGGGGTAGGACCCGAGGCGCATCGACGCGCCGAGGTCGACCACCCCTTCCTGCTCGGGCAGCAGGTCGATGACCGGGTAGGGCGTCTCGACGTCGAACTCCGAGGAGTTCGCCCCCTCGAGCCCGCAGGCGTCCCGGGCGAACTCGATCACCGCGCACTGCAGCCCGAGGCAGAGCCCGAGGAACGGGATCCCCTGCTCGCGCGCCACCCTGATCGCCTCGACCTTCCCTTCGATGCCGCGCACCCCGAACCCGCCAGGGACAAGGATCCCGTCCGCCGCCGACAGCACCTCCCCCGCTCTCCCCCGCACCAGCTCGTCCGAGGCGATCCACGTCAGCTTGACGCGAGCGCCGTGGTGGAAGCCTGCGTGTCGGAGCGCCTCCATCACCGACAGGTAGGCGTCGGGGAGGTTCACGTACTTGCCGACGATTGCGACGGTCACCGGCTCCTCGGCCGCGTGGACGCGGTCGACCAGCGCGCGCCACTCCGCGAGATCGGCATCCCCCGGCGGCTCGGGGAGCCGGAGCAGCCCGGCCAGGTAGTCGTCGAGCCCCTCCCGGTGCAGCAGCAGCGGGACCTCGTAGATCGACTCGACGTCGTGGGCCGAGGCGACGGCCCGCGTCTCGACGTCGCAGAGCAGCGAGATCTTCTCCTTCAGGTGCTGGGCGATCGGGCGGTCGGAGCGGCAGACGATCGCATCGGGCTGGATCCCGATCGAGCGAAGCTCGCGCACCGAGTGCTGGGTCGGCTTGGTCTTCAGCTCGCCGGTCGGCCCGATGAACGGGGTCAGCGAGACGTGCACGAACGCGACGTTCTCGCGGCCGACCTCGTTGCGGAACTGGCGGATGGCCTCCAGGAACGGCAGCGACTCGATGTCGCCGACGGTCCCGCCGACCTCGACGATCGCGATGTCCGCACCCTCCTGCTCGGCGTGCTCGCGGATGCGGTGCTTGATCTCGTTCGTGATGTGGGGGATGACCTGGACGGTCTTGCCGAGGAAGTCCCCGCGCCGCTCCTTCGCGATGACCGACTGGTAGACGGATCCCGACGTGACGTTCGCCCCGCGGTGCAGGGTCTCGTCGGTGAACCGCTCGTAGTGGCCGAGGTCGAGATCGGTCTCGGCCCCGTCGTCCAGCACGAACACCTCGCCGTGCTCGAACGGGTTCATCGTCCCCGGGTCGACGTTGATGTAGGGATCGAGCTTCTGGTGGGTGACGCGCAGGCCACGAGACTTGAACAGGCGACCGAGGGATGCGGCGGTGATGCCCTTCCCGAGGCCGGAGGCGACTCCTCCCGTCACGACCACGTATTTCCGAGTGCCTGCCACCTCGGGACTTGATGCTATCAGAGACGCCGTCCCCGTCGCGCGAGATCCGCTCCCCGATGGGCGCGGCCGCCTCTGCGCCCGTCCCGCGCCCCCCCGGCGCCGCCGTCGGAAACGGGCGTGTCGCCGTCCGCGCGCACGCCGGCCCGGTCCTCTGCCGCGGCTCGGAGCAGCTCGGCGGCGTGCGCCAGCGAGGTGTCCGTGACGGTGCCCGAGAGCATCCGGGCTAGCTCTCCGGGCCGGTCGGCATCGTCCAGCGCCCGCACCTCGGCTGTCCCGCCGTCCTTCGTGACCAAGAAATGGCGGTCGGCGTGGGACGCGATCTGGGCGAGGTGCGTGACGACCAGGACCTGCCGCCGCCCCGCGAGGAGCGAGAGCCGACGGCCGACGGCCGCCGCGGCCCTGCCTCCGATGCCGGCGTCGATCTCGTCGAAGACCAGGGTGGGAACCTCGTCCACGTCAGCCACGACGCTGCGCAACGCGAGCATCGCCCGAGAGAGCTCGCCCCCGGAGGCCGCCCGCGCGAGCGGGCGCGGCTCGTGCCCGGGCCCGGCCGACCACACGAAGCGGACGGTCTCGTCGCCAGCGGGACCGGGCTCGGGCAGGGACTCGAGCTCGATCGCCACCTCGGCACCGGGCATGCCGAGCTCGCGAACCTCGCGCGTGATCCCTCGGCCGAGCCCGGGGGCCGCGCGGGCGCGCCCCTCGGAGACGATCCGGCCGAGGGCTGCCCGTTCCTCGTGAAGACGGACGGCGTCGGCCTGCAGCTCCTCCCGCCGCTCGTCCTCGCGCTCGAGCGCGGACAGCCGGGCCCGCGCCGACTCGAGGAAGGCCAGTACCTCCTCGACGCCGTCGCCGTACTTGCGCTCGAGGGCATCGATCGTTCGCAGTCGCTCGCGAAGTGCCTCGAGGCGCTCGGGATCGGCCTCGAGCGACTCGCGGTAGGCGCGGACCTCCCCGGCCGCGTCGTCGACCTCGGCCGCCAGCGAGGCCAGCCGGTCGGCTGCAGGGCCGGCCGAGGGATCCAGCGCACGCGCCGCCCGCAGGGCCGCGGCCGCAGCGCGCAGGCCGTCGGCGGCGCCGCCCTCCTCCCCCACCGCCTCCGCCGCGCCGGCCGTGAGCCCGCGCAACCGCTCGGCGTTCGCGAGGCGTGACTCCTCGACCGCGAGTTCCTCGCGCTCCCCGGGGCGCAGCCCCGCCCCCTCGATCTCCCGCACCTGGTAGGCGAGAAGGTCCTTCTCTCGCTCGCGCTCGCGCGCGTCGCGCTCGAGAGCCTGGAAACGCGATCGGGCCGCGACGAGGGCGGCGTGGGCCGACCGGCAGCGTGCGACGGCCTCGAGATGGGCCGGTCCCGCAAAACGGTCGAGGAACGCGACCTGTGCCGCGGGATCGAGGAGCCGTTGCGCCTCGTGCTGCCCGTGGATCTCGACGAGGTCTCGGCCGAGCGCCGCGAGGCTCGACGCGGCCACCAGCCGCCCGTTCGCCCTCGCGCCGGTGCGGCCGTCGGCTCGCACCGTCCGTGCCAGGACGAGCGCCCCTTCCTCGTCCGCCCACTCGCCCGGCGCGCCCACGGATCCCTCGAGCGCCGTGGCGCCCGCAACGGGTCGAAAGCCGCTCGCGTCGGAAGCCCCCTCGGTCGCACCCGGTCCTCTCTCGGGCCTCGTGCTCTCGGCGACGCGGAAGCGGGCCTCGACGGAGAGCGCCGGCTCCCCGGTGCGCACGAGGTCGGCGGCCGACCGCGCGCCGAGCGCGAGCCCGAGCGCGACGGTGACCATCGTCTTGCCGGCGCCGGTCTCGCCGGTGAGGACGTTCAGCCCAGGGGCCAGCTCGAGCGACGCCTCGGGGATGACCCCGAGCCCGGCCACGTGCAGTTCCTCGAGCACGCCGCCATCCTACCGGCCGGGTCCGACGTCCCTGCGCGTCGGCCCGTGCGGCGCCTCGCCGGGCAGCGAGAACTTCTCGCGGAGCAGCGAGAAGAACGACGGCGCCCCCTCCCGCCGGACCAGCCGCGCCGGGCGCTCGGCCCGCCGGATGTCGACCCGCGCGCCCACGGGCAGCTCGACACCGGGCCTCCCGTCGGCGGAGAGGATCGCCGGCTCCTCCCCGAGGACCTCCAGCGTCACCACCTCGTCGGGCGAGAGCACGATCGACCGGTCGAAGACCATGTGCGGCGAGACCGGCGTCAGCAGCAGGCACGACAGCGAGGGCGAGACGATCGGACCGTTCGCCGAGAACGAGTACGCCGTGGAGCCGGTCGGCGTGGCCACGATGACACCGTCGGCCGAGAACGTCGTGACGTGCTCCCCGTCGACGAGCGCGGCCAGCGTGACCAGCCGGTGGCGCGCCCGCTTCTCCACGATAACCTCGTTCAGCGCCCACTGGGGGCCGAGGTGGGGCGAGAGCCACGGCGCCTCCGGCGAGGTCGCGACGAGCGCCGTCCGCTCCTCGATCCGCGAGCGACCGAGGATCACGTCCTCCAGCACCGCCGGCGCCTGCGCCGGCTCCACCTCGGTCAGGAACCCGACTCGACCGACCTTCACGCCGAGGATCGGTACGTCCGCCCGCTGGGCGATGTTCGCGGCACGCAACAGGGTTCCGTCCCCGCCGATCGACACCAGCAGGTCGAGCCCCTCGGGAAAGGCCTCCTCGTCGCGAACCTCGTCGGCGCCGATCGATTCGCCAGGGAGCGACCGGGTCGCCACGCCGCGCTCGCCGAGCCACGCGACGAGGGTCCGCCCGGCCTCGAGCGCCGAGGCGCGCCCAAGGTGGACGACGAAGCCGACCCTATTCACCCTCATCCTCCTCCGGGGCCGCCTCGCCGGGCCGCTCCTCCCGCCCGCCTGCCGCGCGAGCCGCGGGCAGGGCCGATGCCCCCGCGACGGCCTCGGCGACCCACGCCCCGAGAGCCTCCCGCCACTCCGGCATCCCCGGCCCCGCGGGGCCACCGACCTGCAGCCCGATCCGCGGCGGCCCGGGCGCGCGCGCGCGCAGGAAGAACTCGGCGTTGCCGGCCGGGCCGAGCAGGGGCGAGACGCAGATCCCCCACACGGCGAGCCCCTCGCCGGCCGCCGCGGCTGCCACGTCGCGCAGCACCCGACCCCAGACCTCCGGGTCGGCCACCACCCCGCGCGCCCCGACGTGGGCGCGGCCGGCCTCGAACTGCGGCTTGACCAGCAGGACGAACTCCGCCCCGGGGGCCGCGCAGCGGACGAGCGCCGGCAGCACCACCCGCAGCGAGATGAACGACAGGTCGGCCACGACGAGGTCGGGGCGGTACGGAAGCGAGGCCGGGTCGAGGTCGCGAACATTCGTGCGCTCTTGCACGGTCACGCGGGGGTCGCCACGGAGCCGCCAATCGAGCTGCCCGTAGCCGACGTCGACCGCAACGACGTGATCGACCCCCCGGCGAAGCAGGCAGTCCGTGAACCCGCCCGTCGACGCGCCGGCGTCCAGCGCCCGGCATCCGGAGGGATCCACTCCGAGCCGGTCGAGCGCCCCGGCGAGCTTCTCCCCGCCGCGCGACGCGAACGCCCGGGCCGCCGTCGCCAGCGCAACGGCGTCCTCGGGCGCGATCAGGGTCCCGGCCTTCGTCGCAGGCCGACCGCCCACCGTCACGCGCCCATCCCGGATCGCGATCGTCGCCTCCGAGCGCGTGTCGACCAAGCCTCGGCGGACCAGTTCGAGGTCGAGCCGGCGCCTCACGCCCGGTTGTCGTCCTTGCCGACCGCGGCGGGCCGGAGCCCGACCCCTCCTGGCGCCGCCGTGGCGCGAATTCGCTCGAAGGCCGCGGGAGCGACCTCGTCGAGCATCGCCAAGATCGATCGCAGCCGCTCCTCCAGCAGGGCCCGCAGCTCGTCCAGCATCCCCAGCGAAGCATAGTCGAGGAGCCGGGTGCGCGCGTGGGATAATCGCCGGCACCGGCATCGCCCGACCGCCGGGGACATCGTGGCGACGAAGCGAGACGTCGAGACCAAGCTCCGTGAGCTCATCCGCAGGCTCGAGGGCGCCGAGGAGGCGCAGGGATCCCTCGCCGGCGCCCTCCCGGACGGGAGGATCCTCTCCCTCCACCTCACCGACCTGGACGCCGAGTACTGGTCGAAGATGGCCGAGGGCAGAATGGGCTCACTTCATCGGGGCGCGCCGGACAGGTCGGACATCAGGATCCGGATGACCAGCGACGACCTCGTGGCGTTCGTCGACGGCAACGGATCGCTGTTCTCCGCCGTGGTGACCGGCCGCGTGAAGGTGGAGGCGAGCATCGTGGACCTGCTTCGCCTGCGGAGGCTCGCGTGAGCTCCCCGCAGTCGACGCCGTCCCCACGCCCGGCGAAGACCCGAGGGCATCGGTTCCTCGCCACCTCCGTCGGGACCGTGCTCGGCCTGTCGGTGGCCGGCGGCCTCGCCCAGCGGCTCCGCCGCGATGAGCCCGGCGACGACGATCTGCTGGGTGCGGCGGCGGGAGAGCCGGTCCCGGTCCGGGGGGCCGGTTCCTCGCGCATCTACGCCGAGGTCATCCGCGGCCGCCCCGGCACCATGGTGTTCACGCACGGCTGGTGCCTCACCCAGGCCTCCTGGCACTACCAGAAGCTCGGCCTCGGCGGCAGCCCGTGGACGGTCGTGGCCTGGGACCTGCCCGGCCACGGCCGCTCGACGGTCCCGCGCGGGCGTGACATCTCGTTCGGGCTCGCCGTCGACGCCCTGGCGCGGGTGGTCGACCAGCTCACGGGCGACGACGTCGTGCTGGTCGGGCACAGCCTCGGCGGGATGGTCACGCTCTCCTACCTGGCCGAGAACCCCGAGACCGCACGCGCGAAGGTGCGGGGGGCCGTGCTGGTCTCGACGCCGCTGATGCACGTGCCCCGGTCGGTGGCCGGTCGCTGGCCGGGCGCCCCGCTCGAGGCCTGGGCGCTGCACACGAGCCTGGGGCTCCTGCTCGGCAACCCCGGCGTCGACCGCATCCTGAACGCGCAGGCCGGCTCGATCGGCAGCGCGACGCTCTCGTATCGGTTCATCCGGACGGGCTTCGGCACCGCCCCGGCCCCGGCAGTCGTGCGGTTCGTCCGTGACATCATCGCCACGGTCCCGCGCGAGGTGCGGACGCGGACCTTCCATGCGATGGCGGGCTACGACCTGTCGTCGTCCGTCACGGAGGTCGAGGTCCCGGCGCTCGTCGTGCTCGGGACGAAGGACCGGGTGGTGAACCCCGCCGAGACCCGCGCCATCGGCGACCTGCTGCCCCGCGCCCGCGTGGTGGAGTTCCCCGGGGCCGGACACGCCGCCTTCCTCGAGCGTGCGGTGGCGTTCAACCGCGAGGTCGCCGGCTTCGCGGGACCACGCCTGCGCGCCCGCGGCCGCCGCGCCCCCAGCGGGGACGGACCCGGCGACAGCCCGCGGTAGGAGACCCTGGCGTGGACCGCCCCGGCTCCCGGGCGCCGGACGGCGCCCGGTTCGTCTGGAGCCCAGCGGGCCCGGTTACCCCGCCGGCGCGGCGGACGCCGCGAGCTCGCGACACATCGGCGTCGCACCGTGCGTGCAGCCCGCCGCTTCGGCCGCCACGCGGACCGGCGCCGGCAACCCGCCCGGATCGACCGGCGAGAACCCCAGTGCGGTGAAGAACCGCTCCGCGCCGTCGGTGAACAGGAACGCACGGCGAACTCCGCGGACTCGGGCGGCGCGCAGCGCCCCCGCCACCACCAGGGATCCGATCCCGCATCCCTCGACCGACGCGTCGACGGCCACCGAGCGGAGCATCCCGTCGGCCCCGAGATCCTCCACGCATGCGGTGCCGAGCAGGGCCGGCTCGCCGCGCGAGCCCGTGCCACCCCGGCCGCTCGAGACCGCCTCGCCACCGGGCGTCCCGGGCGCGACGACCGTGCCGGCCAGGCGGGAGGCGACCCGGCCGGGCTCCAGCCCGCGGGCCCGGAGCAACGCCCCCACGGCCAGGGCATCCCCGGACTCGGCCGCGCGGAGCCGGGCGGCCGGAATGGCCGGCGCCACCAGCGCTCGCAGGTCGCGAAGGAGGTAGGTCGGCGCGCCCCCGGCCTCCACGAGGTCCCGAAGCGAGCTGCTACCGGTCAGCACCAGCGCGGAGTCCCAGCCGACCGCCTCCGCGCCGGCGACGTCGGTCTCGAGCCGGTCGCCGACCATGAGCGGCCGAGCAGCGCCCAGGCGATCGGCGGCCGCCTCCATCATGGGCCGCGACGGCTTGCCGACCACGACCGGCTCGACGCCCGAGGCGGTCCGGACCAGGGCGAGCAGCGCCCCCGCGCCCGGCCAGGGGCCGTCCGGCGCGGGGTAGGACGGATCCGGATTGGTGCCGACGAGCCGAGCGCCGCGCGCCGCCAGAAGCGTGGCCCGCCGGAGCTTCGCGTAGTCCGCGCTCCGGTCCCACCCGACCACGACGAGGTCCACGCGCTCGGGGTGCCCCTCGAGGACGCGGATCCCGGCGTCCTCCAGCGCCCGGATCACCCCCTCCTCGCCCACCACGAACGCGGTCTCGCCCCCGGAACCCTCACGACGGAGCATCGCGCCCGTTGCCTGCGCCGAGGTGAGCACCTCCGCCGCCGTGGCCTCGATGCCCACGTCCCCGAGCTTCTCGACGACCTGCTCGGGGGTACGGGCGGAGTTGTTGGTGAGGAACAGGAACGGGACCCGTGCGGCCCGGAGCCCGGCGATTGCCTCGGCAGCCCCCTCGATCGGCTCGTCCCCGCGGTAGACGGTGCCATCGAGGTCGAGCAGCACCCCGTCGTAGCCCGCGGCGAGGACGGGGGCGGCCGTTTCGGGCGGCCCCATCCGGCCGGGGCGCCCCCCCGGTTCCGTCTGCCCCGCGGACGCGCCGGCCCGCGTGGCGTCCGTCTCCGCGGGGCTCATGCAAGGATCCGGGCCAGCGCAGCCTGGTACTCTTCGGCGCCCGGCCGCATGGCCAGGGCGAGCTTCAGGTGACCGATCGCCCGGTCGCGTTCGCCGGTCCGCTCGCAGGCGAGGCCGAGGGCGAAGTGCGCATAGTCGTTGGCCGGATCGATCTGAACGGCCTTCGCGAACTCGCGACGGGCACGCCGGGGGCGCCCGGACATGTACAGCGCGCGCCCGAGCAGCTCGCGGATCGACCCCTTCTCGGGCTCGAGCAGCTTCGCTCGCGAGAGCAGCAGGGCGGCCTGGTGGGGGTGCCCGCCGTCCAGCAGGGAACGCGCCCGCATCATCAGGTCGTAGACGGATTCGGCCGGCCGCGGACCACCCGTGGCGTCGTGGGCGTGCATGCCCGCGATTATCCCCTATAGCTCCGCCCGTTCGTCCGGCGGCTTGTCTCGCGCCCGTTTGTGCTGGCCACGATGGCACGGTCGTCGTCTTCCGCCCGCCCACTCCGAGGGTTCGGCCGGCGTTGGGTAGAACAAACGGTAGAACGCTCAGGCCCAGCCGGCCGGCAGCGGGACCAACCGGGCCTCGCCCTCCGGATCGGCGAGCACGGCCAGCGCGAGCGCGGTCGCGAGGTCGTCATGTGCGTCGCGACGGAAGGCGCCGAGGCTGAACCCGCTCGAGCTCGTGCGGACCTCGTAGTCGCGGAGCTCGCCAAGAAGCGCGTCGAGGTCGGCCATGCCCGCGGCCGCCCGAATGCGGCCGGTCTGCAGCAGGGCCGCCAGGCGTGCGGCCAAGTAGAGCTTCCCGACCGTCCACTCCCCGCCTCGCCGCTCGAGCCGCTCCCCCGCCGCGAAGGTCACCGCCCGGAGCATGACGCGGAGGCCGACCAGCTCGCTCGCCAACAGGTCCACGATCGGCCGGCCGACGCCGGTCGAGTCGAGGCGGACCTCCACGCGGCGCGGCTTCGTCGGGGCGTACAGGGGCGCGTCCTTCGCGGCGGCCTCGTCGGCCTCGCGGAGACGCCTGACCGTCTCGGCGACCGTGCGCGCGACCGAGGGATACGGCGTGCCGAGCGGCAGCCGGGCGACCGCGCGAACGAGGAAGACCGTCTCG
>JAJYHN010000064.1 GCA_021784765.1 Actinomycetes bacterium
GGGTTCACACCGCCAAACACCCCGGCCGAGATCGCGGCCGCGAGCCCCGCCGACAGTGCCAGGATGTCGACCACGAAGGCCACGAGCCGCCGCAGCGGCGAGGCGAGCGACGTGACGGCCTGGGCCCCGGCCGGGGCGCGGTCCCAGGGCACCCCTGCGACGCCGGCGACCCCTGCCCCACCGCTCATCGATCCCGCGGCGCCGCGTTCCTCTCCCGACCGGTCGCGGCGGCCCCGCCCGATGCCAATGCCCGCGCTGTTCGGCTCCAGCGCCTCGAACGCCGTCCACGCCGCGACCCAGCCCTCGTCGGTGCGCGGGAAGGTTCGAACGGGTCCGCCGGGGACCTGCCGGTCCCAGATCCCGAAGATCCCGGGCCCGTACCCGAGGAGGTACCGGCTCCCGGAGTGGCTGAACTGCTCGGCGCCCTCGCCGACCGCCGCCTCGGAGAGCCGGCTCGCGCAGCAGGGACACACGGCAGCGTCCGCCGGGACGGCCTCGGCGCAGAACGGACAGGTCCGCATGCCGACAGCCTAGCCGACCGCCCGGAGGCCGCCGCCCTCAGCGGCCGCGCCGGCGCCCGAGCCCGGAGCGCCGCCCGCGCCCAGAGGTGAACACCAGCCGCGGCGCGGCGACCGCCATGCCCTCACGGCGGAACTCCTCGTCGAGCTTCAGCCGCGCCGCCATCCGGCTGACGTCAGCCTGCTGCTCGGGCTCCACGAAGGTCACCCCCGTGCCGCTGCGGCCGGCTCGCGCCGTCCGGCCGACGCGGTGCACGTAGCCCTTGTCGTCCTGGGGGGGGTCGAAGTTCACGACGTGGGTGATGTGCTCGAGGTCGAGCCCGCGCGCCGCGACGTCGGTCGCGACCAGCGCCTCGGCCCTCCCCGACGAGAACCGCTGGAGCGCCCGCTCGCGGGCAGCCTGTGTGAGGTCGCCGTGCATCGCCTCGACCCGGACCCCGAGGCGGCCGAGCTTGGTGGCCAGCCGGTCGGCGCCGCGCTTGGTCCGCACGAACACGAGGGTGCGCCCGGGCGCCTCGCGGATGAGCCCCGCGAGCGTCTCGACCTTCTCGCCGGACGCGACCGGGACGAACCGGTGCTCCGCCGAGTCCACGGTCTCGCGCGGGGCCTCGATCTCGTGACGGCGCGGCGTGCGCGTGTAGGCCGCCGCCAGGTTCGCGACCGCCCCGTCGAGCGTCGCCGAGAACAGCATGGTCTGCCGCTCGGTCGGGATCCGCCGGACGATGCGGTCGACCTGCGGCAGGAACCCCATGTCCAGCATGCGGTCGGCCTCGTCCAGGACGAAGACCGTCACCGCACCCAGCGTGACCATCCGCCGGGTGGCGAGATCCTCGAGCCGGCCCGGCGTCGCCACCAGCACGTGGGACCGCGCCGCCGCCTTCGCCTGAGCGGTCAGGCCGACCCCGCCGTAGGCGGCCGCCACGCGGAGGCCTCGGGCGGCCGCCACGTCGGTGAACTCGTCGGCCACCTGGACCGCGAGCTCACGGGTCGGCACCAGGACCAGGGCCGCGGGCGCGGGTGCCGCCGGGTCGAGGCGCTCGACGATCGGCAGAGCGAAGGCCAGGGTCTTGCCCGAGCCGGTCTTCGACTTCGCGAGGACATCGTGGCCGGCGAGGGCGTCCGGCAGGACCATCGTCTGGATCGGGAAGGGCCCCGTGATCCCCCGGCGCCCGAGCGCCTCGGTCACGGGATGGGACACGCCGAGTTCGGCGAATGACGCCATGCTGCAGCTCCTCCTTGCCGCGGCGGTGCCGCGGGGTCATCGGGCGAGACTCGAAGCCCGACGCCGCGGAGAAGCAGGAGCGGGAGACGAAATCTCACGGGACGGCGTCCGCCGTCCGTGCCCCGAGCGTAGCAGGCCGAAGCGGAAGATCCCGTGAAGGCTTGATGACGATCCCGCGCGCGTCCGGGCCGGCCCGCATACTGGAAGCGACCCGACGACCTACGGAGGTGAGCACCCGGTGAGCAGTCCCGACCTCACGAGCCACGGCCGCCGCGCGAAGCTCGTCTGTACCCTCGGGCCGGCGACGGCGACGCCGGAGGCCGTCCGGGCGCTGATCGACGCCGGCATGGACGTCGCCCGCGTGAACTTCTCCCACGGCACCGACGACGACCACGCCCGGGCCGTGCGCCTCGTGCGGGAGGCGACCGCGGAGGCGGGACGGGTCGTCGCGACCCTGGCCGACCTCTCCGGGCCCAAGATCCGCCTCGGCGAGATCCGTGCCGGGCACCTGCACCTGGAGCCCGGGGCCCGGTTCCTCCTGCGCGCCGACGGCAGGCCCGGCGACGCGACCGGTGCGTCGACGACGTATCCGGGTCTCGGCGCCGACCTTCGCCCAGGCGACCGCGTGCTGCTCGCCGACGGCGCCGTCGAGCTCATCGTCCGGGAGGTCGGCGCGGACGTGGTGACCGAGGTCGTGAAGTCCCTGCGGAAGGGACGGGTTGGCACCCGCTCGGGCGTGAACGTCCCCTCCGAGCGGCTCTCACTCCCCGCGATCACCGACAAGGACCGGGCCGACCTCGTTCGCGCCTTGGACCTCGGCTTCGACACCGTCGCCCAGTCGTTCGTCCGCTCGGCCGACGACGTGCGGGAGCTGCGGGCGCTGATGGGCCGGCGCCGCGTGCCGATCGTGGCCAAGCTCGAGAACCGCTCCGCGGTCGAGAACGCGGAGGCGATCATCCGCACCGCCGACGCGATCATGGTCGCGCGCGGGGACCTCGGGGTCGAGATCGAGCTCGAGGAGATCCCCATCGTGCAGAAGGAGATCATCAGCCTCTGCCGCCGCACGGGCACCCCGAGCGTGGTCGCGACCCAGATGCTCGAGTCGATGGTCACCTCGCCGAAGCCGACCCGCGCCGAGGTCAGCGACGCGGCGAACGCGATCCTCGACGGGGCCGACGCCGTGCTGCTCTCGGCCGAGACCGCCGTCGGGGAGTTCCCGGTCGAGGCGGCGGCCGCCGCGGCCAAGATCGCCGGCATCGCCGAGCAGCGCGGGCGGCGCTTCCGGCTGCGCCTGCCGAAGGCCGAGACCGGCACCACGGCACAGGCGATCGCGCGCGCCGGCGTCGAGGTGACCGAGACCGACCTCGACGTGTCGGCGATCGCCTGCTTCACGCGGACCGGCCGCACGGCCATGCTGGTGGCCGCGGAGCGGCCGGAGGTGCCCGTCTACGCGTTCTCTCCCGAGGAGCGCGTGGCGCGGGGCCTGGCGGGCGTCTGGGGCCTCACGCCCTGCCTGTCCGACGCCCCCGACGACGTCGACGGCCTCATCGCGATGATCGACAAGCGGCTGGTGGCCGACGGCCTCGTGGAGGAGGGGCGGACGATCGTGCTGGTCGGCGCCGCCCCGGTCGGCCGCGCGCACACCAACCTGCTCAAGGTGCACGTGCTGGGGTCGCCGGCGTACCGGAGCTGACCCGCCGCCGGCGTGCCCGCGCCACCAGCACCCCGGCGGCCGCGAACCCCGCCGCCGCCAGCGCCAGGCCGGCCCCCTCGACCGCGTCCCAGTGCCCCGGCACGCCCAACCAGAACCACTCGTCGACGAACCGCGCGATGCCCCAGAACCCGGCGCCGAGCGCGATCAGCATCCCGTCGGGCCGCTCTCGCCACCGCCGCTCGATCCAGAGCACCAGGGCGAAGATCACGAAGCACTCGATCGCCTGGAAGATCGGGACCGGGATCCGCTTGCCGACCTGCCCCGCGTACTCCAGCCCGTACCATGCCGTCGTCGGGCGACCCCCGCCCCGGATCATGAACTGCGGCCCGAGCAGCCGGCCGACCCCCCACCCGGCCAGCAGGACCGGCGCCGCAAGGTCCAGCGCCCGAGACAGCCCCAGGTCGGGGCAACGCTTGCGCGCGTAGTAGATGCCCGCTGGCACCCCGAACAGCAGCCCGCCGAATGAGGCCAGCCCCCCATGCCAGACGATCGGGATCTGGCCGGGGTTCGCGGCGTAGTAGTGGATGTTCGCGATGACGTGCACCGCGCGGGCGCCGACCAGCGAGATCACCACGATCCAGATTCCGTCGCGGTAGAGCCACTCCCATGGCTGCCCGGCCTGCCGGAACCGCCGCGCCATGTACCAGATCGAGAAGATGAACGTGATGGCGAGGCCGATGCCGTAGGTGTGGATCTGCAGCGGCCCGATGTGGAAGACGATGGGGACGGGCTTCACGTCGCCCAGCGTACCCGGTTACCACCGGGTGCGCGGCTCACGGCCCGGGCCGCCCTCAGGGCTCTCGGCTGAGGTTCGGGCCGAGATCGTCGCGCAGGACCCGCTTCAGGAGCTTGCCCGACGCATTCCTCGGCAGGTCGTCGACGAACAGCACGCGCTTCGGCGTCTTGAACGCCGCCAGGTGCCCGCGCACGTGTGCCATCAGCTCGTCCTCGGTCGCCAGCGCTCCCTCGCGGCGAACGACGACGGCCGTCACGGCCTCGATCCAGCGCGGGTCGGGCAGCGCGATGACCGCCACCTCCTTCACCGCCGGGTGGGTGTAGAGCGCCTCCTCGACCTCGCGCGAGGACACGAGGACGCCGCCCGTGTTGATCACGTCCTTCTTCCGGTCGACGACCCTCAGGTAGCCCTGCTCGTCGGCGACCACAAGGTCGCCCGAGTGGAACCATCCGCCCTCGAACGCCTCGGCCGTCTCCTCCGGCTTCTGCCAGTACCCGAGGCAGAGCTGCGGCGACCGGTACACGACCTCGCCCATCTGCCCGGGCGGGACGTCCCGCATGTCCTCGTCGACCACCCGGGCCTCGACGAACAGGACCGGCCGCCCGGCGGAGTCGGGCCGCTCGTCGTGGTCCTCGGGCCGCAGCACGGTCGCGAGCGGACCGATCTCGGACTGGCCGAAGCAGTTGTAGAACCCGATCCCGGGAAGCTGCGCCCGCAGGTCCTGCAGCACCGGCACCGGCATGATCGACGCCCCGTAGTAGGCCTTGCGCAGGCTCGAGAGGTCCCGCGCTGCGAAGTCGGGGTGGCTGCGAAGCCCGATCCAGAACGTCGGGGGGGCGAAGAAGCTGTCGATGCGGAGACGCTCGACGTGCTCGAGGACGGCGCCGGGATTCGGTTCCTCCAGCACGACGTTCGAGGCCCCGAGGGCCAGGTACGGCATCAGGAACACGTGCATCTGCGCCGAGTGGTACAGGGGCAGCGCGTGCAGCGGGCGGTCCGCGCCCGAGAGGTCCAGGGCCTGGATGCAGCTCACGTACTCGTGGACCAGGGCGCGGTGCGTGAGCATCGCGCCCTTCGGCGCGGAGGTCGTCCCCGACGTGTACAGGAGCTGCACCAGGTCGGCATCGATCGGCCCGGTCCCCTCCTCCTCACCGTCGCCGGCGGCGCCTCCCTCGGCCGAGCCGGTCGCCGCCCACGCCAGAGCGTCGTGCGGCCCGGTTCCGTCCCGGAGCGTCCCGAGCGTCACGTCCCCGACGCGGCCCCGGATCGCCCCCACGCGGTCCTCCAGCGACGGGTCGAAGAAGAGCGCGCGGCTGCCCGACTGCTCGACGATGTAGGCGAGCTCGTCTCCGGCGAGGCCGAAGTTGATCGGGACGTGAACCATCCCGGCGCGCGCGCAGCCGAGGAACAGCAGGAGATAGGCGTCGGAGTTCTTCCCGTAGGCGGCCACCCGGTCGCCTGGCTCGAGGCCCAGGCCGCGGAGCCCCGTGGCCACCCTTGCGGCCGCGGCATCGAGCTCGCCGTAGGTCCACGAGCGCTCGCCGAACGTCAGCGCCGTCCGCGCGGGGAACCGGCGGGCGCTGCGCCGGATCAGGTCGCCGATCGTGTTGCGGAGATACGGTTCCATTCAGGCCCCCCCTCGAACTCCCACTTCAGCTGCCCGCAGGCGGCCTCGATCTCGCGGCCGCGGGTGTCTCGGACCGTGGCGTTGACCCCGGCCCGGCGCAGGGTCGACGAGAACCCCTCGATGCGGGCCGGGTCGCTCCCCCGCCACGGGCTGCCGGGGATCGGGTTCATCGGGATCAGGTTCACGTGAGCGCGCAGGCGGAGCGCGATGCGCGCGAGCAGCGACGCCTGCCGGTCGTCGTCGTTCACGCCCTGGATCATCGCCCACTCGATCGAGGGCCGGCGGTGGGTGGCGTCCCGCCAGGCGGCGACCGCACCCTCCACGGCCGCCAGCGGCCACAGGCGGTTGGCCGGCACCAGCTCGTCGCGCAGGGCGTCGTCGGCGGCGTGCAGGCTGACGGCCAGCCCGACCTGGGGATGGTCGACCGCCAGCCGCCGGATCCCGGGGACGACCCCGACGGTCGAGACCGTGAGGTGGCGGGCGCCCAGGCCGATCCCCCGCGGGTCCGTCAGCCGGACGATGGCGCCCGACACGTGCCGGTAGTTCGACAGCGGCTCGCCCATCCCCATGAACACGACGTTGGTGAGCCGGCCGGGCGTGAAGCCCGGCAGGCGGACCGCCGCTCGCCGCGCCCACACGACCTCTGCCGCGATCTCGCCGGCGGTGAGGTTGCCGAGCAGTCCCATCTGCCCGGTCGCGCAGAACCCGCAGCCCATGGCGCATCCAACCTGCGACGAGATGCAGACGGTCACGCGGTCGCGGTAGCCGATCACCACCGTCTCGACGACGTGCCGCCCACCGAGGCGCAGCAGACCCTTCCGCGTCCGGCCTCCGTCGGCCTCCCGCTCCTCGAGCAGCTCGACCCCGAGCGGGAGCTCGGCCGCCAGCCGCTGGCGCAGGGCCGCCGGCACGTCGGTCATCTCCTCGTAGACGGCCGCCCGCCGCCAGAGGCCGTCGTGGACCTGGCGCGCCCGGAACGCCGGCTCGCCCCAGGATACGAGCCGCTCGGTGAGCTGTTCGATCGAGAGGTCGTAGACGCCCACGACGCGAGACTAGCCGGCCGGCCGCCGCGCCCGGACCAGGGCGTCCAGCGCCACGCCGGGGCCGCCGTGCCCTTCGGCCTCGACCGTGCGCGTGACGCGCTCGGCGCGCTCGACCTCCAGCCCCGGCGGGAGGTCCCCGATCAGCTCCTCGGCCGTGTACAGGACCGCTGGGTCGCGCGGACCCCCGACCCCCTCCTCCAGGTTCGAGCGATCGTGCCCGACGATCAGCAACGTCCCGCCAGGGGCCAGGGCGGCGGCCGCGCGCACCAGCACCGTCCGGCGCCACTCGGCCGGCAGGTGGAGGTAGACGAGAAGCACCAGGTCGAACGCGCCGGGCTCGGGCTCGAACTCGAGCAGGTCGGCCAGGACCCAGGTCACCCGCACGTCCCGCGACCCTGCCAGCCGCTCGGCCTTGGCCAGCCCGGCCTCCGAGAAGTCGACGCCGGTGACGTCCCAGCCCTGCTCGGCCAGCCAGATCGCGTTGCGACCCTCCCCGGTCCCGAGGTCCAGCGCCCGCCCCGGGATCATCCCCTCCACCTCCCGGCGCACGAACACGTTGGGCTCGGTCGACCACACGAGCTCCGAGTCCGCGTACCGGCTGTCCCAGTGCCCTCGCATGTCGTTCCTCCCGGATGCCACCGTGCCTCCTGCGGTCGCGGACGATCGTCTCCCACGATACCGGGCCGTCCGTCCGCCTCGGAAGAGGACGGCCGGCGTTGACCCGCGCCGTGCGCCGGAACCAAGCTTGAACGGGATCGGAGAGGACGCCGCCATGGGACGCGAGCCGCGACGGGGCATCGCCGGGGGCCGCCCGGCGCCACCGGTGGCGGGGATGGTGGCCCTGGCCCTCCTGGCGGTCGCGTGTGGTGCGCCGTCGCCCTCGGGCACGGGGCGGCCGCTGGTCGTCGCGAGCTTCTATCCGCTGTACGAGGCCGCCGTCGTCGTGGGCGGGCCCTGGGTCCGGGTCACGAACCTCACGCCGGCGGGGGTCGAGCCGCACGACCTCGAGCTCGCCCCGCCGACGGTCGCCACCCTGCTGTCGGCCGACGTCGTCGTCTACGAGGGCGGCGGGTTCCAGTCGGCCGTGGAGGCCGCCGTCCGGCAGCGTCGCGGCGGGGCAGCGCTGGACGTCCTGGCGGGCCTCCGGGGCCTCCGGCCGGCCGGCGGGGGCGAGGGCCTCGGGGGCTCCGTGGACCCGCACGTCTGGCTGGACCCGGTGCTCTACCGGGAGATCGTCTCGCGGATCGCCGGCGCGCTGGCGTCGGTCGATCCGGCCCACCGCCAGGCGTTCCTTCGGAACGCGGCGGCCTTCCGGAACCGCATCGGGGCGCTCGACGCGCGCTACCGGACTGGTCTCGCCTCGTGTCGCAGCCGCGTGCTCGTGACCGCGCACGCGGCCTGGGGGTACCTCGCGGCTCGCTACGGCCTGATCGAGGAGCCGATCACCGGCATCTCGCCCGAGAGCGAGCCCGACCCCAGGCACCTCGCAGAGCTCGCGGCGCTGGTCCATCGGGCGCACGTGACCACGATCTTCACCGAGACCCTGGTCTCGCCGCGGGTCGCCGAGGCCCTCGCCCGATCGGCCGGCGTGCGGACGGCCGTGCTCGACCCGCTCGAGGGCCTCACGCTGGCGCAGCAGCAGGCCGGGGCCACCTACCTGGGCGTGATGGGCCAGAACCTCGAGGTGCTCCGAGCCGCGCTGGGGTGCGGGCCGTGACGCCGGCATCGTCTTCGCCCCTGCTGCTCGCACGGGGGGTCGGCGTGAGCCTCGGGGGCCAGGTCGTCCTGCGCGACGTGAACCTCGCCCTTGGCCCCGGCGAGTTCGTGGCGCTCGTCGGCCCGAACGGGGCGGGGAAGTCGACGCTGCTGCGGGTCGTGATCGGGCTGCTGCACCCCGATACCGGCACCGTCCGCCTGTTCGGCGCCGACCCCGCGGAGTTCGGCGAGCGGTGGCGCCTCGGCTACGTGCCCCAGCAGCCCACGCTGCAGTCCGACGTGCCGGCCACCGTCGAGGAGGTCGTCGCCGCCGGGCGTCTGCCCCGGGGACGGTGGTGGGGGCGGCCGGGCCCGGCCGACCGCGAGGCCGTGACGCACGCGCTCGAGGCGGTGCGCCTCGTCGAGCTGCGCCGCCGGCGCATCGAAGAGCTGTCCGGTGGCCAGCGGCAGCGCGCGTTCATCGCGAAGGCGCTCGCCTCTTCGCCGGAGCTGCTGATCCTCGACGAGCCGGTCGCAGGCATCGACGCCGAGTCCCAGCGCCATTTCCGGGAGACCGTCACGCATCTGGTCCGCGAGCACGGAGGCGCCGTGCTGCTGGTCTCCCACGAGCTGGGCGCGGTCGCGGCGGACCTCGACCGGGTCGTCGTGCTGCGCCAGACCGTCCTGTACGACGGCACCCCGTCCGGACTGATCGAACGCGGGGTGAGCCTCGGGGTCCACCGGGAGGACCTGCCGCTGTGGCTGGAGGGGCTGCGATGAGCATCCTGGAGCCGTTTCGCTACCAGTACATGCAGCTTGCCCTGGCGGGAGGGCTGGTGGTCGGGGCGGTGGCGCCCCTGATCGGGGTCTTCCTGGTGCACAAGCGCCTGTCGCTGATGGGCGACGGCATCGGGCACCTCGCCTTCGCCGGCGTGGCCCTCGGGATCGTGCTGAACGTGTATCCCGTGTGGACGGCCCTGGCCGTGGCGGCGGCCGGGGCGGTGGGCACCGAGCTCCTGCGGTCGCGCGCCAGGACCTCGGGGGACCTCGCGCTCGCGATCTTCTTCTACGGTGGCCTCGCCGCCGGGGTGGTGCTGGCCGGCCTGCGCGGCGCGCTGAACGCGGGCATCCTCGCCTACCTGTTCGGCTCGATCCTCACGATGCAGCCGCGGGACCTGTGGGCGATCGGAGCCATCGGCCTCGTGATCGTCGCGGCCGTCGCCGTCTTCGGCCGCGCGATGTTCGCCACGCTGGTCGACGAGGAGTCGGCCCGCGTGGCGGGGATCCCGGTCGAGGGGCTGAACCTGCTCCTCTCGGCCCTCACGGCCGTGACGATCGTCGCGTCCATGCGGGTGGTCGGCGTGCTGCTGGTCGCCGCGCTCATGGTGCTGCCGGTGGCGACCAGCCGTCTGCTGGCCCGTTCGTTCCGCGGGACGCTGCTCGGCGCCTCGGCCGTCGGGGTGGCGTCGGTGGTGGTCGGCCTGGTCGCCTCCAGCGCCTGGGGCCTGGCCTCGGGCGGCACGATCGTCCTGGTCGCCGGCCTCGCGTTCGCGGTCGTGGCCGTCGTGGCCGGTCGGCGGCGCCGGCCACGGCCTCGAGACGGTGCCATCCCGTGAGCGCCGTCGACTCCCCCGAGTCGGTCGGCTGGCCGACCACCCCCGCGGAGCTCGACGCCGAGCAGCGCCGCGTGGCCGAGCGCGCGGAGCGAGCCGACCCCTGGGCGCCCCCGCCCGGGCGGCCAGCGCTCGTGGGAGCGGCCTTCGTGGCCCTGCCCACCGCCAGATCGCATCGCGGCGTCCCGGCCGGGTCCGCATGGAGCGCGGCGGTCCTGTTCGAGCATGGCAGGACGCTCGCGACCGCCGTGGTCCGCGGCCGGGCGACCGCGCCGTACGTCGCCGGATACCTGGCCCTCCAGGAGGGTCCGCTGCTGGAGGAGTCCGCTCGCGCGCTGCCGCGCGCCCCCGACGTCTTCCTGGTGAACGCGACCGGCGCCGACCACCCGCGGCGTGGCGGCCTCGCCCTGCACCTCGGCGCGGTGCTCGGGCTCCCCACGATCGGGGTGACCCGGCGGACGCTGCTGGCCACGGGCCCCGAGCCGGGGGAGGAGCGCGGTGCCCGGGCTCCGGTCGTCCTCGACGGCGAGATCGTCGCATACCGGGTCCGGACCAGGCGCGGGGCCCATCCCGTGGTGGTCCACGGCGGATGGCGGGTGACCCCCGAGGCCGCGGTCGAGGTGGTGCTGGCCGTGACGGGCCGGGTCCGGACGCCCGAGCCCCTCCGGCGGGCCCGCCGGCTCGCGCGCCACGCACGGGCCACCGACGAAGGCCGCCTGCGCCACCGGCCCCCAGGTCGCGGGAAGAGACTCATGGGGATCACACACCGCGCGCGTCGCCGCCCCCGCCGAGTTCCACGGCCTCCACTGACGCGTCGCGGCTCGGGCCGTGGCGCGATCAGATGCCCTTGCGCTTCGCGGAATGGTGAGGCCATCCGACGGTCTTCGCCCACCCGCGCGGGGGGCGGGCGAGTAGCATGGGGCGGCCGCGACGAGGAGGAGGCCGGCATGTCGGAAGAATCGCGGAAGTTGGCCCTCGACACCTACGCAGACCTCGTCAACCCGAGCAAGGTGCGCGTGCTCGCCTCCGCCGGCCTCGACGTCGTGGAGGCCGCTCGCGAGGGCGTCTACGTCACCGACGCCGCCGGTCGCCGCTACGTCGACTGCTTCACCTCCGCCGGCTCCTTCAACCTCGGGCGGCGGCATCCGGCCATCGTCCGGGCGCTGGTCGAGGCGGTGGAGGACGAGGAGCTCGACCTCGGGAACTTCCCGCTGCTCTCCGCCCCGAAGGCCGACCTCGCTCGCAGGCTCGCCCAGGTGACGCCGGGCGACCTCGACTGCGTGATGTTCGGGACCGGCGGCGGCGAGGCCGTCGACTTCGCCATCAAGCTCGCGCGCGGCTCCACGATGCGCCCGGGAATCGTCTGCAGCGTCAACGGGTACCACGGCCACACGGGGTTCGCGCTCAGCGCGAGCGGACGCGACGCCTACCAGGATCCGTTCCGGCCGCTCATGCCCGGCTTCTCGCGGGTCCCCTTCGGAGACGTCGCTGCGCTCGAGGCTGCGGTCGGCGGCGACACCGCCGCGGTGCTGCTCGAGCCGGTCCAGGGCGAGGGCGGAGTCGTCGTCGCCCCTCCCGGGTACCTCGAGGCCGCCCGCAGGATCTGCGACGAGCGCGGGGCGCTGCTGATCCTCGACGAGATCCAGACGGGGCTCGGCCGGACCGGGCGGCTGTTCGCGAGCGAGCACTTCGGGGTGGTCCCCGACGTCATGACGCTCGCGAAGTCGCTCGGCGGGGGCCTCTACCCCATCAGCGCGACGGTGTATCGCCGTCCGCTGCAGGACTTCGTCTACATGAACCCGTTCGTTCACCTGAGCACGTTCGGGGGGTCGGATCTCGGCTGCCGGGTGGCGCTCGCCACGATCGATGCGCTCGTCGCCGATGGGGTGCCGGCGCACGCGGCGAGCATGGGCGAACGCTTCGGCGAGGGCTTCGAGCGGCTACGGCATCGCTTCCCCGGGCTCGTTCGCGAGGTCCGCCGGCTGGGGCTGATGATCGGCCTCGAGTACACCGACGACAGCCTTGGACCCCGGATGTCGAGGGAGCTCGCGCGAGAGGGCGTGATCGCGATCTTCAGCGCCAACCACTCGTCCGTCATGCGGATCATGCCGCCCCTCGTGATCCAGCCCGACCAGGTGGACGAGGTCCTCGCCGCCTTCGAGCGGGCCATGGCGGCCATCGAGGCCGGCCCCGGCGGCGCGAGTGGGGGTGACGGCGGGGCCTCGACCGCCAAGGCTCGGCGCCGCCCGCAGCGCGCCACGTCCGAGTAGCGCGACCGAACGGGGGACGTCGACGGCTCTGGTCGCGCCATGTCGAGGGAAGCGGAGGAGCGTGAGGTGGCCACGAGGGACGAGATTCGCGAGGCGCTTGCCGACTACCGGGTCAGCTGCAACTCGAACGAGCGCCTGCGCCGCATGCAGCGCGACTGGTCGAAGGTGATCCACCTGGACGCGCTCGACGTGGATGCGAAGTTCACGATGCACGTCGTCCGGGGGGAGATCACGTCCATCGACGACGGCCTGAGCGGGCCCTGCGACGTCCTCGTGCGCGCCCAGAGCGAGGACTTCGCGGACATGTTCTGGGGTGACCTGAACCCGGTCCAGAAGTACCTCCAGGGGGAGATCAAGGTCCAGGGATCGCAGGAGGACGTCATGCGCCTGGACGCGATCTCGTCGATCATCTGGCCCGAGGTCTGAGGGGGGCCGCGCCATGGCGACCAGCGAGCTCCGGAGGGCACTCGGCCTGCGGACGGTGGTCAGCACCTCGGCGGGCCTGGCCTTCGCGGCGATCGACTACCTCGCGATCGGCGGCCTGATCGCCTACGCGACGGGGGGCGCCGCATGGATCCCGATCCTCGTCGCCGGATTCCTCGTCCTCCTCGCCTGGGGGTTCTTCGGCGAGCTCAACGGCATGTTCCCGACGGCGGCGGCCATCCGCCTGTACATGTCGAAGGCCATGGGCGACCGGCTCGCCCTCGGGATCGCCTTCAGCTACATGACGACGATCGTGCTCGTGGTCGCCGCCGACGCGTTCATCATCGGCAGTGCCCTCGCCCACGCGCTGGGAGCAGGGCGCTGGCTCGCGCTGGCGTTCGTCGTCGGCCTGCTCGGCCTCGCCACCCTGAGCAACCTGGCCGGCGTGCGGGTGGCCGGGTGGGTGCAGGATCTCGCCACCTACGCCGTGCTGGCGGTGACGACCGGCGTGGCGGTCGCGGCGTTCACGCTCCCATCCTTCCGGCTCTCGACGCCACTCACGCCGCTCGCCCACCATCCCGCCGGGGATCTCGTCCAGGCCGTGGCGCTCGGCGTCTTCCTGTACGCCGCCTTCGAATGGGTGACGACCAGCGCGGAGGAGGTGCGCCGCCCGACCTCGATCGCCCGCGGCATGCTGATCGCCATCGGCCTGCTGGCGCTCGTCTGCTCGCTGGTGGCCGTGGCGATGAGCGGGTTGCTCGATCACGCGGAGCTCGCGTCGGCGTATCCGCAGGTGATCCTCGGCCAGCGGGTGGCCGGGCAGGCAGGGGTCGTGCTCATGACCGCCGTCACGGCGGTCACGGCGCTGAACACCTTCAACGGCGGCTTCGTCACGGCGTCGCGCTTCGTCTACGCGGTCGCGCGCGAGGGGAACCTTCCCCGGGCGTTCTCGCGCCTGAACGATCGGGCCGTGCCGTTCGTGCCGGTCCTGATGCTCGCCGGCGCCTCGACGTTCGTCGCCGTGATCGTGGCGGCAACCAACTCGTGGCAGGTCCTCGTGGCGACCGGGGCCACGCTCGAGGCCATGATCTACGCGGTTGCCGGGGTCTGCGTCCACCGCCTCCGCCGGCGGCTGCCCGAGGCCGAACGCCCTCACCGGGTGCGCGCCGCCAGGGTGCTGGCGCCCGCGGGGGTCGGGCTCTTCGCCGTGCTCGCGCTCGCGGCCGGCATGACGGTCGGGAGCCGCTTCGATCCCCTGCCGCTCGCGATCGTGGGCGCCATGGGGGCGGCGGCGGCGGCGTACGTGCTCGCATACCTCCCGAGGCTGCAGGCCGCCCAGGCGGCTCGCCGGGCCCTCGCGGAGCCCAGGCGGCGCCGCCCGCCCCGATCGCCCGGCCCCGCGGGCGCCGTGGACCCGATGGGCTCCGGTGGCCCGATGCTTGCGGTCGAGCCGGTGATCGCCACCGACCCGGCGGGACCGGACGGCCCCGTGCCCGGGTAGCGCCCAGCGCGCGAGGCCCTCGCTCGGCAACCTCGGATCAGGTGCGGACCCGAGCGTGCAGGACGTCCTCGCCGCGCGGGTCGGCCGCGCGGGCGAGCACGCGCACGTCGGATCCGGAGCGTTCGAGGATGAGCGACGGGGCCTCGAACACGTTGTCGAGCACCGTCCCCACGAGCTGCGGGTTCACGCACCAGCGCACCGAGCGCAGCGAGCGGAGCTGGGCGGCGAACCCCTCCGCGAACCACTGGTCGCTCCGAAGCAGCGTCTCGCCGGGCTCATTGAATGCCCACGGCGCGTCCCACGCCCACGCGTTGGCCGACGGCTGGGCCACGACCACCGCGCCGAGAGCGTCCAGGACCGGGCCGCACGCGGTGAACCCCGGCTCGCTGGACGTGTGCGGCTCGACGAACCCGTCGTAGCAGACCAGCGTCCCGAGCGGGCCGAACGGCGTCTCCACCACCGAGAGGTCTCCCGCCGATCCCGGCGAGAGCGAGAGCACGTCCTCCTGCGTCGGAACGAGGTTCACCTTGCGAGTGGCCGCGACGCAGCGCCCGTCCGGCGCGAAGGTCAGCGAGGTGTTGAACACCCGCGCGTCACTCGGGCGCAGCCGTGGGACGTCGTCGCCGAGCGCATTGCGCGGCAGCAGCGCGCTGCCCGCCACGACCCACAGGCCGAAGTCCCGTGCGATGCTCGAGAACGTGGCGTGGTAGGCGGCCCACACCGTGGGTGCCAAGGTGGTCAGCACCAAGCGTCGCGTTTCGAGCACCCGGTGACGCACCGCGGTTCCCGCGAGCCGCGGCAGCATCCGCAGCGCGATCCGTCGCATCGCCTCGTCGGTGCTGCGGCAGCCGCGCACGACGTCGGCGGCTCCGGCGAGGCCCAGGAAGGCGCCGACCATCTCCGGCCAGACGGCCAGGGCCGGGACGTCCGGGGAGCTGCGCATCGCGGCGACCCGCTCGGCGAGATGTCGGTGCCTGGCGGCGAACGCCCCGGCGGACTCGTAGTCCCCGAGCTCGATCCTCGGCTGCACGGCGAACAGGTCCACCTCGGGCACGGCCCGATCCTACCCCGTGGGCGGCGACCGATAGGCTGACGACCATGGTCGGCGTCCTCGCCTTCGCCGCGACCCTGCTGCTGGCGGTCCTGGTGTCCGCCCTGGCGCACCGAACGGTCCTCTCGACCGCGGTGCTGTTCCTCGCGGTCGGGTTCGCGATCGGCAAGGGGGCGCTCTCGCTCATCACGGTGGGGCCGGCGGATCCCCTGGTGAGGATCCTCGCCGTGCTGGCGCTCGTGAGCGTCCTGTTCACCGACGGGATGCGCGCGTCCGTTCGCGATCTCGTCTCGGCCTGGCATCTCCCCGGGCGCGCGCTGCTCCTCGGCCTGCCGATCACGCTGGCGCTCACGGCCCTCGCGGCCCGGTTCGTCGTCGGGCTCCCATGGCCCGACTCCTTCCTCGTGGGGGCCGTGCTCAGCCCCACCGACCCGGTGTTCGCCGTCGCCATCGTCGGACGAGAGGACGTGCCCTACCGCCTCCGCCACCTGCTGAACGTGGAGAGCGGCCTGAACGATGGGCTGGCGCTTCCGGTCGTGCTGGTGCTGCTCGCCATCGTCGGACGGCAGGAGATGCGGGTGGGAACCGAGGCCCTCCAGCTGCTCGCGGGGCTCGGGATCGGCATCGCGATCCCCTGGGCCGCGGCGGCCCTGGAGCGCAGCCGCTTCTTCTCGGCGAGCGCCGCCTACGAGCCGCTCGGGGCCTTCGCCGTCGGGCTGCTGGTGTTCTCGGCGGCCGCCCTCACCGGCATGAACGAGTTCCTCGCGGCCTTCGCCGGGGGCGTCACCGTCGCCACCGCGAGTCCCGCGATGCGCACGGCCTTCCACCGCTTCGGCGATCTCGTGACCGAGCTGCTCAAGCTCGCGGCCCTCATGGTCTTCGGGATCGCCGTGCACCCGAGCCTGTTCGCGGACGTCGGCGTTCGCGGCTACGCGTTCGCGGTCGTGGCGCTGGTGCTCGCCCGGCCGATCGCCATCGGCCTCGCGTTCCTCGGCGCGCGCGTCCCCGCGCGCGAGTGGCTGGCCGCGGCGTGGTTCGGCCCCAAGGGCTTCGCGTCGGTGGTGTACGGGCTGCTGATCCTGCAGTCGGGGGTTCCGGGCGCAGGGCGGATGTTCGATCTGGTGGCCATCGTCATCATCGTCTCGATCGTCGCCCACTCCTCCACCGACGTGGTGGTCGCGCGGTGGTTCCGCGGGACGGAGGCCCCGCCAGCCTGAGCGGGCGGCTACCCTTTCGATGAGGGCCCGGGGCGGGCGCGGCGCTCCCGAGCGATCCGGGAGAGCGAGAGGGCAATCCACCCGAGAAGGCCGAGCGCGGCGGCGACCACCACGACGGCGACCACCGTGCCGGCGAAGGGCGAGAGCAGGCCGAGCATGTTGCCTCCTCCTCTACCTCTGTCCGAAGAGTCCCCCGCTTACCTCTGTCCGAAGAGTCCCCCGCTTACCTCTGTCCGAAGAGTCCCCCGTTCCTCCCCTCCCGTCAAGGTCACAGCGGTCGTTCGTTCATCCCTGAGGTGGAGGGGTGGTGGGGCTTCACGCAAAGATGCAGAACGTTGGTGTCGGACGGTCGCGTTCGCCGGAGGACACCGCGTGGAGGGTTCGCCCGTGGGTCGCCGCTACGGAGAACAGGTCGCCCCGCGCGCTGCGACGACGGTGAGGGACACCGGTAATGGCACCCAGGCGTGGTGCGCGATGCCGAGAACCCGATAGCTCATCGGCATCGAGCCGAGCAGGATCGACGTGCCCGAGGCCATGCATCCCTCCAACCGCAGGGTCACGACGACGTCGGTGGGATCCGCGCGCGTGAGAGAGAAAGGGTGGAAGGGGCGGCCGCGGGGAGGAAAGGTCCGCACCGTGCTTGACGCGATCCGCACGGCGACCACGCGCATGGATGGACCCGACAACTGGCGCCCGATCTCAGTGACGGTGACACCCAACGGCCCCTGGCTGGACAGCGTGAACCCGAGCGAGAACTCGGCCCCGGATCGGAACACGACCCGGGCGGCGGAGTCCCCAGTCTGGTGCACCGTGGATCCCCATGCGCCACCGGCTCCCGCGCACGTGGCCGGAGAGCACAACGGCTGGTATCTGGCAACGAAGAGACCGGCACCGCTGGCCACGAGGGCGACGGTGAACGCGACGGCGAACAGGAGCTGGCGCCGACGGCGACGTGCTGGGCTGCCGTTCAGGAGCGCGGAGTCTGGCTCTCTCGGCGGGACCTGCGTCACACTCGGCATGCGAGCGTCCCCCAACCCCTACCTCACGTGAGCAGCAGCATCCGTGTGCCTTGCTCTGCTTGCCTTGCTTTCCCGAAACGTATGCCTCTCGATGCGCGGTGTTCAAGTCCGGTAGGTGGCCTGGGCCCACCTCGGCAGGGGAGATCTCGTGGCGGCGTCGGTCGCCAGGCTCACCTTCGACTCCTGAGGCACCGGTTGGGTAGACAACTGCGTGACAGAAGCCCGCCCGGCGCGTTCCCCGGGGCCTTCGTGTCTAGGTCGAAAAGGTGCCGTGACCTGCGGTGTCGGAGGGGGGATTTGAACCCCCACGGGTTATGCACCCACTAGGCCCTCAACCTAGCGCGTCTACCTAGTTCCGCCACTCCGACGAGATGCGCTCCCGGCTCTCCGGCTCCCCGCCCGGCCGCCCGCCCGCCCGCCTACCGCCACTTCCAGGCGAGCCAGAACGACGTCAGTCCGAAGATGATGGCCGTCACCACCGTGATGCGGTCGAGGTTGCGCTCCATGCTCGTCCCGCCGGCGAGCCCCCCCGAGCCCCCGAACATGTCCGACAGCCCGCTGCCCTTCCCGGAGTGCAGCAGGATGAACACGACGAGGAACAGGGCTGAGATGACCTCGAGCACGATCGCGATGTCGTTCAGCACGGCCACGATGATAGGGGCTGGCGGGCCCGGCGACCAGCGATCGCGCCGCCCACACCCGTCGGGAACCCCCTATTCGGACACCCCCGCGGTCTCCATGATCGCCCGGTCCTCCAGCGGGAAGTGGCACGCGGCCAGCTGCCCCGGATGATGGACCTCGAGCACCGGCTCGTCGGTCGAGCACTTCGGCAGCTGGGCCCGCGGGCACCGCGGGTGGAACCGGCATCCCGACGGCGGGTCGATCGGCGAGGGCACGTCGCCCTCGAGGATGATCCGCTTCTTCTGCGCGGCGAGGTCGGGGTCGGGGATCGGCACCGCCGACAGCAGCGCCCCCGTGTAGGGGTGCTTCGGGTTGCGGTACAGCATCGCGCCCGGCGCCATCTCGACGACCTTGCCGAGGTACATCACCGCCACGCGGTCCGAGACGTGCTTCACCACCGACAGGTCGTGCGCGATGAACAGGTAGGTCAGCTTGAACTCGGCCTGCAGGTCCTCCAGCAGGTTCAGGATCTGCGCCTGGATCGACACGTCCAGGGCCGACACGGGCTCGTCGGCGATGATCAGCCGCGGCTTCAGCGCCAGCGCCCGCGCCACCCCGATGCGCTGGCGCTGGCCGCCGGAGAACTCGTGCGGGTAGCGGTTGTAGTGCTCGGGGTTCAGCCCCACGAGCTCCATGAGCTGCTGGACCTCGCCCTTGATCTTGCCCTTCGAGACCGTCCGGTGGATCCGGAACGGCTCCCCGATGATCGACCCGACCGTCTTGCGGGCGTTCAGCGACGCATACGGGTCCTGGAAGATCATCTGGACCTCACGTCGCAGCGGCCGCATCCGCCGCCGGCTGAAGCGCGTGTATTCCTGGCCGTCGTAGAAGAGCTGCCCCTCGGTGGCCTCGAAGAGCTTCATGATGACGCGCGCCAGCGTGGACTTGCCGCAGCCCGTCTCCCCCACCAGCCCGACGGTCTCGCCAGGGTAGATCTCGAGGTCCACGCCGTCGACGGCGTGGACGTTGCCAACCGTCCGCTGGAAGATGATGCCCCGGCGGATCGGGAAGTACTTCTTGATGCCGACCAGCTTGACCAGTGGCGTCTGATCGGTCCGCTGCTCGGGCTCGCTTCGCTCGTTCACCTCGACGCTCACGACCGCTGAAGCACCTCCTCCTTGAAGATGCGCTCCTTGTCGGCGAGCGGGAGGAAGCAGGCCGACGCGTGGTGGCCGTTCTCCGGGATCAGCTCCGGGCTCTCCTTGCTGCACCGGTCGAACGCGTAGGGGCACCGCGGGTGGAAGGCGCACCCGGGCGGGACGAAGATCAGCGACGGCGGCAGGCCGCGGATCGGGCGCAGCCGCTCCCTCTCCGCCTCGTCGAGCCGGGCGATCGACTGCAGCAGCCCCCAGGTGTAGGGGTGGTGCGCGCCGTAGTAGATGTCGCGGCGCTCGCCGAACTCCACCGGCTTGCCCGCGTACATCACCAGGATGTCGTCGGCGTGCTCGGCCACGACGCCGAGGTCGTGAGTGATGATCACGACGGCGGCGTTGAACTCCTGCTCCAGGCGGTCGATCAGGTCGAGGATCTGCGCCTGAACGGTCACGTCGAGCGCGGTGGTCGGCTCGTCGGCGATCAGCACGTCGGGGTTCAGCACCAGCGCCATCGCGATCATCGCCCGCTGGCGCATGCCGCCGGAGAACTCATGCGGGTACTGCCGTGCCCGCTCCTCCGGCCGGGGAATGCCGACCCGGCGCAGCATGTCGATGGCGAGGTCCATCGCCTCCCTCTTCGACATCCTCTGGTGCGCGCGGATCGCCTCGACGATCTGGTCGCCGACCTTGAAGAACGGGTGCAGCGAGCTCATCGGGTCCTGGAAGACCATTCCCATCTTCGAGCCGCGGATGTTGCGCAGCTCGTCGACCGGCAGCTTCAGCAGGTCCTGGCCCCGAAACAGGATCTCGCCCTCGATGATCGCCTCTTTCTTCGTGACCAGGCCCATCACCGTCAGCCAGGTGACGCTCTTGCCCGACCCCGACTCGCCGACCACGCCCAGGGTCTGGCCCGGGTACAGGGTGAGGTTCACGCCGTCGACGGCCTTGACCAGGCCGTCGTCGGTCGGGAAGTGCACCTTGAGGTTCTTGATCTCGAGCAGGGGTTCCGGCACGTCGGCTCCTGTCAGTGCGTCGGGACGAGCATCCGCTCCATGCGCGATCTCAGGTGTAGCGGACCCGCGGGTCCAGATAGGCGTACACGATGTCGACGAGCAGGTTGGCGAACACGATGAAGAACGCGGCCAGCAGGACCGTCCCCTGGATGATCGGGAGGTTCTCGTTCAGGATCCCCTGGTAGGCGAGGAGCCCGATCCCGGGAAGGTTGAACGTGACCTCGGTGATGACGGCGCCCCCCAGCAGGAACGCGACGTCCATGCCGAACATCGTCACCACGGGGGTCAGGGCGCCCCGCAGTCCGTGCTTGAAGACGACCCGGCGCTCGGGCAGGCCCTTGGCGCGCGCCGTCCGAATGTAGTCCTCGTTCATGGTCTCGAGCAGGTTGCCGCGGACCATCCGTGCGTAGAAGGCCGCGTAGCCGACCGCCAGCGCGGCCCACGGCATGGCGAGGTGGCAGGCCCACGAGGCCAGCCCGTACGGCCCGAAGTTCCCCGGCGAGTTGAAGATCGGCGCGTACCCGCTCGAGCACGCGATGCCGAGCTTGAACCAGAAGAAGTAGAGCATCAGCAGCCCGAGCCAGAAGATCGGCACCGACACCCCGAAGAGGGCGAACAGCATCCCGGCCCGGTCGGCCCAGGATCGCCGGCGGAGCGCCGAGACGATGCCGATGGGGATCCCCATCAGGAGCCAGAGGACGGCCGCCCCGACCGTCAGCGAGAGCGTCACCGACAGGCGGCTGTACATCTGCGACTTCACCGACACCAGGTTGGTGTAGGAGAACCCGAATCCCGGCCACCCGTACTGGTCCCCGAGGACCAGGTGCTTCATGTACGTGAGGTACTGGTACCAGGCCGGATGGTTCAGACCGAGGTTCACCTCGATCTGGTGCACGAGCGCCGGCGTCGGGTTGCGCCCGGCGATGAGCAGGGCCGGGTTCGCCACCGGCAGCACGTAGAAGATCACGAACGTGAGACCGGTGACGATCACGAGGACGAGGAAGATCCACAGGGTCCGGCGGATGATGTAGCGGATCACGGGTCCCCCTACCGGCCCGTCCTCGGGTCGAGCGCGTCCCGCAGCCCGTCACCGACCAGGTTGAACGCGAGCGTCGTGAGGAACAGGAAGAGTCCCGGGTAGATCATCATCCATGGCGCGTACTGGTAGAGGCCCGTCGCGTCGGAGATCATCGCCCCCCACGATGGCGTGGTCGGCTGCACGCCGACCCCAAGGTAGGAGAGCGCCGCCTCGAAGAGGATGTTCCCCGGGATGATCAGCGACGAGTACACGATGATCGGCATCGCGATGTTCGGCAGGATCTCCCGGAGCATGATCCGCCCGTTGGTCGCCCCGCTCGCGTACGCGGCCTCGACGAACTCCTTCTCCCGCAGGGACAGCACCTGCCCGCGGATCAGGCGCGCGATGTAGGGCCAGTTCGCGAACGCGATGATGCCGATCACCAGCGGGAGCCCCGGCTGGATGTGGAGCTGGATGGGCCTGGGGCCGATGGCGCATCCCTTGGCGCTCGCGCCGCAGACCGCGCTGAGCCCGATGGCGAGCAGCAGGAGCGGGAGCGAGAGCATCACGTCGATCGCGCGGGAGATCATCACGTCGACCCAGCCCCGGTAGAAGCCGGCGACCACGCCGAGGATGATGCCGATCGCCACCGAGATCCCCGTCGCAACGAACGCCACGAGGAGCGACGTTCGCGACCCGTAGAGCACCCGGACGAACAGATCCCGACCGAGCTGGTCGTGGCCGAACCAGAAGGTGCTGCTTGCGCCGAGCGGGATCCCTGAGCTGGTCGTCCCGATGTCCAGGTACTGGGCGTCGGGCGGGTGGTGGGTGAGGAATGTCACGAACAAACCGGCGAAGACCGCGATCAGGATCAGCAGGACGATGAACGTGACCCCGGCGATCGCGAAGCGGTCCCGCCGGAAGCGCCGCCAGAAGACCTGCGCCAGGGATCTACCTTCGACCTCCCGCTGCGCTCCCTCGCCGGGAACGCCGCCCGCCCCGACCGTCGTCCCGGCCGCGACCTGCGCCATATGGTCTGGAACCCCCCGGTCTCGATCTCCTGCCCGCGTTCCTCGAACGTCCGCGGATCATACCAGCTACCCTGCAGCGGAGGGCCCTTTGCCCCGGTTCGCCGCGACGCACCCACTCCGTGAATACGGCAGCGGGGCCCACTCGGATTTGCCGGGTCGGCGCGCCCCCGCCAGCCCCCTGTCACCGCAGCAGCGGCACGACCGACGGGAGGATGTCGACGCCCCGAAGGGTGCCGAGTCGCCCGTCTCTCGCCTCTCGCTCCCCGAAGCTCCGCGCCCCGTCGGACGGGACTCCCCCACCGGTCACCAGGAGCGGGACGGGATCGGCCGTGTGCGCCTTGCGGACGCACGAGGTCGAGTGGTCGGCCGTCACCACCACGACCGTCCCCCTCAGGTCGATCCGCGGCACGACCTCTGCGAAGAACGCCACGTCGATGTCCTCGATCACCGCACGCTTGTCCAGGGCCCGGCCGTCGTGCGCCGGCACGTCCGGCCCCTTGATGTGGACGTAGAGGGCGTCGTAGCCCTCCAGCGCCTCGGCCGCCAGCGACGCCCAGGCCGCGTACCGCGCCCGCCGGTCCCCGCCGGTCGGGGCGTCGACCGGGTCCATCCCGAGCACGAGGGCGATCCCTCGCTCCACCGGCATCTCGACGAAGCAGCCCCACGCGGGGCCGAACCGCTCCTTGATCGGCACCAGCCGCGGGACGTGGTCGCCCGCGTCCCGGGAGAGGATCAGGTTCGCCGGCAGGCGGCCGGCCGCGCGGCGCCGGGCGTTCACCTCGGAGACGTCGAGCACCCGCGCGGAGTCCTCGGTGAACCGGTCGACCAGCTCCGAGGCCCTCCGCGTGGCCTCGGCATCGTCGAGGGGCTCGGCGCTCGCCACCCGCGGCTCGAAGGTCTCCAGGGCTACGCCGAGCGCACCCTCCTTGCGGTAGGCGGGATCGGTGTTCGCGACGTTGGCCGACAGCGACCCCTCCTCGGACCGGATGACCAGCGCCCCACGATGCTCCACGGTCGCCAGCAGCTCGAACGTGGCGCCGGGCAGGCGGACCCTCTCGTTCACCTCTGCGGCCAGCGCCCGGGCCTCGTCGCTGCCGAGGTCGCGCCCGACCCGGCGGTCGAGGATCTCGCCACCCCCCTGCGTGGCGAAGTTCACGCGCAGGGCGAGGTCGCCGTCGCGGAACTCCATGCCCGAGCCGAGCGCCTCCAGCACGCCGCGGCCCGGATGCTCGTGCCGGGGGTCGTACCCGAGGATCGCGAACACCGCGATGTCGGACTCCGGCGCCACGTCCTCCCCCACCGTGTGGACGAGCCCCAGGGCCCCATCGGCCGCCATCCGATCGAGCACGGGCGTGGCCGCCGCCTCCAGGGGCGTGCGACCGTCCAGCTCCGGGACCGGATCGTCGCCGAGCCCATCCAGGCAGACGTACAGCAGTCGCTTCACGAGGTTCCCTCCGCGGCCAGGGGCGGCCGCCCTGTCAGCGGTACTTCACGATCAGCGCGAACTCCTCCGGGTCGAGGCTCGCGCCACCGACCAGCGCCCCGTCGATCTCGGGATGCGCCATGAACTCGCGGATGTTCCCGGCCTTCACGCTGCCCCCGTACTGGATGCGCACGCCCGCGGCCGCATCGGGCCCGAACAGGCCGCCCAGGGTCTCGCGAATCAGCCCGACGACCTGCCCGGCGTCGGCAGGGCTCGCGTTCCGGCCGGTGCCGATCGCCCACACGGGCTCGTAGGCGACCACCGCGCGGCCGGCCTGCTCGGGAGAGAGGCCGAGGCCGCCGAGGCCGGCCCGGACCTGCCGGACGACGACATCCTCGGTACGGCCGGCATCCCGCTCCTCCAGCGTCTCGCCGACGCAGAGGATCGGGAGCATCCCCTCGCGGAGCACCGCGCGAGCCTTCCGCGCCACCACCTCGTCGGTCTCGCCGAAGAGTCGCCGGCGCTCGGAGTGCCCCACGATCACGTAGTCGACCTTCAGCGCCGCGAGCATCGGCGCCGAGACCTCCCCCGTGAACGCACCCTGGGCCTCGGGGTGCACGTCCTGCGCGCCGAGCCCGTACGAGAGCCGATCCGAGTCGATCAGCGTCTGGATGCTCCGCAGGGCGGTGAACGGCGGGCAGACGACCACCTCGACGCGCTCGGCGTCGCCGTTCGAGATCAGGTAGGAGAGCTTCTGGACCCACTGGATGGCCTCCAGGTGGGTCTTGTGCATCTTCCAGTTCGCCGCGATGATCGGCCGCCGCCCCGGGCCCGGCATCAGCCGTCCCCCTGCATCAGGACGGCGAGGCCCGGCAGCTCCCGCCCCTCGACGAACTCGAGCGACGCCCCGCCGCCCGTCGAGGCGTGGTCGACCTGGCCGGCCATGCCGATCGCCTCCAGCGCCGCGACGCTGTCCCCGCCGCCGACCACGCTGAACGCGCCCGAGCGGGCGACGGCCTCGGCGACGGCCTTGGTCCCGCCCGCGAACGCCTCGACCTCGAACACCCCCATCGGGCCGTTCCAGAAGATCGTGCGGGCCCGGGAGATCGTGACCCCGAACGCCCCCACCGTGTGCGGCCCGACGTCCAGCCCCATCAGGCCGTTGGGGATCTCGCCGGACGGCACCGTGCGGACCTCCACCCCCTCGGTCGGCGAGGTGGCGGCGAGCACGTCGGAGGGGAGCTCCAGCGCCACGCCCCGTTCGTCGGCCTCCTGCATCGCCTCCCGCACGTCGTCGAACCGCTCGGGCTCGACCAACGAGGCGCCGACCCGGCCGCCGGCGGCGGCGATGAAGGTGAACGCCATCGCGCCGCCGACCAGCAGCGCGTCGACGCGCTCGACCAGGGCGTCCACCACGCCGAGCTTGTCCGACACCTTCGCCCCGCCGAGGATCGCGACGAAGGGTCGCTCGGGCGCGTCGCGGACCCTGGTCAGGGCCTCGACCTCGCGCTCCATCAGCCTCCCGGCCGCGGAGGGGAGGCGCTCGGCAACCCCCACGACGCTCGCGTGCGCGCGATGGGCCGCGCCGAACGCATCGTCGACGTAGACCTCGGCCAGGGCCGCGAGCTCGTCGGCGAACCCTGGGTCGTTCTTCGTCTCTCGTGGGTCGAACCGCAGGTTCTCCAGCAGCACCACCGAGCCGGGCCCGGCGGCGGCCGCGGCGCCCGTCGCGGCGGGCCCCGTCACCTCGTCCAGCGCGGTCACCTCGAGGCCGAGCAGCTCGCCGAGCCGCGCCGCCACGGGCCGCAGGCGCAGCGCCTCGTCGACCCCCTTCGGCCGACCGAGGTGCGAGCAGCAGACCAGTGCGGCGCCCCGATCGAGGAGCTCGCGGAGGGTGGGCACCGCGGTCCGGATCCGCGTGTCGTCGCCCACAGCCCCGTCTCGCAGGGGGACGTTGAAGTCGCAGCGGACCAGGACACGGCGCCCCGCGAGGTCGCCCAGGTCCTCGATCGTCCGCAGGCGCACGCCGCTCACAGCTTCGCTGCGACCAGCTCGACCAGGTCGGCCAGCCGGTTCGAGTAGCCCCACTCGTTGTCGTACCAGCCGACGACCTTCACGAGGCTCCCGATCGCCATGGTCGCCAGCGAGTCGAACGTGCACGAGGCCGGCGACCCGACGATGTCGCTCGACACGATCGGGTCCTCCGTGTAGACGAGCTTGCCTGCAAGCGGACCCTCTCCCGCCGCGGACCGGTAGGCGGCGTTCACCTCGTCCTTGGTCACCTCGCGGGGCAGCACGCAGACGAGGTCGGTCACCGAGCCATCCGGCACCGGGACCCGCACGGCCATGCCGTCCATCTTCCCCTTGAGGTCGGGGATCACCAGCGAGGTCGCCTTCGCGGCACCGGTCGAGGTCGGGATGATGTTCACGGCGGCGGCGCGGGCCCGGCGCAGGTCCTTGTGGGGCAGGTCGAGGATCTGCTGGTCGTTCGTGTAGGCGTGGATGGTCGTCATCAGGCCACGCTCGATCCCGAACGTGTCGCGCAGGACCTTCGCCATCGGCGCGACGCAGTTCGTCGTGCAGGACGCGTTCGAGATCAGGTGGTGACGCTCGGGGTCGTACTGGTCGTCGTTGACGCCGAGCACGACCGTCAGGTCCTCGCCCTTCGCCGGCGCGCTGATCACCACCTTCCGGGCACCCGCCTCGAGGTGCGTGGCGGCGCCGTCGCGGTCGGTGAAGCGGCCGGTCGACTCCACGACGATCTCGACGCCGAGCTCCTTCCACGGCAGGCTCGCGGGGTCGCGCTCGGCCAGCACGCGGACCGGGTCCCCGTCGACCACGATCGCGTCCCCGTCCACGGCGACCTCGCCGTCGAACCGCCCGAACACCGAGTCGTACCTGAGGAGGTGGGCCAGCGTGGCGGCGTCGGTGATGTCGTTGACCGCGACGATCTCGACGTCGGCGCCCTGCGTCCGCAGGGCCCGCAGGAAGTTCCTCCCGATCCGCCCGAACCCGTTGATGCCGACCCTGACCGCCATCTCCGTCCCTCCCTCGAAGGATCCCCCTTGGCTGGCGCCCCGGCGAGGCGGCCGAGCCGTGACATCCTAGCCCCTTCCCCCAGGGGGACGGCGCGATCTCAGGCGCGGTCGACGTCGCGGTGGGCAACGGCCACCGGCAGCCCCTTCCCGCGGAAGTACTCGGCGAGCTCGCCCGCGACCACCACCGAGCGGTGCCGCCCGCCGGTGCAGCCGATCGCGATCGTGAGGTAGGACTTCCCCTCCTCCACGTAGCCCGGTACGACCACGTCGAGCAGCGACCGCAGCCGGTCCATGAAGTCCGCGTAGGACGGCTGTCGCGTGACGTACTCGCGCACGCGCGGGTCACCGCCGGTGAGCGGCCGCAGCGCGTCGATCCAGTGGGGGTTCGGCAGGAATCGCACGTCGAGCACCAGGTCGGCGTCGCGCGGGACGCCGTGCTTGAAGCCGAACGAGACGATGGACACCTGCAGCGAGGTGTCGGCCGGGCTCTCGGCGAACACCTCGCGGATGCGGTCGCGCAGGTCGTGCGGCGACAGTCCCGAGGTGTCGAGGATGAGGTCCGCGTCCTCCTTCAGCGACTCCATCATCAGCCGCTCCTTGCGGATGCCCTCCACCACCCGGTCCGCCGGCGCCAGCGGGTGCCGCCGGCGTGTCGTCTCGAACCTGCGGACGAGGTCCTCGTCGGACGCTTCCAGGAACAGGATCCGGTAGGGCACCCCCAGCCGCTTCAGCTCCCCGAGCCCGTCGGACAGCTCGGAGAAGAAGACCCCGCCCCGAACGTCGGCGACGATCGCCACGCGGGACGGCCCTCCGGCACCCGTCGCGAGCTCGGCCATCTTCCCGATGAGGGCCGGCGGCAGGTTGTCGACGACGAAGTACCCGAGGTCCTCGAACGACTTCGCCGCCTCCGACCGGCCCGCGCCGGACAGGCCCGTGATGATCGTGACGTCGGGCGTCCCGGCCGGCGCGGTGCGAGCCGCACCAGCCCCCAGAGGGGGGACTTTCGGCGGCTTCGCCGCGCCCGGCGTCCGCGGCCGCCGCGCCCGCTCCGCGCTCACCCGGCCCTCCCCAATGGGGCGCCGTGGAGCCGCTCCCAGATCGTCCTCGCGAGGACCGAACCGATGCCCGGCGTCCCGGCCAGCTCCTCGGGGCTCGCGGCGCGCACGCGCGCCAGCGAACCGAACCGGCGCAGCAGTGCCTTCTTCCTCGCCTCCCCGACCCCCGGGATCTCGTCCAGCGGCGAGCGCAGGGCGCGCCGTTCGCGCTTTGCCCGGTGGTAGGTGATGGCGAATCGGTGGGCCTCGTCCCGGATGTGCTGGAGCACGAACAGGGCCTCCGACCCCCGCGGGACCACCAGCGGCTCGGGCTGTCCGGGCAGGTAGACCTCCTCAAGGCGCTTGGCCAGCCCGATCACCGGGATCGCCAGATCCCGATCGGCGAGCACCCGCTCGGCCACCCCGAGCTGTCCGCGCCCGCCGTCCACCACGACCAGCGACGGCGGATACGCGAACCGCCTGCGCGGAGCGGCTCGCTCGCCCTCCGCCGCCGCTCCCTCGGGACCACCGTCCCCCTGCAGCCGCGCGAACCGCCGCGCCAGCACCTCCTCCATGCTGGCGAAATCGTCCTGCCCGGCCACGCCCTTGATCTCGAACCTCCGGTAGTCCGTGCGCTTCGGGAGGCCGTCCTCGAACACCACCATCGAGCCGACCTTGTCGGTCGGGCCGAGGTTCGAGATGTCGTAGCACTCGATCCGCAGGGGCGCCGTCGGCAGGCCGAGCGCCTCCCCGAGCTCGGCCAGCGCCCGCGAGCGCGCACCGAAGTCCGAGGCGCGCTTCAGCTTGTGCCGCTGGAACGCCTCGGCGGCGTTGCGCGAGACCACCTCCAGGAGCTTCCGGCCGTCGCCCCGCGCCGGGACGGCGACCTGCACCCGCGTCCCGCGCAGGCCGCCCAGCCACTCCTCCAGGACCTCCCGGTCGGCGGGCCACGCCGGCACCAGGATCCGCGGCGGCACCTCGGCCCGCTCCATGTACAGCTCGCGCAGGAACGATGAGAGCAGGGACGGTGCGTCGAGGTCCTCGACCTTGTCGACGACCCAGCCGCGCCGGCCCATGACCCGGCCGCGCCGGACGACGAAGACCTGCAGCGCGGCCTCGAGGTCGTCCTCGGCGAGGCCCACCACGTCGAGATCCTCCTCGCGCGGCAGCACCATCTCCTGGCTCTCGATCGCCCGCCGCGCGGCGGCCAGCTGGTCGCGGAGCTTGGCCGCCCGCTCGAACTCCAGCGCGTCCGCGGCGTCGCGCATCTCCCCCTCGAGCCGCGCCAGCACCGGCCGGTGGTTCCCCTCGAGGAAGTCGGCCAGGCGCTCGACGAGCTCCCGGTAGCCTCCCTCGGTGGCGCCGGTCTGTCCCGGGACGCACGGCCCGGCGCAGCGCCCGATGTCGTAGTAGAGGCACGGCCGCCCTGCCCGCGCCCGCTGGTCGAAGAACGCGTTCGAGCAGGTCCGCACCGGAAACACCCGGGTCAGGGCGTCGAGCGTCTCGCGGATCGCGTAGGCGTGGCCGTAGGGGCCGAAGTACCGGACGCCCCTGCGCTTCGGCCCCCGCAGCACGCGCGCCCGAGGCCACTGCTCGCCGACCGTCAACGCCAGGAACGGGTAGGACTTGTCGTCCCGGTATCGGATGTTGAACCGGGGGCGATGCGCCTTGATCAGGTTGTACTCGAGCATCAGGGCGTCGACCTCGGTCGAGGCGAGAATCCACTCGACGCTCACGGCCGCGGACGTCATGGCCTCGGTTCGCGGATGCAGGGGTCGCCCCCAGTACGAGGCCAGGCGTCGGCGAAGCGACAGCGCCTTGCCCACGTAGACGACCCGGCCGTCGGCGTCGCGGAACAGGTAGGCCCCCGGGTGGTCGGGGATCGTCGACGGGTCGGGCCGCGGGAAGCTCACGCGGCAATTCTAGGTGCGGGCCCGGGCGCTCTCGGGAGCGTTCGCCGCCGCGCTCGCATCCGCGGCTGCGCCCCCGTTCGCGCGCCGGCGTGACCGCCCGCGGTTCGCGCCGAGTTCCGCCGCCCCGGCCGGGTCCGCCCGCAGGATCCCGAGAACCTCCGCCAGGAAGGCGCCGGTGTGCGAGGTCGGGTGCCGCGCGACCTCCTCGGGAGTCCCGGCCACGACGATCGTGCCGCCCTCCTCGCCACCCTCCGGCCCGAGGTCGATCACCCAGTCGGCCGTCTTGACCACATCGAGGTTGTGCTCGATGACGACCACGGTGTTCCCGGCGGCCACCAGCCGCTCCAGCACCGCCAGGAGCTTCCGGATGTCGTCGAAGTGCAGGCCCGTCGTCGGCTCGTCCAGCACGTAGAAGGTCTTGCCGGTCGCGCGCTTCGACAGCTCCGCGGCGAGCTTCACGCGCTGCGCCTCGCCGCCTGACAGCGTCGGCGCCGGCTGACCCAGACGCACGTAGCCGAGGCCGACGTCGCTGATCGTCTGCAGGTGCCGTGCGACGACGGGGATGTTGCCGAAGAACCCCAGGGCCTCGTCGATGCTCATCGCGAGGACGTCGGCGATCGTCCGACCCTTGTACTTCACCTCCAGCGTCTCCCGGTTGTACCGGCGTCCCTTGCACACCTCGCAGGTGACGTAGACGTCGGGCAGGAAGTGCATCTCGATCTTGATCTGCCCGTCGCCCGCGCACGCCTCGCAGCGACCACCGCGCACGTTGAACGAGAACCGCCCCGGCCTGTAGCCGCGGACCTTGGCCTCGGGCATCTGGCTGAACAGCGTCCGGATGTGGTCGAAGACCCCGATGTAGGTGGCGGGGTTCGAGCGAGGGGTCCGCCCGATCGGCGACTGGTCGATGTCGATGACCTTGTCGACCTCCTCCCACCCGACCAGACGCCGGTGCTTGCCCGGAACCACCCGCGAGCGGGTGACCTTCGCCTGCAGCGCTCGCAGCATGACGTCCTCGACCAGGGTGGACTTCCCCGACCCGCTGACCCCGGTGACGGCCACGAACGAGCCGAGCGGGATCTCCAGGTCGACGTCCTTCAGATTGTGCTGCCGCGCGCCCTCGACCCGCAGGGTCCGGTCGCCGGGCCTCCGGCGGACCTCGGGCGCCGGGATCGACTTGCGGCCCGCGAGGTAGGCGCCGGTCGGGGACGCCTCGCAGGCCAGCAGGCCCTCGAGGTCCCCCGAGTAGACGATCTCCCCGCCCTGCTCCCCCGCCCCCGGCCCGATGTCCACCACGTGGTCGGCGGTCCTGATCGTCGCCTCGTCGTGCTCGACGACGATCAGCGTGTTGCCGAGGTCCCGCAGCCGAACCAGCGTGTCGATCAGCCGCTTGTTGTCGCGCTGGTGCAGCCCGATCGAGGGCTCGTCCAGCACGTACAGGACCCCGGTGAGCCCCGATCCGATCTGGGTCGCGAGCCGGATCCGCTGCGCCTCGCCGCCGGCGAGCGTCCCGGCCGCCCGGTCGAGCGTCAGATAGCCGAGGCCGACGTCCAGCAGGAACTGCAGCCGCGCGCGGATCTCCTTCAGCACCCGCTCGGCGATCATCCGCTCGCGCTCGGAGAGCTGCAGGTCGCGCAGGAACTCCATCTCGGCGCGCACCGACGTCCGGGTGAGCTCCCAGATGCTCAGCCCGCCGACGGTCACGGCCAGGGTCTCGGGCTTCAGCCTGGCGCCCTTGCAGGCGCGGCACGCGACCTCGCGCATGTACTGCTCGAGCCGCTCACGCGCGGCGTCGCTCTCGGCCTCGGAGTGGCGTCGCTCGACGTTTGGCAGCACGCCCTCGTAGCTCGTCGTGTACGACCGGAGTCGCCCGTACCGATTGCGGTAGGTCACCTGCACGGGCCGGTCGCTGCCCTCCAGGACGATCTCGTGCGCGGCCCGTGACAGCTCGCCCCAGGGCGTCGAGGTCGAGAACCCCTCCGTCTGGGCGACGGCCCCGAGCAGCCGGTTCCAGTACCCGTCGACGCGACCCGACCAGGGGGCGATCGCGCCCTGGTCGATCGAGAGCGTCGGGTCGGGCACGATCAGCTCGGGGTCGACCTCGAGGCGCGTGCCAAGGCCGTCGCACGTCGGGCACGCTCCGTAGGGGGAGTTGAACGAGAAGTTGCGGGGTGCGAGCTCGTCGAACGAGATCCCGCAGTGGGGGCAGGCGAAGGCCTGGCTGTACGTCGCCACGTCCTCGGTTCCGTCCGGAGCCTGGACCGCGATCGCGACGACCCCCTCAGCCAGCTGCAGGGCCGTCTCGACCGAGTCGGCGACCCGCCGGCGGATGTCGGGCTTGGCCACCAGACGGTCGACGACGACCTCGATCGTGTGCTTGAAGTAGCGGTCGAGCCGGATCTCGCCGGTCAGCTCCCGGACCTCGCCGTCGATGCGGGCGCGGGCGAAGCCCCGGCGGGCCAGGTCGGACAGCAGCTTCTCGTACTCGCCCTTGCGACCCTTCACGATCGGCGCCAGCACCTGGAACCGCGTTCCCTCGTCGAGCTCCATGACCTGGTCGATGATCTGATCGGGGGTCTGGCGCCCGACCGGACGGCCACAGCGGGGACAGTGCGGGTGGCCGATCCGCGCGTAGAGCACCCGCAGGTAGTCATAGATCTCGGTGATCGTCCCGACCGTGGACCGCGGGTTGCGCGATGTCGACTTCTGGTCGATCGAGATGGCCGGAGAGAGCCCCTCGATGAAGTCGACGTCGGGCTTCTCCATCTGCCCCAGGAACTGCCGGGCGTACGAGGACAGCGACTCGACGTAGCGCCGCTGGCCCTCTGCGTAGATGGTGTCGAACGCCAGCGAGCTCTTGCCCGAGCCGGACAGGCCCGTGAACACGATCAGCTTGCCGCGGGGAAGGTCCAGCGTCACGTTCTTGAGGTTGTGTTCACGGGCACCGTGGATGACGAGTCGGTCGGTACCCACGGATCGAATTGTATCGGGGGCGCGCGGAGGCCCGGGGGGCGACCCGCCGGGGGCGGCACCCGCGACGGTCGACGGTGCGCGACCGCGGCCGACGGGTGCCGGCGCAGGCGAGGGGTCCCGCCGGCGCCGGGACCAACGGGCACGCGCCGCCGCCCGGCGTGGGTCGATGCTCGGGACGATGGCGCCCGCTCGGAGGGGGGATGCTCGATGCGGATCGACCAGCTCTTTCGCCGTGAGGTCGTCGCGGTCTCCGCCGATGAGAGCCTCGCAGAGGCGGCGAGCCGGATGACGTTCAACGAGGTCAGCGCCCTCCCGGTGCTGGAGGGTGGTGAGCTCGTCGGCATCCTGACCGAGCGGGACGTCGTGCAGGCAGTCGCCGACGAGCGCGATCCGACGACGACGGCGGTGGCCGAGTGCATGACTCCCCGCCCGGTCACGATCGCGCCCGACGCCGAGGTCTCGGACGCGGCCCGGGCGATGCTGGAGATCGGGGCCCGGCACCTGCCGGTCCTCGACGGCGGCCGCCTGGTCGGGATGCTCTCGGCCCGCGACCTGCTGGAGGCCGACGCCGAGTGGCCATGACGGGCGGCGTCAGCCTCCGGCCAGCTCGGCGAGCGTCCGCAGACCGTCGTGGACGTCCACGAACCGCGTCGTGAGCGGCGCGAGGCCGACGCGGATGCCGGTCGGCTGCCGGAAGTCGGGGACGACGCCGTGCGCCGCGAGCTCGCCGGAGAGCCTGCGCGCCTCAGGGTGGCGCAGCAGGACGTGGGATCCCCGCCGCGCCGGATCCCGCGGCGACGCGAGCGCGAATCCGAGGGGTGCGAGCCAGGCGTCGTGCAGCGCGACGGCGTACTCGGTGAGCGCGACCCCCTTCGTGCGGAGCCGTTCGATGCCGGCCTCGAGGACCATCGCGACGCCCTCTTCGACGGCCGCCATCGACACGACCGGCGGGGTGCCGACCAGGAACGATCGAATCCCATCGACCGGCCGGTAGCCCTGCTCCATCTCGAACATGTCGTCCCTTCCCCACCAGCCCCAGACCGGCTGGCGGAGCTCCCTCTGGAGCTCGCCGCGGACGTAGAGGAACGCCGGCGCCCCGGGGCCGCCGTTCAGATACTTGTACGTGCACCCGACCGCGAGATCCGCGCCGTCGCGGCCGAGGTCGACCGGGATCGACCCGGCCGCGTGCGACAGGTCCCAGAGCGCGAGGGCGCCGGCGCGGTGCGCGGCGGCGGTGATAGCGCCCATGTCGGCGACGGCCGCCGTCCGGTAGGCCACGTGCGACAGCGTGACCAGCGCGACGGCGTCGTCGAGGACCGCCTCGACATCGGCGGGGCGCGGCCCCTCGATGGGGTCCGCCTCGATCCACCGCACGGTCATCCCCCGGGCGGCGGCGATCCCCTCCACGACGTAGCGGTCGGTGGGGAAGTTGTCGCGGTCGGTGACGATCGCCGCCCGGCCCGGGCGGGCATCGAGCGCCGCGACGCACAGCTTGTAGAGGTTCACGGTCGTGGAGTCCGAGACCACCACCTCGCCCGGTCGGGCACCGAGCAGCCCGGTCCCGATCAGGTCTCCGAGCCGGGTCGGCAGGTCGGCCCACCGTTCCCCCCACGAGCGGATCAGGCGCTCGCCCCACTCCTCCTCGACCACGCCCCGGAGCCGCGCCACGGTTGCACGCGGCAGCCGTCCGAGCGAGTTCCCATCCAGGTAGACGAGGGTCGGATCCGCCACCACGAACCGGTCGCGGAACGCGGCGAGTTCGTCAGCCGCATCCAGCGCCTCGGCACGTGCGCGCTCGTCCGGACGGGCACTCCGGATCGAAGCCTCGCCGCCCCCGTCCGGGGCTCCGCCGCTCACTGGCTCAGCGCCCTCCCCATCCACCGCCGGCGGGCCCGGCCGGCCCGCTCCCACATGCCCGAGGCCCGGGGAACTCGAACGCGGTCGTCACGGGAAGCGCCGCCTTCGGACCTCGGTCTGGCCCTGCTGCCCGGCCCAGCCCCCCTGCATCCCTGCCGCCATGCTCCCGACCCCCTCCGCCGCCGCCACGGGCCCCGTCACCTCGTCCGGCGACCTCCGCGGAAGACGGCCGCCGGCCGAGAGAGGGCGTTCAGATCCTCGAGCGGGCTGCCCTCCAGCACCACGACGTCCCCCGGCTCGCCCGGCGCCAGCGGGCGAAACGTCATGGCCTGCAGGATCCGTTCGTGCGGGAGCCCGGCGCGCAGCAAGTGCCAGGCCTCGCCGACGTGGATTCCCGTCGGGAGGGGCCCGTTGCCGAGATCGGTCCCGTAGACGACCGGCCCCCCGGCCGCCGCGAAACGCGCCAGGTTGTCCAGGGCGGTCCGCAGCTCCGCCGTGTCGCGGCCACGGGAATGGATGTCGAGGGTCGAGACCATCCGCATCCGCCGCGCCATCGCGCCGACCAGGTCGTCGGGCAGTCGCTCGCTCCAGGGCGCGTGGGCGAACTCGTCGACCCCGGCCCCGAACGCCCGGGCGGCCTCCCCCCGTCCCTGGACGTGCGCCGTCACGATGGCCCCGGCCGCATGGGTGGCGTCGCAGATCGCGACCAGCTCCTCGTCGGACAGGACCGGCCCCGCCTCGCCGTTCATGGCCATCTTCACCACGCCGAGGGAGCTCCTGGCGAGGACCCACCGCGCCGCCGCGGCCGCCTCCTCGGGGCCTCGCACGACCAGGCCGGTCCCCGGGGGCGCCCAGGCGGCGGCTGTCGGATATCCGCCGTGACACGTGAGGATCGGGCCGGTCGCGCGCACGAGCGCCCCCGCGAACGACGGCCCCTCGGAGGCAGCCGCCAGAGGGAAGATCGCATCGGCCGGCCACCCGAGGTCGCGGACCGACGTCACGCCCCCGGCCAGGACGGCCGCCGCGTCCGACAGGCCGATGTGGACGTGGCGGTCCGCGACCCCCGGCATCACGAACCCGTCGACGCGAAGCACCTCGTCGGGCTCGAGCGCGGCCCTCCCGGTGCGCGGATCCGGGTCCGCGGCCGCCCGCGCGACCACGTACTCGCGGGCCGTCCCGGCGAACGCCACACGGCCGCCGTGAAGCACCACCACGACGTCCTCGACGAGCCGCCCCGGTCCCAGCCAGCCGAGCGGCACCCGGATGCCGATCCCGCCTATCGCACCCCCGCCTCGCGCATCGCGGCCAGCTCGCGGCGGAGGTCTTTGACCTCGTCCCGCAGCCGCGCCGCGTATTCGAACTTCAGCTCCTTCGCCGCCTCGTGCATCTCCTCCTCGAGGGACAGGATGAGTCGCTCAAGCTCCTCGCGCGGCATGCCCTCGGTCTCGCGCCGCCGCCCCCGCCGCCCCCTCGACGGCGTCAGCGCGCTCCGGCCGGGCTCGCCCGCGAGGGCCAGCAGGATGTCGGACACCTTCTTCCGAACGGTCTGCGGGTCGATGCCGTGCTCCCGGTTGTAGTCCGTCTGGATCTTCCGGCGGCGCTCGGTCTCGGAGATCGCCCGCCGCATCGAGTCGGTGACCGTGTCCGCGTACATGAGCACCTTGCCGTCCACGTTGCGCGCCGCCCGCCCGATCGTCTGGATCAGCGAGGTCCCGCTGCGAAGGAACCCCTCCTTGTCCGCGTCGAGGATCGCCACCAGCGACACCTCCGGCAGGTCCAGCCCCTCGCGCAGCAGATTGATCCCAACCAGCACGTCGAACTCGCCGAGCCGAAGGTCGCGCAGGATCTCGATCCGCGCCACGGTGTCGATCTCGGAGTGCAGGTAGCGCACGCGCAGGCCGAGCTCGGTCAGGTAGTCGGTCAGGTCCTCCGCCATCTTCTTCGTGAGGGTCGTGACGAGGACCCGGTGGCCCATCTCGGTCCGCCGGCGGATCTCCTCGATGAGGTCGTCCACCTGCCCCCTGGTCGGCCGGACCTCGAGTTGCGGGTCGACCAGGCCCGTCGGCCGGACCACCTGCTCGACGACCCGCTCGCTCACGCGCAGCTCGTAGGGCCCAGGCGTCGCCGACATGAACACGACCTGCTGCACGCGCTCCTGGAACTCCTCGAAGCGCAGCGGCCGGTTGTCCATCGCCGAGGGCAGTCGGAACCCGTACTCGACGAGCGTCCGCTTGCGCGACATGTCCCCCTCGTACATGCCGCCGAGCTGGGGCACCGCGACGTGGCTCTCGTCGATCACGCAGAGCCAGTCGTCGGGGAAGTAGTCGAGCAGCGTGTACGGCGGCGTCCCCGGCGCGCGGCCGTCGATGTGACGTGCGTAGTTCTCGATGCCGCTGCAGAACCCGACCTCGCGGAGCATCTCGAGGTCGTAGTTGGTGCGCATCCGCAGTCGCTGGGCCTCGAGCAGCTTGTTCTCGCGCTCGAGCTTCGCCAGTCGCTCCGCGAGCTCGGCCTCGATCGAGACGATCGCCCGCCGCATCCGCTCCTGCGACGCGACGTAGTGGCTCGCCGGGAAGATCGTGATCTCGGGAAGCTCACCCAGCACCTCGCCGGTCATGAGGTCCATCCGCAGGATTCGGTCGACGGTGTCGCCCCACCACTCGATGCGGACGGCCGTCTCCTCGTAGGCCGGCATGACCTCGACCGTGTCGCCCTGCACACGGAATCGTCCGCGGGTGAGGTTCGTCTGGTTCCGCTCGTACTGGATGTCGACCAGCCGCTGGATCGCGAGGTCGCGGTCGAACGGCACGCCCTTGTGGACCCGCAGGATCTGGCCCTCGTACTCCTCGGGCGAGCCCAGGCCGTAGATGCACGAGACGCTCGCCACGATGATCACGTCGCGCCGGGACAGCAGCGCCGACGTCGCCGAGTGGCGCAGCCGGTCGATCTCGTCGTTGATCGAGCTGTCCTTCTCGATGTAGGTGTCGGTCTGCGGGACGTACGCCTCGGGCTGGTAGTAGTCGTAGTAGCTCACGAAGTACTCGACCGCGTTGTCGGGGAACAGCTCGCGGAACTCGTTCGCGAGCTGGGCTGCGAGCGACTTGTTCGGCGCGATCACCAGCGTTGGCCGCTGCACGCGCTCGACGACGTTCGCGATCGTGAACGTCTTGCCGGTGCCGGTGACTCCGAGCAGCGTCTGGTACCGGGCACCCGCCACGACGCCCTCGACGAGCCCCTCGATGGCTGCCGGCTGGTCGCCGGCCGGGGCGTGCTCGGCCACGATCCGAAACGGGCGCTGCTCGACGGTCATCCCGCGATCAGTCTCTCATCCGCCGCCGACAGGACGGAACAGCCCGCCGGGGGCCGTCCGGCCCGCCGGGTTGCCGGAACGGGGAACCCTTCCGTAGCGTGGCAGGCGAGATGTCGCAGGCCGCCGCCGTCAAGCCATCCCCCACCCCGCTGATCAGGATCACCGACGGGGTGTTCTCCCCCGACTGGGTGCGCTCGGGCGGGGTCCGGATCCTCGTGATCCTGGCTGTGGCCGTCGCGGTCTCGTGGCTGGCGGGCCTCGCGGTCCGGCGAGTCCGGCGCCGGATGGAGGGCTCCCCGGCCCACACGGTCGAGATGGACCTGCGGCGCGCGGCCACCATCGCCCACGCCATGACCAACACGACCAGGATCGTGGTCTGGACGGTGGCCGTGCTGATGATCCTGTCCGAGTTCGGCGTGAACCTCGGGCCGCTGCTCGCGAGCGCCGGCGTCCTCGGGGTCGCCCTGTCGTTCGGGGCGCAGAGCATCGTGCGCGACTTCCTGTCGGGGTTCTTCACGCTGTTCGAGGACCAGTACCGGGTCGGCGACACCGTCGACATCACGGCGCCGGGGGGCGCCATCAGCGGCAAGGTCGAGGTGATGACCCTGCGGTACACGGCCGTCCGGGCGGCCGACGGCACCCTGTCCTCGATCGGGAACGGCACGATCCAGTACGTGGCGAACCGCTCGCGCGGGCGCGGCCGCATCAGCGTCGACGTGAAGGTGCCCGGGACGAACGTCGAGGAGGTCGAGCGCAGGCTCGACGCCGTCGTCCAGGCGCTCGGGCGCGACCGGAGCCTGGAGCGGCTGCTCCCCTCCGGCGTGAGCGTGGTCGGGGTCGAGCCGACCACCACCGGCGACGTCCTGGTGACCGTGGGCGCCGAGGTCTGGCCGTCCCGCCGGGACCAGGCCGAGGCAGCCGTCCGCCGGCGGCTCGCCCGTGCGCTGGCCGCCGGGTCGCATGCGCCCGGGGCCGAGGTCGTGGCGGAGGTCGACCCCGATCCCGGCCGCACCCTGGAGCTCCGCTCGGGCGGCGGCGAGCCCGCGCCGGACGGTTCCTGACCGACGCCCGGCGCCCGCCGGCCCCGCCTACATCCGCCCGGCCTCGATGATGCTCTGCAGGAAACGCCGGGTCCGCTCCTCGCGGGGCTCGGTGAAGATCCGCTGCGGCGGCCCCTGCTCGAGGATCACCCCCTGATCCAGGAAGCAGACGCGGCTCGCGATATCGCGGGCGAATCCCATCTCGTGGGTCGCGATCAGCATGGTCATGCCGGCCTGCGCGAGCTCGCGGATCACGTTCAGCACCTCCGCGACGAGCTCCGGGTCGAGGGCCGAGGTCACCTCGTCCAGCAGCATGATCCGCGGCTGCATCGCAAGGGCCCGCACGATCGCCACCCGCTGCTGCTGGCCTCCCGACAGCCGGTCGGGGTAGTCGTCCCGCTTGTCGGCCAGTCCGAAGCGGCCGAGCAGCTCGTCCGCCCGCACGTCCGCCTCGCGGCGCGACATGCGAAGGACCCTGATCGGCGCGAGGGTCACGTTTCGCAGCACGCTCATGTGCGGGAACAGGTTGAACGACTGGAACACGATCCCGATCTGTCGCCGCACGGCGTTGACGTCGACGGCCGGCGACGTGATGTCCTCTCCCCACAGCAGGATCCGACCGCCGTCGACGGGCTCCAGCAGGTTGACGCAGCGAAGCATCGTCGACTTCCCCGACCCGGACGCGCCGATCAGGCAGATGACCTCGTGCGTGGCGACCGACAGGTCGATGCCCCGCAGGACCTCGTCGCCCCCGAAGGCCTTCCGGACGCCCTCGAGCCGGATCGCCTCCGAGGGCTCGGCCGCCGCAGCCCCCACGCGCTCGGCGCCGATCATCGACCGCCCCCGGCCTGACGGCGCCGGCGGTCGCGCGCGATCAGATGGTCGGTGAACCGCGCGAGCGGCACCGTCAGCACGAGAAACATGAGGGCGGCCAGCACGAAGCTCGAGTAGTTGAACGCGTACGAGCTGTAGATCTGCGCGGCCCGGTTCGCCTCGATGACGGTGCCGAGGATGGCCACGAGCGCGGTGTCCTTCTGCAGGCTGATGAAGTCGTTGAGCAGCGGCGGGATCACCCGCCGCACCGCCTGCGGCAGCACCACGAACCGCAGCGCCTGCCATTGCGACAGCCCGAGCGAGCGGGCTGCCGCGGTCTGGCTCTCGTGGACGGACTCGATCCCCGCCCGATAGACCTCCGAAACGTACGCCGAGTACGAGAGCACCAGGGCGGCCAGGCCGTAGACCTCGGCCGACTGCGTGGACACGACCCGGAGGCCGAGCGCCGGGATGCCGAACCCGATCGTGTAGATGACCAGGATGAGGGGGACGCCGCGGAAGAAGTCCGTGTAGGCGATCGCCACCAGCCGCAACGGGAAGAACACCGGTCCCCGGAGCTGCCGGACCACCGCGATCAGCAGCGCGAGGGCCAGGATCAACACCTCGCCGATCAGGAACATCTCGATGTTGCGAAGGAACGCCTCGCCGACCGAGAAGACCCCGTGGCTCGGGTCGCCGACGAGGGCGACCTTCATGTCGTGCAGGTTGAAGAACTCCTGGCGCACCTGCGCGCTCCCGGGGGCGAACAGGAACGCCGCCGCGATGAGCCCGAAGAACACGATCGTGCTGACCGTCGACACGACGACGGCCCGCCCCCCGCCCAGCACGTGCGACCGCCGATCACCGCCCCCGAGGCTTCCGGGGGCGGGCCCGCCGGACACCATGAACGGGGTCTGGTCGAGCCCTCCCTCCGAACTCACCGACCCGGCGCGCCGACGCTATGGCTGGATCGTCGGGATCTCGTTGTAGATCCCGAGCCACTGCTGCTGCAGCCGCGCGAGCGTGCCATTCGCCTTCAGCTTTGCGATCGCCTGGTCGACGCAGCCCACGAGCGGGTTTCCCTTCTCGAACAGCAGCCCATAGTGCTCGCCGGTGCTGGGGAACTGCCCGAGCACCGTCGACCCCGGGATCTCGGACGAGCTGATGTACTGCGCCGTGGGCGTGTCGGTCACGAACGCGTCGATCCTGTGAGCGTCGAGCGCCGCCTTGACGTCGTTCAGGGTGTCGAAGACGGCCGGCGTCTTCGTCGGCTTGAGGTACTGCTGGATGTAGGCGAGGCTGGTGGTCCCGATCTGGTCGCCGTACAGGTACTTCGGGAGATCCGCCGGCGAGTGATGCGCGACGATCGCGTTGCTCTTCAGCGCCACCAGCGCCTGGGTCGTGTCGTAGTAGCTGTCGCTGAAGGTGACGGCCTGCTCACGCTGGGACGTCGCCGAGATCTCGTTGATGTCGAAGTCGAACTTCTTCGGCCCGGGCGCGTAGGAGCTGTCGAACGGCTCCACGACCCACTTCACCTGGCTCGTGGTGAACCCGAGCTCCTGCGCGATCGCGTAGGCGACGGCGCTCTCGTAGCCCTTGCCGTTCGACGGGTTGTTGTTCACGAACCACGGCGAGTAGGCGGGGCTGTCCGTGGCGACCGTCAGCTGGCCCGGCTGGTACAGATGCAGGGTCGAGGGGGTGCAGGCGGCCGTCGCGGTCCCGCTCGGGCTGGGGCTCGCCCCGGGGGTGGTCGTCGTTCCGCAGGCCGCCAGTCCGAGCACGGTGACGGCAAGGGCGATCAGCATCCTGCGCATGGGGCACTCCCCCTCGGTTCGATCGACGCCCGCTGGGCCCGATGCTCGCACACCTCGGCCACCGCCGGAATCTAGCACAGCGGGCACGCCGGGCGAGACGACGAAACGGTCAGTCCTCCGACCTGGCGGCCGCCGTCCCGGCCCGGCCGTGGCGGCGACCCCGGGCCGCGCCCCGGGCGCGCCGGCCCCCCACCGCGCGGGGTTCCCAGGTGAAGAACCGGCTGGCCACCACCATCCCAGCGACGCCCCAGACGGCCATGACCAGCAGGTCCTTCCCCTGGAACCCCGCCCCGGCGACACCCGGGGTGAACGCGTAGCCGAAGGCGTTCACGAAGTGCTCGAGCGGGAAGACCTTCCCGAAGTCCTGCAGCCACGTCGGCCCCGAGCCCACGGGGAAGAACACGCCGGACACGAACGTCAGGGGCAGGATCGTGAAGTTCGCGACGGCGGGGGCGGCCTCGGAGTTCGGCACGAGGCCAGTCACCGCGAGGCCCAGCGCCGCGAACGTCCCCGCCCCCACGAGCAGGGTCACGATCGCCGCGGGGAGCGTGTGCGGGTACAGCCGGACCCCGTAGGCGGCGACCCCGATCACGAACATGATCGCCACCGACATCAGTCCCACCCAGACCGTGGCGCCGACCCGCCCCGCCATGTAGACCCACGCCGGCAGCGGCGTCCCGCGGACGCGCTTCAGGATCCCCTCGTCGCGGGCCATCGAGGTGGTCATCACGAGGTTCGTGTAACAGGAGGTCACCAGCGCGAACACGGCGATCGCGGGCGTGAAGAACTGCGAGAAGGCCACCGTCTGCCCGGCGAACGTCACGTGGTGGTTGCCCTGCAGCGCGTCGAACAGCACCAGGAAGATCAGCGGGAAGAAGAACGTGAAGAACGCCGCGACGGGATTGCGGCGGAACGTCCGCACCTGGTAGCGAACCTGCCGCACCAGCAGGACCGTGAGGGGCGTGCGCCGCGCCTCAGTCATCCCCGCCCTCCTCGGAACGGTGGCCCGTCAGCCGCAGGTAGACGTCCTCGAGCGTCGGGCGCTCGACCGTGAGGGCCTCGAGGGCATGCCCCCTCCCGACGGCCCAGCCCGTCAGCGCGTGGAGAAGCGCGGTCGGGTCCTCGGTCCGGACCGTGAGCAGGCCACCGTCCGGCACGATCCCGCCGCGGACCGCCGCCGGCAGGTCGGCCTCCAGGGCGGCCTCCGGGAGCCGGAACCGCACGATCGCGGCCGCCGTGTCGCGGCCGCCGAGCGTCTCGGGGGTTCCCTCGGCGACGATCTCACCGCCGGCGATGACCGCCACCCGGTCGGCCAGGTGCTGCGCCTCGTCCATGTAGTGCGTGGTCAGCAGGATCGTCTTGCCGAGCGACCGGAGGTTCGAGACGAGCTCCCACGATCGCCGGCGGGCCGATGGGTCGAAGCCGGTGGTCGGCTCGTCCAGGAAGACCAGATCCGGGTCGCCGACGATGCCGAGTGCGAGGTCCAGGCGCCGCCGCTGCCCGCCCGACAGGGTCTTGGTCCGCGCCTCCCGCTTCTCGCCGAGCCCGACCAGCTCGATCACCTCGTCGGTCCGCCGGGGATGCGGATAGAAGGCGCGGTAGAGATCGAGCACCTCCCGCACGGTGAGCTCGCTGTCGATCCCGCAGCTCTGCAGCACGATCCCGATCCGCTCCCGGTAGGCACTCCCGCCGCGGACCGGGTCGAACCCGAGCACCGACACCTCCCCCGCCGTCCGCGGCCGGTGCCCCTCCAGGATCTCGACCGTGGTGGTCTTTCCGGCCCCGTTCGGGCCGAGCAGGGCGAAGACCTCGCCCTCGGCCACCGAGAGGTCGATGCCCCGAACGGCCTCCACCTCGCCGTAGGACTTGCGGAGGCCCCGAACCTCGATCGCCGTACGTGCCCCGGTCCCCATCGACGGCCAGTCTCCCAGGGCCCCTCGGGCCACGACAAGATCGCCGGTCCCGGCCAGCGCTACGGCCCCTCGTCCAGCGGGCGCCGCGACAGGAAGCTCGACTCCGGACCGTGCCAGTGCGCGACCCGTTCCTCCCCCATGTGCCAGCAGAGGAAGGCCGGCCGGCCGTCGCGGCGCGAGGGGAAGTCGACCAGGCCCATGTCGGCGTCGCGCAGCAGCACGCCGTGCCCGGCCACCGCCTCGACGCCTCGACGGATCGCGCCGAGCGCCTCGTGGACACGGATCGCGGCCGCCCCCCCGCCGTTCGACGCAGCGGCCCGCCGAACCGGCCCGCTCTCTGCGAGCACCACCCGCCGAGCATCCCGGATCTCGCCGAGCAGCCATCGGAGCTCGGGCAGCATGGCGTCGGCCTGCTCGACGGTGAACTCGCGCTCGGGCGGCGCCCCGCTCGGTCGCTCTCCCGCCACGGCCTCAGTCTCCGAGGCCGATGGCCGCCGGCAGGTCGGCGAGGGTCGACAGGCGCGTGCCCGAGAAGTCGGGGAAGCGCCCGCGCCGGTCGATCAGCACCCCGCGCATCCCGAGCGCCTCGGCCGGCTCGGTGTCGAACATCGGGTTGTCCCCGACGTAGACGGCCTCCGCGGCCGCCACGCCCGCCCGATCGAGGGCGAGCTGGAAGATCCGCGGGTCGGGCTTCTCGAGCCCCTCGATCCCCGAGATGACCCGCACGGCGAAGAACGGCGTCAGCGCCAGCTGCTCCAGCAGCCGTTCCAGCCACTCCTCGAAGTTCGAGATCAGCCCGAGCGCCAGCCCGGCGTCACGCAGGCGCGTCAGCACCGGCACCACGTCGTCGAACGCCCGGTAGTTCGCGAGGTCGGTGAACTCCGCGTACAGCCGCTCGGGCAGCCCGGTGCCGTCGTCGACCCCGACGCGGGCAAGGAACGCCCGGTAGACCGACAGCCAGAACGCCCTCGAACGTTCGGCAGACGTGGTCCAGCGGTCGCCGGCCTCCGCCGCCCGCGCGAAGCCGTCGAAGACCACACGCAGCCCGTCCCGGATGAGGGCCGGCTCGACCGGATGCCCCTCGTCCGCCAGGACGCGCGCGAACAGGTCCGGGAACGACGGATGCGGGTGGACCAGCGTCTCGCCGGCGTCGAAGAAGACTGCCCGGGTGCTCACCGAGGCTCGATCATACGGGCCCGCAGGCGCTTCCACAGGGCGTCGACCTGCCGCACGAGGTCCTCCCGCGAGCCGTCGTTGCGCAGGACCTCCTGGGCGACGGCCTCGCGTTCGGCGTCGGAGGCCTGGGCCGCGATCCGCGCGCGGACCTCGTCGTCGGTTCCGCCCCGCTGCGCCACGGTGCGCCGCACGCGCACGTCCTCCGGGGCCGACACCGCGACCACCACGTCGAACATCGGCGCGAGCCCTCGTTCGACGAGCAGGGGCACCGCGTAGACGACGATCCGTTCGGTCGCGCGCAGGGATGCGACGCGCTCGGTGAGCAGCCGGGCGACCTCGGGGTGGACGATCGCCTCGAGGTCCCGCCGGGCGGTCTCGTCCGCGAACACCACCGCCGCCAGCCGGGCGCGGTCCAGGGAACCGCCGGGCGCGAGCACGTCCCGGCCGAACCGCCGCTCGATCGCGGAGAGGCCGGGAGTCCCGGGCGCGACGGCCTCCCGAGCGAGGTCGTCGGCGTCAATGCAGACGGCGCCCCGCGACTCGAGCATGTCGAGGACGGTCGACTTCCCGGAGCCGATCCCGCCGGTCAGCCCGACGAAGAGCACGGCCGGAAGGCGCCCGTCAGTCGGTGCGGCCCTCGCGCCGCTTCAGGTCCTCGAGGATGGCCTCGAGCGAGACGTCCCCACCCTCGCTGGCCGGCCGTGCCTCGACGACGGGCTCGGCGGCCTCCGCCGGCTCCACGACGCCCGGCTCGACGCCCGGCTCCACGACGCCCGGCTCGACGCCCGGCTCGGCCTCGATCTCCGGCTCGAAGGCGGCCGTCTCCTCGTCCGTCCCGACGCGCTTCATCGACAGGCTGATCCGGCGCCGCGAGACGTCGACGTCCACGACCTTGACGCGGACCTGCTGGCCCACCGCGACGACCTGGTCGGGCGACTCGACGTGCTCGTGCGCCAGCTCGGAGATGTGCACCAGGCCCTCGATGCCCTCGCCGACCCGGACGAACGCGCCGAACGGCACGAGCTTGGTGACCTGGCCGGAGACGACCTCGCCGGCCTGGTACTTGCGCTCGAACTCCCGCCAGGGATCCTCCTGGGTGGCCTTCAGCGACAGCGAGACGCGCTCCCGCTCGAGGTCGACGTCGAGCACCTCGACCTCGACCTCCTGGCCGACCTGGACGACCTCGCTCGGGTGGTCGACGTGCTTCCACGACAGCTCGGAGACGTGCACCAGCCCATCGACCCCGCCGCCGAGGTCCACGAACACGCCGAAGTTCACGATCGAGCTGATCGAGCCGGTGCGCCGCTCACCCTTCTTCAGTCCCTCGAGGAACGACTTGCGGCCCTCGCTCTGCGACTCCTCCAGGAAGGCGCGGCGCGACAGCACGACGTTGTTGCGATTGCGGTCGAGCTCGATGATCTTCGCCTCGAGCTCCTGGCCGACGTAGGGATGGAGGTCGCGAACGCGGCGGAGCTCGACCAGCGACGCCGGAAGGAATCCCCGCAGGCCGATGTCGAGGATCAGGCCGCCCTTGACGACCTCGATGACCGGGCCCTTGATGGTCTGGCCGGACGTCATCGTCTGCTCGATCTTGATCCACGCGCGCTCGTACTGCGCGCGCTTCTTCGAGAGGATCAGGCGGCCCTCCTTGTCCTCCTTCTGGAGCACGAGGGCCTCGATGTGGTCGCCGATCTCGACGACCTCCGAGGGGTCGACGTCGTGCCGGATGGACAGCTCCTTCGCGGGGATGACCCCCTCGGACTTGTAGCCGATGTCCAGCAGCACCTCGTCGCGGTCGATCTTGACGATGGTCCCCTCGACGAGGTCACCGTCGTTGAAGTCCTTCAGGCTCGCTTCCATGGCCTGGACCAGCTCTTCCGGGCTGAGGTCGGCCTGCGGCGCCTTGACGTCCTGCGTGTCGATCTCCGTCACTCCTTCCTTGCCGGCGCGTGGTGATTCGCCGCCGACGACCGGGCGGTTGGGATTTCCGGGTCGCGAACGGACGGCGGACGCCGCCGGGCAGGTTGAGTGTAGGAGCGGCCAGATTCCCTCGTCAACGCGGCGGTAAAGGAGGCAGGGCAAGGATCGGGAAACCGCCGGAACCGGGACCAGGCCCGGACAGAGCGGATGGACGGGAGCAGAATGGGCCAGAAGGGAGCGGACGGCCCCGCTCGGCCTCGCCCAGGCGGGCGAACAGGGACGGAGGGGACTCGCATGAGGCAGCGATCGCAGGGTCTCGCGCTCCTGCTCGCGCTCTCGCTCGCCGGGGCGGCCTGTGGCCGCCTGGCCCAGGCGGTGAGTTCCTCTCCGATCCCGGGCCCAACCCTCTCCCCAACCCCCACGCCCCCGAGCGTGCCCGCTCCCGTGTGCTCGGGGTCCAGCCTCCAGGTGCTTGCGGAGCCCCTGCCAGGACTGAGCTTTGCGGCCCTCTGGGTGATGGGACTGAAGAACGTCGGGGCGAGCGCCTGCACGGTGGAGGGCTTCCCGACGATGAGCGTCCATGACGCGGCGGGCGCTCCCATCGCGATGCAGGTGAGCGACTTCGCCAGCGATGACGCGCTGGGCTCAGGCAATCCGTCGGAGGTCATCACCCTTGGGCCGGGACAAGTTGCCGGTTTCTGGCTCGAGGATCACGTGGGGCCGAGTCCCCCGCCGTGCCCCGCGGTCCCGTCGAACGCCATTCTTGACATCACCCCTGCTGGGGCAGCGAGCCCGGCGAGCATCCATTCGTTTCCACGCGGCTTCACATGTGACTGGGTCGCCGTCAGCCCCTTCCATCCGGGCTTCGCCTTCCCGCCGAACTCGATCGGGACCCCCTCGCCAGCGATCACCTCTTCGCCGTAGGCTCGGGCCTCGATCTCATCTGCACCCGTCGGGCGACGCGCGCGCCGCTCGGGCCCGCCGTCCTTCGTCAGCCGGCGCAGCCGATGGCGGCCGCATACCGCCGGAAGGGAAGGCGGTAGAGCCTGGCGGCGTCCGGGTTGCTGAGCACGAGGTCGAACACCCACCGGCCGTCAACGTAGAGCCAGTGGTTCACTAACTGGATC
>JAJYHN010000182.1 GCA_021784765.1 Actinomycetes bacterium
CCCGAGTGCCGTGCCGGGGGCCCTGCCCGAGCACGAGGAGCCGCCCCGCCCCCAGGCCCCGTGAACGGGTGACGGGGTCGCCGTCGCGGCCGACCCCGTGGTACCGTCGTTCCACCGCCTTCCCGGGCGATCCGAGAGGAGGGAGCCGTGCAGCGACCCGAGCCTTTCGGCCGGCCGCCGGGCGTCGAGTCGGTCGACGCTGCGACGACGGGCCCGGCGGCGGACTTCCCCGAGAGCGTCGACGCCCTCGTCGACTGGCTCGTCGGGCGGCTCATGGCCGACCCCGAGGACGTCTCCGGCGACGGTGCCCCGGCGGCCGTCGAGGGCTGGCCGCTGGCCTTCCGGGCAGGGTTCGTCGCCGGCACCCGCTACGTCGGGCTCACCCGCGATGGGATGTCGCGCGAGGATGCGGCCCGCATCGCCGTCGAGGGCGCGCTGGGCGAGGCGGCGGTTCCCCTCCAGCCTCCCTCCTGAGCTTCGCGGCGCCGCCACGACTCCGCAACTCCTGCTTCACATCTCTTGGGAAGATCGGGTGCGTCCCCCTGGTTCGTAGTGGGTGACGAAGCTGTCGTTGGGGGCGGTGGTCGTGGGGACCGGAAGCCGTGAGTCGCGGGTGCGCGTCGAGGCGCGGTGCGCCTGGTGCGGACCCCTCGTGGTCGGGCCCGGCGCGCTGCGGGTGCACGTGGCCTCCGCCGGGGAGGCGCTGTTCGAGTTCGCGTGTCCGCGCTGCGGACGGCCGAACTTCGGGCCGCTCGCCGGCCAGGACGTCGAGGTCCTCGCGCGCGCCGGCGTCGGTGCCGACACTGGCCCGGCGCCCTTCGAGCTCCTCGAGCCGCACGCCGGCCCGAGCATCACGTGGGACGATGTGCTCGACTTTCACCAGCGGCTCGCCTGGCTCGACCGAGCCCCCGACGGCGGCGCCCCGGGACGGAACCCCGGGCATCCCCTCGACGAAAGGCGCGCTGCATGATGGAGGATCCCCTCAGCTTGCGCGGGGCGCCGGTCCGGCCGCTCCCGCGCGCCAACCGCACGTGGGGCACCGGCCGCGTGTGTGCCGAGGAGGGCTGCACCACCAAGCTCTCCATCTACAACAAGTCCCCGCGGTGCTGGCAGCACGAGCCGGTTCGCTACTACCTGGTGCGCGGCAAGCGCCGGAGCAAGAAGGCGGCCTGATCGGGCTTCGGGCTATCCGGCGTCGGGCGGGGCGGTGGGCCCGCCGCCCTCCAAGACCCGCCGCGCGATCTCCCGCGCCTCCTGCAGGCGCTCCCGGTCGACGAAGAGCCGGACGCCCCACTCCCAGAGGCGGCTGAGGTAGCCGGGATCCTTGTACCACCACACGATCCCGGCGCGCTCGAGCTCACCGGCGATCTCGTTCGCGTGCGCTCGCGTGTACTGGCCGAGGTAGACGGTGTCGACCCCCCGGCGGGCTCCGCGGTACCGGGACTCCGGGCCATAGTCGCTCACGGTCGGGCCCCCATCCCGAACCCGGCGGCCGCGACCCCGGCGATCCTGTGCCTGTCCGCCTCGTGCATCTCCGTCCTTTCGCCTGCGCCTGCGCTCACGCCGGCCCGCATCCCGCGCCCAGGAACACGCGCAGCGCAAGCAGGCGCCCTCCGGCCATCAGCGTCTGCACGCACGCCCGGGTTCCGGCGCTGACCGCCGCATCGCGCGGCAGGGCCTGCCAGCTGTCGCCGGCGATACGGTAGAACGCGGTTGCTCCCTCCGCGAGCCGCTGCATCGCGACCTCCGGGCCCGCCGCCTCACGCAGCAGGATGCTCCCGCTGCCGACCCGCACGAGCGTCCCCGCCACCCAGACCGTCGGCGGGGAGTCGGATGGCTGCACGGCGGACGGGGTCGGTGGCGCCGGCGGGAGACCGGCGGTCACGACCTCCCGCGTCACCGTCCTCGTGGTCGAGCAGGCGGCGAGCGTCAGGGCCGACGCGGCCGCGAGCGCCAGGGTCCGGCCAGCGGCAGAGGCACCCCGGTGTCGCGGTTGACGCCTGGAGAGGGCGCGCCGGACAATCGCGCCGAAGTCGTTCCGGCCTCGTCCGCGTTCGGAGCGTGTCGTCGGCATCGTCGGGTGGCGGGACCGCCCGGCCCGCGGTCCGCGGTGGCCGGGACATGGCCGCCACGACTGTACCGCGCCGGGTCGCTCGGACACGGGCCGGGCGGTGCCGCGAGGCGTCACGGAAGGAGATGAGGCGGATGGCGACGGCGATCGATCCGGTCTGCGCGATGGAGGTCGACACCGAGAATCCCCCCGGCGGCTCCTACGAGTACGCGGGCACGACCTACTACTTCTGCGCGCACGGGTGCCGGGTGGACTTCATGGAGGACCCCGAGAGCTACCTGGCCGGAGGGTCTTCGAGCTAGCGGCGGAGCCACCCCGAACGGCCTCGGGCGGGGGGACGCCCACCCTTCGGCCTGCTTGGGCCAGGGTGGCCTCGGATCTGATCCGCACGTCGTCACCGCGCTCCAGGATTATCCTGTACCCCAGTAGGGTATGAACCGGAGGGCGCCGTGTACGGGTACGCGATGAAGAAGGACGACCTGCGGGCGCGCCTGCGACGCATCGAGGGGCAGGTTCGGGGCCTGCAGCGGATGGTCGACGAGGACCAGTACTGCATCGACATCCTCACGCAGGTGAACTCGGTCGTCGCGGCGCTCCGGGCCGTCGGCCTCGGGTTGCTGGACGATCACGTGCGGCACTGCGTGCGCGAGAGCATCGAGCAGCACGAGGGCGACCAGAAGATCGAGGAGCTGGTCGCCGCCGTCGCGCGATTCGCGGGGAGGTGAGCGGCATGGCGCAGGCGCCGCCGACGGAGGGCGAGCGCGAGCTCGCCCTGGACGTCGTGGGCATGACGTGCGCCTCGTGCGTGGCGCGCGTCGAGAAGGCGCTGAAGAAGCAGGACGGCGTCATCGAGGCGGTCGTCAACCTCGCGACGAACCAGGCGACGGTGCGCCTGGCGCCCGGCGCGGCGCCGTTCGAGACCCTGCGCGAGGCCGTGCGGAGCCGCGGGTACGACCTCTCGATCCATGTCGACGAGGCCGAGGTCGCACGTACGCAGGAGCGCGCGTGGGTCGCGCGCCTGCTGCTGGCGTGGCCGCTGATGGCCGCCGTGATGGCCGTCGAGATCATCGGCGGCGCGGCCCCGTGGGCGCGGTGGACCGAGTTCGCGCTGACCAGCCCGGTCCAGTTCGTCGCCGGCTGGCCGTTCCTGCGGGGCGCATGGGCACAGGCGCGCCACCGCACCTCGAACATGGACACGCTGGTGGCGCTCGGGACGCTCACGGCGTACCTGTTCTCGCTGTGGAGCCTGTTCTCCGGTGGCGACCTGTACTTCGAGATCAGCGGGTTCGTCATCGGGTTCATCCTGCTCGGCAAGTACCTGGAGGCGCGGGCCAAGGGTCGGGCCTCGGAGGCCATACGCAGGCTCCTCGAGATGGGGGCGCGCGAGGCGCGGGTGCTGCGCGACGGCGCGGAGGTCGTCGTCCCCGTCCACGCGGTGGTGGTCGGCGACCTCGTGCGGGTGCGTCCCGGCGAGAAGATCCCGGCCGATGGGGTGGTGGTCGAGGGCGCCTCGGCCGTCGACGAGTCGATGCTGACCGGCGAGTCGGTGCCGGTCGAGCGGGGTCCCGGCGACGACGTCGCGGGGGCGACCCTCGTTGTCGACGGGGCGCTGGTGGTCCGCGCGACGCGGGTCGGCGCCGACACCGCGCTCGCCCAGATCGTGAGGCTCGTGGCCGAGGCGCAGACCGCCAAGGCGCCGATCCAGCGCCTGGCCGATCGCATCGCTGCGGTGTTCGTCCCGGTCGTGATCGGGCTCGCCACGGTGACGTTCGTCGGGTGGATGCTGGCGACCGGCAACGTGCGGGAGGCGCTGATCCCCGCCGTGGCCGTGGTCGTGATCGCATGCCCGTGCGCGATGGGGCTCGCGACGCCGGCCGCGATCATGGTCGGAACCGGCCGCGGCGCGCAGCTCGGCGTGCTGATCCGCGGCGGCGAGGTGCTGGAGCGCTCGCGCGCGATCGGCGTCGTGGTCTTCGACAAGACCGGCACGCTGACCGAGGGGCGCATGCGGCTGGAGGAGGTCGCCGGCGACGAGGCGACGCTCGCCCGGGCGGCGGCGGCCGAGGACGGCAGCGAGCACCCCATCGCGCGCGCCGTCCTCGAGGGCGCGCGCTCGCGCGGCGTCCCGGTGCTCGCGGCCGAGGGGTTCCGGGCCGTCGCAGGCAGCGGGGTGCGCGCCACGGTCGAGGGCGCGGAGGTGCTGGTCGGCCGGCGGACGTTCCTCGAGGCCGAGGGCCTCGAGGTTCCCGGGTGGATCGCCGAGGAGGCCGCGCGGCTCGAGGCCGCCGGCCGGACCGTGTTCTGGGCGGGCTGGGGCGGCAGGGCCCGCGGCGTGCTGGCCGTGGCCGACGCGCTGAAGCCGGGCGCGCGCGAGGCCGTCCGCGCGCTGCACGACCTGGGCGTCGAGGTCGCGATGATCACCGGCGACGCGCGCGTCACGGCCGAGGCGATCGCCCGCGAGGCGGGGATCGACCGGGTGCTGGCCGAGGTGGCGCCGGGGGAGAAGGCCGCCGAGGTCGCGCGCCTGCAGGCCGAGGGGAAGGTGGTGGCGATGGTCGGGGACGGCATCAACGACGGGCCGGCCCTGGCCCGGGCGGACCTCGGGATGGCGCTCGGCACGGGCACCGACGTCGCGATCGAGGCGTCCGACGTCACCCTCATCAGGGGCGACCTGCAGGGCGTCGTGACCGCCATCCGGCTGTCGCGGCGCACCCTGCGAACGATCAAGCAGAACCTCGGCTGGGCGTTCGGCTACAACGTCGCGATGATCCCGCTGGCGGCCGTCGGCCTGCTGTCGCCGGTCATCGCGGGAGCCGCGATGGCGTCCTCGTCGGTCTCGGTGGTGACCAACTCGCTCCGCCTGCGCCGGTTCCGCGGCTGACGCTGCCCGGGCGTCAGGCGGCCCGCGGGGCCCGCGGGGGTTGCGGGGGTTGCGGGGTCGGGCCCACGTAGGCGACCATCGGACGCATCAGCCGGTTGTGGGCGACCTGTTCCAGCACGTGCGCCGTCCATCCCGCCGTCCGGCTCACGGCGAACGTCGCGGTGAACAGCGCGCGCGGGATGCCGCACGCCTCGAGCGTCACCGCGGTCCAGAACTCGACGTTCGTGCGAAGCGAGCGTCCGGGCTTCATCTCGGCCAGCACCTCGAGCGCGGCCTCCTCGACGGCGAGCGCGAGCTCGGTGCGGCCGTATCCGGCTTGGATGGCGGCGGCGCGCAGGCTCATCGCCCTGGGGTCGTCGGTTCGGTACACGCGATGCCCGAAGCCCATGATGCGCCCGCCCTCGCGGACGCGCCGGGCCAGCCAGTCGCGGGCCCGGCCGGCCTCGCCGATCGCGTCGAGCATGTCGAGCACCGGCCCCGGCGCACCTCCGTGCAGGGGCCCCGACAGCGCCCCGAGGGCGGCGACGAGCGACGACCCGACGTCGGCGCCGGTCGAGGCGACGGCGCGGGCGACGAACGTCGACGCGTTCATCCCGTGGTCGGCGGTCAGCACGAGGTAGCGGTCGAGGGCGCGGACCAGGGCCGCCGGTGCCGGCGCCCCCCGCATCGCCGAGAGGTAGCGGGCGGCGAACGAATCGTCCTCCCCGGGCCCGGCGGGGGGCATCCCGGCAGCGGCGTGCACGGTGGTGACGACCGCCGGCATCGCGGCACCGAGCGACAGCGCCTCGGCACGCACCTCGGTGGGGTCGCGATCGAGCCACGGGCGCAGCCCGCGAAGGGCGGCGACCGCCGAGAGCCCGGTGCGGATGGCCGCGAGCGGCTCGCCCCCGGCGGGGCGGCGCACGGCGTCGCCCTCGGCGGGCGTCAGGCGGCCGGCATCGCGCATCCGCGCCCGGTAGGCGGCGAGCTCGTGGGCCGTCGGCAACCGGCCCTCGTGCAGGAGGTGCACGACGGCCTCGTAGGGCTGCGACTCGGCCAGCCGGGCGGCGTCGAGGCCCCGGTAGACGAGCTGCCCGGCCTCCCCGTCGATGTGGCAGAGTCGCGTGACGCCGACCACGACGTCGTCGAGCCCCTCGTGGATCTCGGCGGCGAGAGGGGAGCTCGGAGTCGGATTCACGTCGGGTTCCTCCTCGTGGTCGGCACCGGCGTCGCCGTGCGCATGGGGTCAGGGTGGGAGGACGGCCCACTCCGCCGGGACCGGTGGGCCGCCACCTTCGTGCGGTTCCCGCAGCGGGCCATGGAGCACCAGCGCCGGCCCCCCGCGCGCGAGGCGTCGAGGAAGATCCCCGAGCAGTCCGGGGCGGCGCACTCGTGGACCCTGGCCGACAGGGGGCTGCCGAACAGGTCGACCGCGTCGCGGGCCACGGTCGCGAGCGCGGCCGTCACCGGCCCGCGCGGTGGGACCCGGGTCGCACGCCCGATGCCGGCGAGCTGCGGCACGGCGTCCGGTCGCGCCGCCCATGCGTTCACCTGCGACAGGTTGGCGGGGTTGGCCGGCCGCCGGTCCATCGCGGCGCGAGCGATCCGAAAGATCGCCTCGCGGAGCTCCCTGGCCGCCTCGAGGTCCCGGCGCGTCACCGCGGGCGGCTCGGGCGCCAGCTTCGCGCCGACGAGCCAGGCGGCGAGATCCTCGGGCGTGCGCAGACGCTCGAACGAGCGCCGCCACCGTTCGCCGACCGTCAGGACGAGGTCGAGGCAGGGCCGGCCCGCGCCGTAGCGCAACGCGAGCTCGCCGGGCTCGTGGTCGGGGTCGACGAGCTGGCTGACCGGCTGGACGAGCGCACGCGCCATGACGGCACGAGCGTACCATGGCGAGCGGGCGTTGTAACCGGTTCAGCAGGTTACGCGTCCGCCTCGTCCTCGACCGCGCGCTCGCGGAGCTCCACCCGGCGGATCTTTCCGCTGATCGTCTTCGGCAGCTCGGTCACGAACTCGATCTCCCGCGGGTACTTGTAGGGGGCCGTGACGCGCTTCACGTGGTCCTGCAGCTCCGCGGCCAGGGCCTCCGACGGCTCGTAGCCCGGCGCCAGGATCACGTAGGCCTTGACGATCTGCGTGCGCTCGGGGTCGGGCTTGCCGACCACCGCCGACTCGGCCACGGCCGGGTGCTCGACGAGCGCCGACTCGACCTCGAACGGCCCGATGCGGTAGCTCGCCGAGATGATCACGTCGTCGGCCCGTCCGACGAACCAGAGGTACCCGTCCTCGTCGCGCGTCGCCCGGTCGCCCGTGTAGTACCAGTTGCCCCGCATGGCGCTCGCGGTTGCCTCGGGGTCCTTCCAGTACTCCCTCATGAGCCCGACCGGCCGCTCCGGCGCGATCCGCACGGCGATGTGGCCCTCGTCGCCGTCGGCCATGCGGGTACCCTCGTCGTCGACCACGTCGACGTCGAACCCCGGCACCGGCCTCCCCATCGAGCCGGGCTTCACCGGCATCGCGGGGAAGTTCGCCACGATGTTCACGGTCTCGGTCTGCCCGTACCCGTCGTAGATCGTGGTGCCGGTCGCATCCTTCCAGATCTTGATGACCTCGGGGTTCAGCGGCTCGCCGGCCGACGTCGAGTGACGCACGCGCGACAGGTCGAGCGCGCCGAGGTCGCGCAGCACGAACGAGCGGTACAGGGTCGGGGGTGCGCAGAACGTGGTGACGCCGGAGCGCTCGAGGATCGACAGGCAGAGGTCGGGGTCGAACTTGCCCCGCTGATCCCACAGGAAGATGGCCGCGCCCATCCGCCACTGGCCGAACAGCTTGCCCCACGCCGCCTTCGCCCAACCGGTGTCGCTGATCGTCCAGTGCAGGTCGCCCGGGCCGAGATCCTGCCAGAACCGCGCCGTCAGCTCGTGGCCGGCCCCGTAGCTCGCGTGCGTGTGAAGCACCATCTTCGGGTAGGCGACGGTGCCGCTCGTGAAGTAGATCAGGAGGGGATCGTCCTTCGAGGTCGGCCGGGGGTCCGGCTCGGCGTCCGAGGCGCGACCGATCAGGTCGGCCAGCGGGGTCCAGGACCCGCTCGGCCGCTCGCCGTCGCCGACCACCACGAGGTGCTTCACCGTCGGCAGGCGGTCGAGGACCTCGGCGGCCTTCGCGGCGCCCTCGGCGTCCGTGACGATCACGCTGGCCTCGGCGCGGTCCACCCGGTACTCGATGTCGCGCGGCGTGCACAGCACCGTCGCCGGCATCGGGACCACGCCGGCCTTGAACATCCCGAGCAGCACGTCGTACCACTCGGGGACCCGCGGGAGCATGACGAACGCGCGCTCGCCGGCGCCGATGCCGAGCCCGCCCAGGGCATTCGCCATGCGGTTGGCCCCGCGGGAGAGATCGGCGAACGTGAGCTCGCGCCGGTGCTCGCCGTTGCGGTCGACCGCGACCAGCGCGACCTTGGCCGGCTGCTCCCTGGCCCATGCGTCGACGACGTCGCGCGTGTAGTTGAAGTCCTCGGGGACCTTCAGCCGGAAGATCCGGTGGGTCTCCTCGTAGTCGGTCATGTTCACGGCGGCCCTCCTCGCGGATCGGATCGGGACGGCCGAAGCCTACGCCGGTTCGGGTGCGAGGCGCGAGGGGCACGCGGGCTGCTAGCCTCGCGTCCAGTGGGGAAGAGGCCGTCGGTGCTGGTGGCCGATGAGCGGGGGCGTCGACTCCTCGGTCGCCGCCTGCCTGCTCGCCGAGCAGGGCCACGAGGTGATCGGCTGCCACATGCGCCTCCTGCACCTCGCCGAGGGGGTCGACCACGGCTGCTGCGGCCCCCGCGCGCGCGAGGACGCGCGTGCCGTCGCGGAGCTCGCCGGGTTTCCGTTCGAGGTCGTCGACCTCACCGAGGTCTTCGAGGAGACGGTGCTCGCCGACTTCTTCGACGAGCACGCGGCCGGGCGGACCCCGAACCCATGTGTCCGCTGCAACGAGCACGTCAAGTTCGGGGCGTTCCTGGCGCGGGCCGATCAGCTCGGCGTCGACCTCGTGGCGACGGGACACTACGCGCGGGCCTGGCACGACCCGGAGGGGCGCTGGCACCTCGGGCGCGGGCTCGACCGGTCGAAGGACCAGTCCTACATGCTGCACACCCTCGGCCAGGGGCAGCTCGCCCGCGCGCGGTTCCCGGTCGGCGACCAGACGAAGGCGGAGACCCGGGCCCACGCGACCCGCCTCGGTCTGCCGGTGGCGGACAAGCCCGACTCGCAGGAGGTCTGCTTCGTGCCCGGGGCCGACCACGCCGCGTTCCTGGAGGAGTACGTCCCGTCGCTGGTGCGCGAGGGCGAGGTCGTCGACCCGGGGGGGAACGTGCTCGGCACGCACCGCGGGACGTTCCGCTTCACCGTCGGGCAGCGGCGAGGGCTCGGCGTGTCGACGGGGGAGCGGAGGTATGTGGTCGATCTCGACCCCGTGGCGAACCGGGTCGTGGTGGGCGCGGCCGAGCTGCTCGCGCGGCGGGGCCTGGCGGCCGACCGGGTCTCGTGGGTCGCCGGGGGCCCGCCCGAAGGGGGCCCCTTCGAGGCGGAGGTCCGCATCCGCTACCGGGGCGAGGGCGCGCCGGCGGTGGTTCGGCCGCTCGCGGGCGACCGCGCCCGGGTCGAGTTCTCCTCGCCGCAGCGGGCGGTCGCGCCGGGGCAGAGCGCGGTCTTCTACCGCGACGACGAGGTGCTGGGGGGCGGCCGCATCGTGGAGGCGCTTGCGTAGGGGACGGGCCCTACGCGGCCGAACGGCCGAGGTCGGCCGCGAGGCGCGCGGCGTCGAGGTTCTCCCGGCGAACCCGCAGGTCCAGGTAGATCAGCACCGAGACCAGCACCGTGAACGGGGTCGTGATGGTCTGGCCGACGCCGGACGCGATCCCGCTCACCACCCAGCCGGCCGTTCCGAACGGCAGGGCGATCAGCCCGGCGACGACCCCGCCGAGCAGGGCCGCCGTCAGGATCGCGCCGAAGACCGGCCAGCTCCGTCCCGCCACCAGCCGCCAGGACCTCGACAGGGCGCTTCGGCCGCGCGCGTCCTCGACGACGAGCGACGGGACGGCCGCGGCCAGGCGCGTGAGCACGATGAAGCCGGGGATCACGAGCAGGAGGAACCCGGCCGTCACGGCCAGCGCCACCAGGATCCCGACCAGCAGGATCGACCAGAGGCGCGCGAGCCCGAACCGGTAGGCGTCCTCGAGCTCGAGGTCGCGGCCGACGAACAGCCCGGCGGCGGCCCGGCCGATCGCGCCGGTGAGGATCTGGGTGATCAGGACCGAGATGACGCCGAAGACCGCCGTGGCGGCGAGCGCGCCGGCGAACCCCGCGGAGGCCTGCAGGTGGACCTGGCCGCCGGGTCCCTGGACGAGTTGCGTGGTGCCGCGCAGCGCGTGCCGTGCGTACGAATCGATCACCGAGAGGGGCACGGCGACGACGGCCACGATCGGCAGCAGCGTGGTCCAGTGACGGCGGTAGAGGGTGAGCGCGTCGCCCAGGATCTCGCCGACCTCACGGGGCCGAAGCGTTGCGGGGCCGGCGGGGATCCCGAAATCGTTCACGACGCTTCCTCCGTCTCGCGGGCTGGGTGGCCGGACGTCGGCGCGACGCTACGACGTCCGGGCGCCCGACGCCAGCACCTGGGCGAGCCGGGAGCCGGGCGGCGAGCGCTCCACCGCGTCGCCACCGCCGTGTAGCCTGTCGCGCGGGGCCCGGGCGCGCCGAACATGGGCCGAGGAGACGTTCGTGCCGCTGCGCAGCAGGAAGCGGGGATCGCACTTCGAGATCCAGGTGCAGGACGTCGTCCTGCGCATCCACGCGGCCGAGGAGATGTACGAGGAGGCCCGGGCCGCTGGGCTGGCGTTCGCCGAGCAGGTGCAGTCCTACGGCATCCGGGACCCGGCCTTCCGGACGAGCCGGCGGCCGGTCGAGGTGCCCGGGGATGCCCCGGCGCTGGTGCGGCGGATCGCCGAACTCGCCGGCCGTGCGGGCGTCGGCCCGATGTTCGCCGTGCAGGGGGCGCTCACCGAGCACGTCGGCCGGGCGGTCGGGGGCGAGCGCGGCGAGGTGGTCGTGTCGAGCGGCGGCAGCACCTACGTGGTCACGGGGCGGCGCTCGCGCCTCGTCGTCCACCCGGGTCGCGCGATGGCCGACGGGACCGCCGGGACGCCGATCGCCGTGGTGGTGAAGCCCGAGCTCGGACCGCAGGGCATCTTCACCACCTACGGGCGGCCGCGGCTGCCCGTCGAGACCGACGGCGCGGTCGCGGTCGTGGCCGAGTCGTGCATCCTGGCCGACGCGGCCGGGGCTGGCGCGCTCATGCTGCTCGACGCGAAGGGGGCCGCCGGGTTCCGCGCCGCGCTCGAGTACCTGCGGCGGATCCCCGGCGTCCACGGGGGGATCGTGCTCCGGGGCTCGGGGATCGGGTTCGCCGGCGCGCTGGAGATCGCGGCGTGAGTGAGCGAGCCGACGAGCGCCGCCTGTCCGACGCCCGGAAGCGCGCCGAGGAGCTGCGGGG
>JAJYHN010000025.1 GCA_021784765.1 Actinomycetes bacterium
GCGGTGGGTGATCCGCGCGCCGGCCGCGGCCGGGAACAGCCGCCGCATCGCCGCGATCACCGAGTCGTACGAGCGTCGGCGGGCCGGCGTCGGGGCCTCGGTCCGCGAGCCGAAGGCGTACCGCGCCCGCCGGCCGCCGATCGCGATGCGTCCGTCGATCGTGCGCTGCGCGTAGACGAAGAAGTACGGCGAGTCGGCCAGCGTCTCGTGGTTCGCCCAGCCGATCTCGTCCCAGGCCCCGTCGGGCAGGGGCTCGGTCGCGACCATGAACGAGAACAGCGGCGCCAGCGTGCGGCGCTCGCCGCGCAGGTCGCGCGTGTAGCCCTCGGTCGCGCGGATGACGACGTCGGCGCGAAGGGTCCCGTACGGCGTGCGGACGCTGCCGGGCTCGATCGACAGGGCCGGCGTCCGCTCGAAGACCCGGACGCCCCGGCGCTCGACGGCGTGGGCGAGGCCGCGCGCGAGCGCGGCCGGCTGCACCGCCGCGCAGTGGGGGGTGTAGGTCGCCCCGACGCAGCCGCGAGCCCGGATGCGCTCGGCCGCCTCGTCCGGCTCCAGCCAGGTGAGGTCCTCTTCGCCGATGCCGAAGGCGCGCGCCTGGTCCACCTTGGCACGCAGGCGGGCCCGCTGCGGCTCGGAGGTCGCGACGGTGAGCGTGCCGCCCTTCTGGTAGCCGGCGTCGATGCCCTCCGCGGCGCAGACGCGGCCGAGCTCGTCGACCGACTCGACCATCGCCCGGTGCAGGGCCATCGCCCCGGCACGCCCGCCGACCTCGGCGACCTTGTCGTGCTCGGCCGAGAAGAGGGCCGACGCCCAGCCGCCGTTGCGCCCCGACGCGCCGAAGCCGGCGATCTCGCGCTCGAGCACCGCGATCCGCAGCGAGGGATCGGCCGCCGCCAGGTAGTAGGCGGTCCACAGCCCGGTGAACCCCGCGCCGACGATCGCGACGTCGACGTCGCCGTCACCGGGCAGGGATGGTCGGGGCGTCAGGTCGTCGGCGACCTGCTCCATCCAGAAGCTCACGCGCCCGGCGCCGTACGGGCCGAAACGGGGGTCGTCCCGCGGATCCTCCGCGCCGCCGCCCTCCGCCGAGCCTGCGCCGTTCCCCATGGTGTCCACGCTGCCTCCTCGTTCCGTTTGCTACGCGGTCTCGCGCGCGATGGCCTCGAACTCCTCGTCGGCGAGCTCCAGTCCGGCCGCGCCGACGTTCTCCTCAAGGTGCGCGACCGAGGACGTGCCCGGGATCGGCAGCATCGCCCGCGAGCGCCGGAGCAGCCAGGCGAGCGCCACCTGCGAGGGGGTGGCACCGGCCCGCGCTGCGGCCGCCGCCAGCGGGCCGCGCTCGCGCGCGAGCTTCCCGATCGACAGCGGAAACCACGGGATGAAGCCGATGCCGTTCGCCTCGCAGTGGTCCAGGACGGCCTCCCACGCGCGGTCGGCCACGTTGTAGCGGTTCTGCACGGCGGCGATCGGCAGGGTCTCCCGCGCGGCCTCGATCTGCGGGACGGTCACCTCCGACAGGCCGAGCAGCCGGACCTTTCCCTCCCGGACGAACTCCCCCAGGGCGCCGAACTGCTCCTCGGCCGGGACCTTGGGGTCGATGCGGTGGAGCTGCCAGAGGTCGATCCGCTCGACCCGCAACCGCCGCAGGCTCCCATCCAACGCCTCGCGGAGGTGTTCGGGCCGGCCGTCCTCGTCCCACCGGCTGGGGCCCGGCCGCAGGAACCCGCCCTTGGTGGCGATCACCAGGCCCTCGGGGTAGGGGTGGAGCGCCTCGGCGATCAGCTCCTCGCTGACGTCCGGGCCGTACGAGTCGGCGGTGTCGATGAGCTCGACCCCGAGCTCGACGGCACGCCGCAGGACGCGGATCGCCTCGTCGCGGTCCTCCGGCGGCCCCCAGATGCCCTCGCCGGTGATCCGCATGGCCCCGAAGCCGAGCCGGGCCACCGTCAGCTCGCCTCCCAGCACGAAGCTGCCGGACCGGCCGGCGTCGATGTCGGCAGGCGTCGTCAAGATCGTCCTCCCTGATCTCCTCGTGGACGAACGAACCAAACACGGGCGGCGGGGCGGCGCGAGGCCGCCCGCACGGTGCAACGCTACCGCACGCTACCGTAGGGACCCATGCCCTACGTGCTGGCGCTCGCCTCCGCCGTGGTCTGGGGCTCGTCGGACTTCCTCGGCGGGCTGTCGTCGCGCCGCGCCCCGACGCTCGCGGTGTTCGTGGCCACCCAGTCGGTCGGCCTGGCGGTCGCCGTCGGACTGGCGGGGGCGCTCGGCGGGCACCCGTCGGCCGGCGATCTCGCGTTCGGCGCCCTGGGCGGGCTGCTCGGCGGGGTCGGGCTGTTCACGCTCTACCGTGGCCTGGCGACCGGTCCGATGAGCGTCGTGGCACCGGTCAGCGCGGCGGTGGCGGCGGCCGTGCCCGTGGCCGTCGGGCTGGCGCTTGGGGAACGGCCGGGCGCGCTCGCGCTGGCCGGGATCCTCGTGGCGCTGCCGGCGATCGCGATGATCGGCGCCGGCGGCGAGTCGGCGCACGCCAGCGCCGGCGCGCGACCCGGCCGGGCGATCGCCCTCCGGCGGCTGCCCGGGGTCGCGCACGGGCTCGTCTCGGGACTCGGGTTCGCGGCGTTCTTCGTGTTCCTCGCAAGGACGTCCTCCGGCGCGGGGCTCTGGCCGCTGGTCGCTGCCAAGGCGGCGTCGGTGGCGGAGTTCGCCCTGCTGCCGGCCGCGCGGCGAGACCTCCCGGCGGTGCGCCCGGTGCTCGTCCCCGCGCTCGCCGCCGGGACGCTCGACATGGCCGCGAACGCGCTCTACGTGGTCGCGGTCCGCGCGAGCCTGCTCTCCGTCGTGCCGGTGCTGGCCTCCCTGTATCCGGGGAGCACGGTGCTGCTGTCGCGAGCCGTGCTCGGCGAGCGGATCCGTCCCGTGCAGGCCGCCGGGATCGTCCTGGCGCTCGTCGCCGTCGCGATGATCTCGGCGCGCTGAGGGCAGGAATCAGGCGGGCTCAGGAGCCGCTGCGCGCGACCCGCTCCGGCACGATCTCCAGGATCCGGCGTCCGCCGTGGGCCGGGTAGTCGGTGCCGTTGTAGCGCCGCGACAGCTCGTCGATGTGGTCCTCGGCGCCCTCCTCGATGATCCGCACGACCCGGCCCCGGATCGAGACCCACCGGTACGGATTGGCCGAGTCGGTGACCGAGACCGCGACCCGCGGGTCCCGGCCGACGTTCGTGATCTTCACCCGACCCTCGGCCGTGTTGACCAGGACCTTGCCGTCGCGCTCGTCGACCCAGACCGGCGCCACGTGCGGCGACCCGTCGGCCATCAGGGTGGCGAAGTGTGCGAAGTTGCGGCCGTGCAGCAGGTCGCGGTCCTCCTGGGTCAGCGCTGCGTCGCCGGTCATGACGATCTCCTCCTCGGGTCGCGGGATGCGAGGATCCAGCCTGCCACACCTCGGCGGCATTCGGCGGTCACGACCTCCGCGATCATGCCGGTCGGGGCGGCGAGCCCGGCCAGGGGCGGTCCCGCCGGTTCCGGGCCGCCTCGCCCGGGCGGCCGGGCCCCTCCCGCGTCAGAGTGGCGTCGAAAGGAGGGCGCTATGGCGTATGAGGTGACGACGAAGGAGGTCCCGGCGCAGCCGGTCGCTGCGATCAGGACCCACGCCGACATGGCGACGATCGGGGAGACGGTCGGGGGCGCCCTCGGGCGCGTGTACGGGTACCTGGGCCGGATCGGCGTGGTGCCGGCCGGGGCGGCCACCGCCGTGTACTTCGACGTGGACCCCGGGCGCGGGGTGGACGTCGAGGTCTGTGTCCCGGTGGCGGCGCCGGTCGAGGGCGACGGAGGGATCGTCGCCGACGAGCTTCCCGGCGGCGAGGTTGCGACCACTCTGCACAGGGGATCGTACGAGGCGATGGAGCCGGCCTACGAGGCAATCAAGGAGTGGGCCCGTGCCCACGGCCGTGAGCTCGCCGGGCCGCCCCGCGAGGTCTACCTGAACGATCCCGAGACGACCGGTCCGGAGAACCTCGAGACCGAGATCGACTGGCCCATTCGCTGAGCCGCATGCCGGCCGCCGGCCGGCCGTGCGCGGGACGCCACTCGAGCCCGAGCTCCGCCCGGGCGCCCCCGGCGGAGGCTAGCGCGGGCGGTCCCCGACGGGCGCTCCCGGATCCGCCGCCGGGGCCCCCTCGGGCTCGAGGGCGGCGACCAGCACGTCCTCGATGGTCTCGGCGATCGTGAACTCGATCTCGCCCCGCACCTGCTCGGGGATCTCGTCGAGGTCGCCCTCGTTCCGCCTCGGCAGGACGATCTGTGTGAGCCCCGCACGGTGGGCGGCGAGCACCTTCTGCTTCAGCCCGCCGATCGGCAGCACCCGGCCCTGCAGCGTGACCTCGCCGGTCATCCCGATGGTCGGCCGCACGTTCCGTCCAGTCAGCAGCGAGACCAGCGCGGTGGTCATCGTGACCCCGGCGCTCGGCCCGTCCTTCGGCACCGCGCCGGCCGGCACGTGCAGGTGGAACCGCCGGCCCTCGAACGCCGCCGGGTCGAGGCCGAGCCGCCCCGCGTGCGCGCGCACGTACGAGAGCGCGATCTGCGCCGACTCCCTCATCACGTCGCCGAGCTGACCGGTGAGCGTGATCTCCCCACCGCCGCCCGGCGCCTCCATCGCGGTCGCCTCGACGAACAGCACATCGCCGCCGAACCCGGTGACCGCGAGGCCGGTGGCCACGCCCGGCACCGCGACCCGCTCGGCAACCTCGAAGAAGAACCGCTGGCGGCCCAGGTACTCGCGCAGCTCCGAGGACCCGACGCACACCGGGGTCCCGACCCCGCCCCCCGCGATCCTCGTCGCCACCTTCCGCAGCACCTTGCCCAGCTCTCGCTCGAGCCCGCGCACGCCGGCCTCGCGCGTGTAGTCGCCGACGATCGCCCGGACGGTCTCCTCGGGCAGCTCGACCTCCTCATGGCGCAGGCCGTTACGCTCGAGCTGGCGTCCCAGCAGGTGGTCGCGCGCGATCGCGACCTTCTCGTCCTCGGTGTAGCCGTCGATGCGGATGACCTCCATGCGGTCGAGCAACGGGCCGGGGATCGTGTCTGCCACGTTGCCGGTCGCGATGAACAGCACCTCGGAGAGGTCCAGGTCCACGTCGAGGTAGTGGTCGCGGAACGTGTGGTTCTGCGCGGGGTCGAGCACCTCGAGCAGCGCCGACGAGGGGTCGCCGCGCCAGTCGGCGCCCACCTTGTCGATCTCGTCGAGCATCATCACGGGGTTCTTCGTGCCGGCGTCCTTCAGCGCCCGCACGATGCGCCCCGGCAGCGCACCGACGTAGGTGCGCCGGTGCCCGCGGATCTCGGCCTCGTCGTGGATGCCGCCGAGCGACACCCGGACGAACTTCCGTCCGAGCGCGCGCGCCACCGACTCGCCGAGCGAGGTCTTGCCGACCCCCGGCGGGCCGATCAGCGTGAGGATCGCGCCCGAGCCACGGCCGGTCGAGGCCTCGGCCAGCCCGCGTTCGGCCCGGAGCTTTCGCACCGCGAGGTACTCGACGATGCGCTCCTTCACGTCGGCGAGCCCGGTGTGGTCCTGGTCCAGGATCGCCCGCGCCTCGGCGATGTCGAGGTTGTCCTCGGTCCGCGCGTCCCACGGCAGGTCGGTCATCCAGTCGAGGTAGGTGCGGATCCAGCCGTACTCCGGCGACTGCTCGCTGGTGCGCTCCAGGCGGCCCAGCTCGCGCTCCGCCTCGGCGCGGACGGCCTCGGGCATGCCGGCCTCGGCGATCTTCCGGCGGTACTCCTCGATGACGTTCTGGTCCTCGTCCGACTCGCCGAGCTCCTTGCGGATGGCCTCGAGCTGCTGGCGCAGCAGGAACTCGCGCTGGCGCTTCTCCATGCCCTCGGCGACGTCGCCGCGGATCTTGTCCTTCAGCTGGATCTCGGCCAGGGTCTGGCGCGACCACTCGACGACCTTCTCCAGACGCTGCTCGACGTCGAGGGTCTCGAGCAGCTCGACCCCCTGCTCGAACGAGAGGTCGGGGGAGTAGCCGGCGGTGTCGGCCATCTGGCCCGGCTCGGTGATGCCGCGCAGGAACTCGGCGACCTGGGGGATGCCGCGCGACTCCACGATGTTCTCGACGGTGGCCCGGTACTCGCGCGCCAGCTCGTGGGCGCGCGGGGAGGCGTCGTCGGGGTCGGGCCGCGCCTCGATCTGGACCCACGTGGCGGCACCCGTCCCGGGCACGCCGGTGCCGACGACCGCGCGGTGCAGGCCGCGGATCACCAGCGCGTCCAACCCGGAGGGCAGCCGTCCGACGTCCTCGATGACGGCCACGGTCCCGACCCGCGCGTAGGCGGAGCCGGTGCGCGGCACCAGCAGCAGGGTCCGGTCGGCCGACTCGGCCGCCGCCACGGCGGTCTTCGCCTCGTCGGTCTCCAGCGCCAGCGTGACGACCATCCCCGGCAAGACGACCCCGGTGGTCAGCGGAAGAAGGGGCAGGACCTGCGTGTTCAGTTCGGGCATCAGGGGTTCCCCCGGTCCGGATGAGCGGATTACAAGATTACGAATGGGGGAACGTCAGCTGACCCACCTTCATTCCCGAGGGCAGCCGAAGGCTCAGCGTCTGACACTCAGGGTTGCCGACACGCAGCGGACCGCCTGTCGACCACGCGAATCCGGCCCGGCCCGGCCGGGCCGTTCGGGCCTGTCCGCCCGAGCGTCCTCGGCCTAGCGTCGGGCTGTCTGCGCACGGGGGGCGCCCCAGAGGCCGGGGGGTCCGGAAGGGGCTGGTTCGCATGTTCACATCGTCCGCCGAAGAGCCGATTCTCGTTGCCGCGGGGGTCCGCAAGATCTATCGAACGGGCGACCTCGAGGTGGAGGCACTGCGGGGCCTCGACCTCACGGTCCAGCGGGGGGAGTTCGTGTCGGTCATGGGTCCGTCGGGCTCCGGCAAGACGACCCTCCTGAACTGCCTCTCGGGCCTCGATGACATCGACGATGGGCGGGTCCTGATCGAGGGCAGGGACCTGTTTGGCATGTCCGACGCCGCCCGGACCACCCATCGGGCGACCTCGATGGGGTTCATCTTCCAGGCCTTCAACCTGATCCCGGCGTTCACGGTGGCGGAGAACGTCGAGCTTCCGCTGCTTCTGGTCGGCATGAGGCAGAAGGACGCTCGCCGGCGCGCCATCGAGATCCTGGAGCGGGTCGGGCTCGGGCATCGGATCGGTCACCGCCCGAACGAGCTCTCGGGCGGGGAGCAGCAGCGCGTCGCGGTCGCGAGGGCGCTGGTCGCCGAGCCGGCCATCGTGTGGGCCGACGAGCCGACCGGAAACCTCGACACTCACATGGCCGACCAGATCGTGGAGCTGCTCCACGAGCTGAACCGGACCGAGCGTCAGACCATCGTCCTCGTCACTCACGATCCCGGCATCGGGGAGTCGGCCAATCGGCTGGTTCGGATGGTCGACGGGCGACTGCTCAGCGACGAGCACCGGGTGGCCGATGGTCAGTGGGAGGCCCACAGCCAGCGAAGCGCCCTGCTCGGTGCCGCCCGGAGGTGAGGTCGATGTACCCGAACCTCACCCCGACGCTCCTCGTCCTGCTCGCCGTGGCGTTCGGGGCGTCGCTCTTCATCGCCCTCCGCCGCCCGGTCCTTCGAAGGCTGGCGCTTCGCCAGGTGGTTCGCCGTCGTCGAGAGGCGACCCTGGTGATCCTCGGCTCGATGCTCGGGACGGCCATCATCATCGGCAGCCTGGTCGTGGGCGACACGCTCAACTTCTCTGTGAAGCAGGCCGCCTACCAGAACCTGGGCCCGATCGACGAGACCGTCGTATCCACGAGCGTTGCCCAGGGTCAGCAGGTCGCGAACCGGCTCGCCGTCCTTCGGGGCGACCCCGCCGTGGACGGCATCCTCACGGCCCACGGGGACGTGGCCGCCGTCACGATGGGGGCCGGCCGCGCCCGCGTGGCCGAGCCCCGGGTCGGGGTGTGGGACGTGAATTTCCGCGACGCCGCCGCGTTCGGGGGCGTCGGGAGCGGGGGGTCGGGGCTCACCGGGCCGGCCCCGGCGCCGGGGCAGGTCGTCATCAACGACGATCTCGCCTCGGCCCTCGGGGTCGGGCAGGGGGACGTGCTGACGTTCTACCTGTACGGGCGCCCGCTGCAGGTTCGCGTGGCCAGGGTGATCGCCACGCGTGGGGTGGCCGGCGTGTCGATCGACGGGGTGACCCGGGACGCGTTCTTCGCCCCGGGCACGCTCGTCGAGGCGGCACGCGCTCCCGGCGGGACCGGCGGCTCGAGGCCGCAGCCTCGCACGTTCACCTTCGTCTCCAACACCGGGGGCGTGGAGAGCGGAAACGGCTCGAGCGACGTGGTGACGGGGAAGATCCAGAGGGCGCTCGGATCCCTGGTCAGGACCGGGACCTCGGTGGACAAGGCCAAACAGACGGTCCTCGCCAACGCGAAGACGACGGGCGACTCCCTCGGCTCGCTGTTCCTGATGATCGGAAGCTTCGCCATCATTGCCGGGATCCTGCTGCTCGTGAACATCTTCGTGATGCTCGCCGAGGAGCGAAAGCCAGAGCTCGGGATGCTCCGGGCGGTCGGCATGAAGCGGAGCCGCCTGGTCCGGAGCTTCATCATCGAGGGGACGGTCTATGCCCTGGTGGCCTCGTTCCTCGGGGTCCTCGTGGGCATCGGCGTGGGCCGCGCCGTCGTGGTGGTGGCGGCGCGCATCTTCTCCGGCATGCAGTCCGGCTTCGGCCTGCACGTGGTCTTCCACGTGACGCCCGTCAGCCTGATCAACGGGTTCGCCCTGGGCTTCCTCATCGCGCTGGCGACCGTGGCCCTCACGAGCCTTCGGATCAGCCGCATCAACATCATCGCGGCCATCCGCGACCTGCCGCCCGAGGGCGGGCGCCGGATGAAGCGGCGCTGGGTCGTGGGGTCAGGATTCCTGGCCGCGGCCTTCGGCGCCCTGTCGGTGGCCGCCATCGCAAGCAGCCAGGGGGTTCTGACCTACCTGCTCCCCGCGCTCGGAGTCGTCTGCCTGGTCCCGATGCTCCTGCGCCTGGCCCCCAAGCGGTGGGTGTACTCGGGCGCCGCTCTGGCGGTGCTCGCGTGGACGCTGCTGGCCAGCACGGTGCGACCCCACCTGCTGGAAAGCGGCGGGAACACGACCTTCATCGTGATCGGCGTCCTGCTCACGTTCTCGGCCGTCGCGCTCGTCAGCCAGAACCAGGAGGTGGTGACCGCTCCGCTTCGCCCGCTGATCGATCGGGCATCAGAGCTCGGGCTCTCGACGCGACTGGCCGTTGCCTATCCGCTGGCGAAGCGGTTTCGCACCGGGGCCATCCTCATCATGTACGGGCTGGTGGTCTTCACCCTGGTGTTCATCACGATCCTCTCGGCCCTGGTCCAGGGCACGGTGAGCCGGCAGGTGACCAGCGCCTCCGGGGGTTTCGCCATCCGGGCCGACTTCAACCCTGCCGCTCCCGTCGCCGACCCGGCCACGGCGCTCGTGACCGGTCGCTTCGCCGGCAAGGTGGACGCCGCCGCTCCTCTGTTCGCGGCGCGGGGCAAGGTCACCGGCCTCAACCCGGCGCTGACGAGCCCCGTGGACGCCGTGGTCGTCGGGGCCGACCGGAGCATCGTCCGGGCGGGACTGTTCCCTTTGAGCAGGCGATTGAAGAGCCTTGGCGGCGACCGGGCGGTGTGGGACGCCGTGCTGTCCGACCCCCGGTACGTGATCGTGGACAACGTCCTCGGACAGCTGAACGGCGGGGGTCCCCCGAAGACCCTGTTCCGCCCCGGCGGGACGTTTGCGCTCACCGACCCGCTCACCGGCAGGACCGAGCGCAAGACCATCGCCGGGGTCCTCGACTCCGCCTACGCCTTCTACGGGATGGGAGGCGGGCTCTACAGCCCGGTGATCATGGGCGAGGCGGCGGCCCGGGCTCAGTTCGGGCCGGACCTGCGGCTTGCCTCGGCCCTGGTGAGGCCCGCACCCGGAGTGTCCGATCAGGCGCTGGCCGCCGAGCTGCAGGGCCAGTTCCGTCGCCAGGGCCTGGTGGCCACGCGCATCCGCCAGGCCGTGGAGCAGAACTTCGCCGCCAGCCGCGGCTTCTTCCAGCTCATGCAGGGGTTCGTGGCCCTGGGGCTGCTGGTGGGGATCGCGGGGCTCGGGGTCGTCATGATCCGCGCCGTGCGGGAGCGGCGGCGAAGCATCGGCGTGCTTCGGGCGCTCGGCTTTCAGTCGAGGACCGTGCAGCGGGCGTTTCTCACCGAGAGCCTGCTCGTGACGCTGGAGGGCGTGGTCCTCGGCACGGCCCTTTCCATCGTCACCACGTACCTGCTGTTCAAGAACTACGAGCTCTTCCGAAGCGCCGGCGGCTTCTCCATCCCATGGCTCGCCATCACGATCCTCGTGATCGCGGCCATCGTGGCGTCGGTGCTCGCCACGGTGTGGCCGGCCCGCCAGGCCTCGCGCATCCGGCCCGCGGTCGCCCTGCGCATGGGGGAGTGACGATTCCTCCGCCCCCTGGTCCTGGGTGCGGATTGTCGGGTCCGAAGGGCTCGGCCGCTTCGGGCGGCCCCTGTTGGCCACGCCCTTCGCCGCCCGGGTCCCCGGAGCGGCGGGCCTGCCGGCCCTGGCCCGCGGTGGCCCGGCACGACACGATCAGCCTGACGCCAGCGGGCTGCCGGACTCTCGGGGAAGGAGGTGAACGCGCGGCCCGGCATGCCGCTTCGGCGCCCGGAGCCTATGGGGAGGAGCCATGGATGCAGGCCTGATCATCAAGTGGGGGAAGCCCGTGCCCGGCCGCGAGAACGAGGCCTTCGCCCTGTTCGGTGAGGCCATGGAGTACTACAAGGAGAAGCTGGCGGACCGGACGATCTCCTACCACGACACGTTCATGTACCGGACGGGGGACGTGGAGGAGCGGACGGGGTTCACGATCCTCAAGGGCGAGGAGGCGGCGCTGGCCAAGGTGCTGGAGGATGAGCGGGTCCGCGTCTTCCTCATCAAGGGCCAGCTCGTGCTCGAGCACATCGACGTCGAATGGGTGACCGTCGGCGAGGCGGCGGTGCTCCAGGTGGAGCAGACGGCGAAGGTGCTCGCCGGGATGGCGCTCGCGCGCTGAGCGCGCCGCGCGGGCGTGCGCATCGAGACGGGAGGGGCCGAAAACCCTCGGCCCCTCTCGCTCGCGTCGGGATCCGGACCGCCGGCAGGCACGTCGGGCCCGGGCGCGGCTCCAGCCGGACTCAGCCGGGGGCGCGAAACCGCTCGTACCGCTCCTCGAGCAATGCCGTGCTCGGCCGCTCGAGGCGACGGCGGGGAAGCAGGATGAGCCCGCCGTGCAGGTTCTGCAGCGCATGACGAAGT
>JAJYHN010000111.1 GCA_021784765.1 Actinomycetes bacterium
CCCGCAGCGGACGGCGCCACAGGGGCGCGTCCCCGGCCTCGGCCGCGACCTCCCCGGCGCCGGCGTCGGCGTGCCGGCGCGGTCGGCCCCGCCAGCGACCCGCCAGCCCCACCCTCGGACTCGATGGCGGTCCCGGCTCCGGCGATCGTCGCCGATTCCGGCCGCGGTGCCTGGACCACGGTGGATGTGTCGAACCCGCCGGCCTCGGCAGCCGGCGACTCGCGGAGTTCCTCGCTCACGTGCGACGTCCTTCCCTTCAGGCCACGTCGCGGCGAGGTCGACAACGGCACGGGAGAACCGGCGGCACGGCGCGCCCCACACGGGGGCGATCGGTGCCGCCGCCACCCACCGCGGGTGCGGCCCGCGGCCGGGAAGCCTCCGGTGCCTTCGGGGTCGGGCCTCAGGGCGCTCCACGCCCGCCCCTTCCGGGGCGGGGGGCTGCCCACCGCGCGCGGCGGTTTCGCCTGACACCGCCGCCCGCCGGGGCCGGGCGCCGGTACCAGCGCCTCGGACGCCCCGCGAGCGGGGCACATTTCCCACTGAGCATACCAACGGGGGACGACAACGCGGGAAGGCGGCGCTGTCGCGGGGCCCCGAAATACGACCCCACCGTGCAATTCGGCCTCGAATGAGCGGCCTCGCCCCGCTACCGCATGCTCCGCATGCGGATGCTCTGCAGGATCCCCATCGCCGAGAAGTCCGCGATCAGGGCGCTCCCGCCGTAGGAGAGGAACGGCAAGGGGATGCCGGTGATCGGCATGATCCCGATGGTCATCCCGATGTTCACGAACATCTGGATCATCACCATCGCCCCGATCCCGGTGGCCAGGAAGGTCCCGAACGGGTCCTTCGCAAGGAGCGCGATGCGGTAGGTGCGCCACAGCAGCAGCGCGTAGAGGGCCAGCAGCCCGACCGCCCCCACGAACCCGAGCTCCTCCCCCACCACGGTGAAGACGAAGTCGGTGTACTGCTCGGGCACGAAGGCGAGGTTGGTCTGGGTACCGTGGAGGTAGCCGGCGCCCCACAGCCCGCCCGAGCCGATGGCGATCTTCGACTGCAGCAGGTTGTAGTTCGCCGCCTGCGTGTTCGCCGACTGGTCCATGAACCCGGTCAGCCGCTGCAGCTGGTACTGCTTGATGATGTGCAGCTGGAAGGCCCCGACGATGGCGACGGTCGCGACCAGCGTCAGCACCACCAGGTAGCGGGCCCGCGTCCCGGCGACCACCAGCTCGGTGACCGCGATCGTCGTCAGGATGATCGTGGTTCCGATGTCGGGCTGGATGAACACCAGCGCCATGGGGATCCCGGCGATGACGAGCGCCCGGACCAGTCGCCGCGCGTCGATCTCGCCGCGGATCTCCGAGAGGAAGGCCGCCATCATCGCCGCGAGCACCAGCCGCGAGAACAGCGACGGGCTGAACTGGAACCCGGCGACCTGGAACCACCGCTGCGACCCGAGCGCGCTGGTCCCGAGGGGGGTCCGGACGGCCACCAGCAGGAGCACGATGGCGGCGTAGGCGACCGGCGCCCAGGCCTTCAGCAGCCGGTAGTCGACCGCCGCGAACAGGACCATCGCCGCAATCCCGAGGACGACGAACAGCACCTGCCGCTTCAGGTAGTAGGTGGAGGAGAGCCCGAAGAACACCGTGGCGTAGTGGTGCGTCGCCGAGAACACCATCATGCACCCGAGCACCGCGAGGCCGAGCACGGCGATCAGCAGGCCGACGTCCATGTGCTTCAGCGGGATGCGACCCCCGAGGAGCTCGCGGACCCGCGAGGGCGAGGCCGTCACGTCGAGCTGCGCCATCCGCTCCCCCTACGTGGACAGGTCGTGCCCGAGCTGGATCTTCGTCTTCGTCAGGCCGAACAGGCCCTCGAGGATCCGCCGCACGATCGGGGCCGAGGTCACGCCGCCCTCACCGGCCTGCTCGACGATCGAGACGACCACGTACTTCGGGTGGTTGGCCGGCGCCATCGCGACGAACCACGAGTCCGGCTCGATGATGCCGTTGATGTCGGCCGTGCCGGTCTTGGCGGCGACCGGGATCTGCGACAGCGGGAACCCGGCGAAGGCCGTGGCGGCGGTCCCGCCCGGCTCGACGACCCCCTGGAGCGCACTGCGCAGGTAGGCGGCCTCCTGGGGCGTGATCGGCAGGTGGCCGGTGACCTTCGGCGACACGACGTGGACGACCTTCCCGTCGGGCGTCACGACCTTCATCCCGACGTGGGGCTGGTAGATCGCCCCCCCATTCGCGAGGGCCGAGTAGAAGTCCGCCAGCTGGATCGGGGTCACCTCGACGAACCCCTGACCGATCGACATCTCGACGTCGTCGCCCGGTTCCCACTCCCAGTACTTGCCGTAGACGGCCGGGTCGGACTGGAACAGCTGCTTCTTGAACGCCATCGTCGGCAGCACCCCGCTCGCCTCGCCGGGCAGGTCGATCCCGGTCGGCCGGCCCACGCCCATCGAAGAGAGCTCACGCTGGAAGAGCTGCACGCCGCCCCTGCCGGTGTTCACGTTGTACCCCGAGTGGACGAGCCGCTGCCAGAACGCGTACCCGAGCTGGTAGAAGAACGTGTCGCACGACTGCGCGAGCGCCGTCGGCAGGCCGATCAGGCCGGTGTTCGCCGGGTTCCAGTTGTGCAGGGTCTGGGTCGTCCCCGGCACGGTCCACGTCCCGGGACAGTCGAGGATCGTGCTCTCGGAGACCACCCCGCTGTTCAGCGCGGCGCTCGCGACCAACCCCTTGAAGGTCGACCCCGGCGGATAGGCGCTCTGGATGGCCCGGTTGACGAGGGGCTCGTGGCTCTGCGGCGACAGGAAGTCCTGGCGGAACTGCGAGGTGGTGAGGCCCTTCAGGAACACCGACGGGTCGTAGCTCGGATAGGAGGCCATCGCGAGGACCTGGCCGTTGTTCGGGTTCATCACGATCACGGCCCCGCCGGTGGCCGGGTAGGGCCGGCCCGTGAGCGGGTCCACGCTCTGGCGGGCGACCGTCATCCCCTGCACGAGGCTCTGCTCGACCAGGCGCTGGAGCGACGTGTCGATCGAGAGCACCAGGTTGTCCCCCGGCGTGGACGGGATGCTCCGGAAGTTCGAGTTCAGCACGTTGCCGGCCGCGTCGACCTGGATGGCGCGCGTCCCCGGCTTGCCGACCAGCCACTTGTTGTACACGGACTCGACGCCCGACTGGCCGGCCCATTGGCCCGGCGCGGCCTGGCCGAGCGTTCCGAGGACCTGGGCCGCGAGCGGGCCGTTCGGATACGCGGGGACCGCCACGAGCTCGTAGCCGACGCCCGGGAACAGGTTCTGGTGCTCGCGGATGTAGAAGATCGTCTGCTTCGACACGTCCACGGCAACCGGCACCGGCTGGTAGGGCAGGTACTGGACGCTGTTCACGGCGGCGAGCAGCTGGCGCACCGACTGATGGAGCAGGCCGGAGAGCCGGTGGAGCACCGCGTCCTCGTGCCCGGCGATCACCTGGCGATCGACGGTGACGGCGATCGAGGGCCGGTCGCCCACCAGGACGTGGCCGTTGCGGTCGAGCACCTCGCCACGGATCGGCTGCGTCGGCACCAGCCGAAGCTGGTTCTGGTCGGCCTGCGCCCGGAACGTCGGCGCGGCGAGCACCTGCAGGAACCACAGCCGGGTGGTGACCGCGCCGAACATGAACACGACGAGCCCCACCAGGACCTTCATCCGCAGGCGCGTGCGCGACTCGGTCACCGGGCTGCCTCCTCGCTCACCACCGGTAGGCCTTCGCCCGCGAGGACTCGACGACGCGCCGGATCACCGGGAACAGGAACGGCGTCAGCACCGCGTTGTAGACGCCGGCGAGCAGGGCGACCCTCAGCACGAAGGCGAAGCTCCCGACGTTCTGACCGAGCAGGAACGACACCAGCCCGAAGAACACCTCCCCGACGACCGTCCCCGCGCCCACGACCGCCACCGGCAGCAGCGGGCTCGGGGAGGCGATGTACTGGCGAAGCGCGCCGACGGCGTACCCGAGCAGGGTGAGCGTGAGGGCCGTGATGCCCTTCGGCTGGTTCAGCAGGAAGTCCTCGGCCATGCCGCCGACGAACCCGCCGAGCGCCCCCGACGAGGGCCCCTCGAGGTAGGCCAGGACGATCGTCACCAGGAAGACGAGATCCGGCTTGGCGCCCACGAGCTGGATCTGCGCGAACACCGTTGATTGCAGCAGGAGCGCCGTCAGGACGACGGCGGCCCAGACGATCGCCCGACGCACGGGGGGAAGTCTACCGGCCCGAACGCGGAAGGGCCCGCGGCCCGAGGAGAACGCAACCACATCCCAACCGTCCTCCGCCCACGTCAGCCGCTCGGCGACGGGGCGGGGGTTGGGCTCGGCCCCGTCGACGGCGCGCCGCTCGCCGAGGGCCTCGGGGTGGGGCCCGGGCCGCCGTTCGAGGTGTTCTTCGTGAGCACCAGGACGAACTGCAGCGACGAGAAGTCCACCGCAGGACGGACGGAGACGATCTTCGACAGGCTCTGCGGGTCGGTGTACTCGCGCGACACGAACCCGATGAGGAGCCCCGCCGGGTACAGGCTCCCCTGGAATCCGGCGGTCACGACCTGCTCGTTCGGCGTCACCCTCGCGCTCGGCGACACCAGGTTCATCTGCAGGTCCTGGTTGCGGTCGCCGACCACGAGCCCGGTGTCCCCGGTCGCGAGGAGCCGGCCGGCCACCGCCGAGTTGGGGTCGATCAGGAGCTGCACCACCGAGGTGGTGAGCCCGGTCTCCACGACGTGGCCGACCAGGCCGGCGCCGGCCACCACCGGCATGCCGACCCGGATCCCCCCGGACTGTCCCTGGTCGATCGTGATCGTCCATTCGAAGTTCGAGATGCTCTGGCCGATGACGTTTGCCCCGACGCCGACGAGCTGCAGCGTCTGACGCATGTGCAGCAGGCCCTGGAGCTGGGTGACCTCGGTCTCCAGGTAGGCGGCCCGACCGTTCTGGCTGAGCGCGTCGTTCAACTCCTGCACCAGGCGCCGGTTCGACGCCTCCAGGCTCCCGATGCGAACGAGGCCGGAGAAGAAGTCCCCGAACGGATGGAAGACCTTCGTCACGGCGTCCTGCATCGAGCCGACGACCGTGAGCGTCGTGCGCCCGGCGATCTCGAGCGGCCCGGCCGACCCCCCGCGGTAGTCGGCCGTGATGGTCAGCAGGCTCGCGGCCACGAGGCCGACCACGAGGAGCCGCGTGCTGCGCCCTCGTCGGGTGACCGCCACGGCGGGCCCTAGTGCCGGCCGGAGGAGATCAGCACCCGCTTCAGGACCTCGAACTCCTCGAGGCACTTCCCGGAGCCGACGGCCACGCAGGAGAGGGGATTCTCGGCGACGTGGATCGGCATCCCGGTCTCGTGCTTCAGGCGCTCGTCCAGGCCCCGCAGCAGCGCGCCGCCGCCGGTCAGCACGATCCCACGGTCCATGACGTCGGCCGCAAGCTCGGGCGGGCAGCGATCGAGGGTGTCGCGGACGGCGTCGACGATCGCGTTCACCGGCTCCTCGATCGCCTTGCGGACCTCCTCGGCGGTGATGTGGATGGTCTTCGGCAGGCCCGACACCAGGTCGCGGCCCTTGATCTCGGCGATCATGTCCTCGGGCGTCGGGAACGCCGACCCGACGGCAAGCTTGATCGCCTCGGCGGTGCGCTCGCCGAGCGCCACCGAGTACTCCTTCTTCACGTGCTGGATGATCGCCTCGTCCAGCTCGTCGCCGCCGACCCGGACCGAGGCGGCCGTCACGATGCCGCCGAGGGAGATCACGGCGACCTCGGTGGTGCCGCCGCCGATGTCCACGACCATGTTCCCGGTAGGCTCGTGGATCGGCAGGCCGGCCCCGATCGCGGCGGCCATCGGCTCCTCGATGATGAAGGCGCGCCGCGCCCCCGCCGACATCGTCGCCTCCTCGACGGCGCGCTGCTCGACTCCGGTGATGCCCGAGGGCACGCACACGACCACCCGCGGCTTCGCCATGAACCGGCGCTGGTGCACCTTCTGGATGAAGTAGCGCAGCATCTTCTCGGTGATGTCGAAGTCGGCGATGACGCCGTCCTTCAGCGGCCGGATGGCGCGGATGTGGGAGGGCGTGCGGCCGATCATCCGCTTGGCCTCGGCACCGACGGCGAGGATCGCGCCGTTCAGGGTGTTCACGGCGACGACCGACGGCTCGTTCAGGACGATCCCGCGGCCCCGGACGTAGACGAGCGTGTTCGCCGTCCCCAGGTCGACCGCCATGTCACGGCCGAGGAAGCCGGTGAAGCCGGAGTCCTTGGGGGAAGGCCTCGAACCTACGTTGGACAACCAGCCTTGCCGCACCCTGCTGTTGTACACAACCTGCCCCCCGTCCGGCAACCGCCGGACGGAGCCTCCACAACAGTTCCACTACACATCGCGGGCGCCGTCGAGTAGCCTGGGGGTCCATGAAGGTGGGGGTCCTGTTCCCCGGCCAGGGGTCGCAGTTCGTCGGGATGGCCGACCCGTGGCTCGAGCACCCGGCCGGCCGCGAGGTGCTGGAGCGGGCCTCGGCCGTGCTCGGCTGGGACGTCGCCGAGCGATCCCGGGACCCGGAGGCCCTGCGGCACACCGAGGTCGTCCAGCCGGCGATCTTCGCCTGCGACCTGGCCGCGTTCGCGGTGCTCTCCTCCGAGGGCGTCGAGACCCACGCGGCCGCCGGCCACTCGCTCGGCGAGTACGCGGCCCTGGTGGCCGCGGGCGCCGTCGACCTGGAGCCGGGGCTCGCGACGCTCGCCGCCCGCGCCGAGGCGATGGGGCATGCCGCGCGCGCCAACCCCGGCGCCATGACGGCGGTGGTCGGGCTCTCGCGCGAGGAGGTCCTGGAGGTCTGCGAGATCGCCGGGCGCGGGGACACCCTGGCGGTCGCGAATGAGAACGGACCGCGCCAGACCGTGCTGTCGGGCTCGGTGACGGCGATCGAGCGCGCCGAGGAGCTCGCCCGGTCGCGCGGCGGGCGCGCGATGCGCCTGCGGGTCGCGGGCGCCTTCCACTCCCCCCTGATGGAGCCGGCCCTCGGGCCGGTTCGCGAGGCGATCTCGCGGGTCGACTTCCGCGAGCCGCGCTTCCACCTGGTGCCGAACGTCAACGGCAAGCCCACCTCGCACCCGGTGGCCCTCCGCGACCTGCTCTCCCGCCATCTCGTCTCGCCGGTCCGCTGGGACTCCTCGGTCAAGGCGATGGCCGAGCACGGTGTCACCTGGTTCGTCGAGGCAGGCCCCGGGGACGTTCTTGCTAAGCTTGCGCGCCGGACGATCGAGGGGGGCAACATCCGGGCGGTGGGCAACCCCGAGCAGGCGAAGGCCGTGGCCGACGAGATCCGGCGCGCGAGCGATGGCGCCTGACCTCGGCGTGACGCCACCCGACGACCTCACGATCGTGCCCGACCCGCCGCCGGGCGACGAGGCAGCCGAGGGCGCGACCCACCGGATCGGCGAACACGCCCCGCTGGCGTTCCGCCTGGTCGTCTCGCCGGTCGCCGGCCGGCTCCGCCTGCTGCCGGCCGTGCGCTTCGAGGGCGGCGTCGAGTGGGTGTCGGCCGGGCAGCCGCTGGCCGTGGTGGAGTCCGGGCCGACCAACCACCAGGTCCTCGCGCCGGCGGAGGCGCGCCTCGCCGGCGTGCTGGTCCGCGACGGCGAGCCGGTGGCGCGGGGACAGCCGCTGGTCTGGCTCGAGGAGGCACCGGGACCGGCGACGCCGGGAGCCGGCGAGGGAAAGGACGAGGGATGACGTCGCTTCGCAACGCCCGGATCACGGCCGTCGGGTCGGCGCTGCCGGCACGGCTGGTGCCGAACAGCTGGTTCGAGAGCTTCCTCGACACCTCCGACGAGTGGATCCGGAGCCGGACCGGCATCCGGGCGCGCCACTTCGTCGGCGAGGGCGAGTCGACGGCCTCGCTCGGCACCGACGCCGCCCGGCGCGCCCTGGAGGCCGCCGGCGTTCCCGCCGAGGCGGTCGACCTCATCGTGGTCGCGACCCTCACGCCCGACCGCCCGATGCCCTCGGCCGCGACGTTCGTCCAGGCCATGCTCGAGATCTCGTGCCCGGCCTTCGATCTGAACGCCGCCTGCTCCGGGTTCGTCTACGGGCTCTCGGTCGCCGCCGCGCAGGTGCAGGCGGGCGCCGCCGAGCGCGTGCTCGTGATCGGCGCCGAGAGCCTGTCGCGCGTGCTCGACTTCACCGACCGCGCGACCTGCGTGCTGTTCGGGGATGGGGCCGGCGCCGCGCTGGTCGAGCCCTCCGACGAGCCGGGCATCCTCGGCTCGGTGCTGGAGCTCGACGGCACGCAGGCCGACCTGCTCACGATCCCGGGCGGCGGCAGCGCGGACCCGCCCTCCGAGGAGACCCTCGCCGGACGCCGGCACTTCATCAAGATGGCGAGCGGCCAGGCGGTCTTCAAGCGGGCGGTCACCGGGATGGCGGGGGCCTGCGGCGAGCTGCTCGAGAAGGCAGGCATGCGTCCCGAGGACGTGGCGCTCGTGGTTCCCCACCAGGCGAACGAGCGCATCATGATGGCCGTCGCCAACCGCCTCGGCGTGCCGCACGAGAAGGTGTTCGTCGACGTCGCCGAGGTCGGCAACACCTCGGCCGCCTCGATCCCGATCGCGCTGGACCACGCCTGGCGATCCGGGCGCCTCGCGCCGGGGGACGTCGTGCTGACAACCGCCTTCGGGGCCGGGCTCTCGTGGGGCGCCAACCTCGTCCGCTGGACCGCCCCCGCGCCGGCCCCCGCGGAGGGTGCCTGATGGGCGAGGAGCGCGTCGCGCTCGTCACCGGGGCCTCGCGCGGGATCGGTCGCGCCGCCGGCCTCGCGCTCGCCCGCGCCGGCAGCCCTGTCGCGTTCGGCTATCGATCCGACCCCGTGAACGCCGAGGAGGCGGCCGCGAAGGTGGCCGCCGAGGGAGGGCGGGCGATGGCCGTGCCCATCGACGTCGCCGACGAGGCCTCGGTCGCAGCGGCGTTCGACCGCGTCGAGGCCGGGCTCGGGCCGGTGCGGGTCCTCGTGAACAACGCCGGCTTCTCGCGGGACGGCCTGGCCGTGAAGTACCCGACCGGTGCGTGGGACGACACGATGGACGTGAACCTCCGCGGTGCGTTCCTCTGCAGCCGCCGGGCGCTGGCCGGCATGCTGCGGGCCCGCTGGGGCCGCATCGTGAGCGTGGCCTCGGTGGCCGCCCTTCGCGGCAACGCCGGGCAGATCGCCTACTCGGCCTCGAAGTCGGGCCTGCTCGGCCTCACGCGGTCGCTGGCGCGCGAGGTCGGCGGCCGCGGCATCACGGCGAACGCCGTCTGCCCCGGCTACGTGGAGACCGCAATGACCGAGGCGACCCGCCAGGACAACGTTCGCCGCTACCTGGACGTGACGCCGGCCGGCAGGGCAGGGACGCCGGAGGAGATCGCCGCGGTGATCGCCTTCCTCGCGAGCCCCGAGGCATCGTACGTGAACGGCGCCGTCGTGCCGGTCGACGGAGGGATGACCGCGTAGAGTACCCGCACCATCCCGCCGGGGAACGGTGGGCGCACGCACGAAACCAGGGAGGGCACGCGACATGGACAAGGCGGAGCTGCAGGAGAAGGTCTGCTCGATCCTCGCCGAGCAGCTGGCGATCCCCGTCGAGAAGGTCACGCCGGAGGCGAGGTTCTCCGAGGACCTCGACGCCGACTCGCTGGACCTCGTCGAGGCCGTGCTCGCGCTGGAGGAGGAATTCGGCGTCTCCATCCCCGAGGAGGAGATGGAGGGCGTGAAGACCGTCGGACAGGCCGTCGACCTCGTGGCGACGAAGCTCGGGGCCGACGCGTGACGGAGCCCCGCCGGGTCGTCGTCACCGGCATCGGTCCGGTGACGCCGGTCGGCACCGGCGTCGAGCCGTTCTGGGAGGCGGTGGTCGCCGGCCGGAACGGCATCGGCCCGATCCGCACCATCGACGCCTCGGCGCTCCCCGTGCGGGTCGCCGGGGAGGTCACGGACTTCGTGGCGACCGACCACATGGGCGCGAAGGAGGCGCGGCACACCGACCGCGTCACGCACTTCGCCGTTGCGGCGGCCAAGCTCGCGTGGGCCGATGCCGGCGCGCCGGCCGTCGACCCGGCGCGCACGGGCGTGATGTTCTCGACCGGCATCGGCGGCATCGTGAGCCTGCTGCGCCAGCACGAGGTGTTCCTGGCAAGGGGCGCCGACCGGGTCAGCCCGTTCATGGTCCCCCAGCTCATGCCGAACGCCTCGGCCGGGCACATCGCGATGGAGTTCGGCTTCACGGGGCCGAACGCCTGCATCACCACGGCGTGCGCCGCGAGCGGTCACGCGCTCGGCGAGGCGTTCCGGTGGATCCGCGACGGGCGCATCGACGTCTGCGTCGCCGGCGGCGGTGAGGCCGCGATCCACGGCCTCACGATCTCCGCGTTCGCGCAGATGCAGGCGCTCACCAAGAACCCCGACCACGAGCGCGCCAGCCGCCCCTTCGACCGCGACCGCGACGGCTTCGTGCTGTCGGAGGGCGCCGGCGCGCTGATCCTCGAGGACGAGGAGCGGGCGCGGGCTCGCGGAGCGCGGATCTACGCGGAGGTCGTCGGCTACGGCGCCTCTGCCGACGCGCACCACATCACGGCGCCCGAGCCAGGGGGCCTCGGCGCGGCGGCGGCGATGCGGGACGCCCTCCGGGACGCCGGCGCGGCCCCGGAGGACGTCGGGTACGTCAACGCCCACGGCACCTCGACCCAGTTGAACGACGCCGCCGAGACCCGGGCGATCAAGCGGGTCTTCGGCGACCACGCCTACCGCGTGCCCATCTCCTCGACGAAGTCGATGACCGGGCACATGCTCGGCGCGGCCGGGGCCGTCGAGGCCGCCGTGTGCGCGCTGGTCGTGGGGCGGGGGCTCCTCCCTCCCACGATCAACCACGAGCACCCCGATGAGGAATGCGACCTCGACTACGTCCCGAACGAGGCCCGAGAGGCCGACGTCGAGCTCGCGCTGTCGGACTCGTTCGGCTTCGGCGGCCAGAACGCCGTGGTCGCGATCCGCCGCTACCGTCCGTAGGCGGGCGGCGTCGCGCCGGCGGACCCAGGCTCAGTAGGCGATCGCCCA
>JAJYHN010000056.1 GCA_021784765.1 Actinomycetes bacterium
CGGTGGCGTTCGCGCGGGCGATGGGCGAGCGGCTCGGCAAGACGACGGTGCTCGCCAAGGACCGCGCCGGGTTCATCGTGAACATGCTGCTGATCCCGTACCTGAACGGCGCGGTCCGGATGCTGGAGGAGGGCCACGCGACGGCCGAGGACATCGACACCGGGGTCGTGCTCGGCCTCGGCCACCCGATGGGGCCGCTCACCCTGCTCGACCTGGTGGGTCTCGACACCGCCGTCCATGTGGGCGACGTCCTGTACGAGGAGTTCAAGGAGCCGCTGTACGCGCCCCCGCCGCTGCTGCGGCGCATGGTCGCGGCCGGGATGCTCGGCCGCAAGAGCGGCCACGGCTTCTACGACTACCCGGGGGGCGGCAAGGGCCGAAGGGCCTGAGGGGCCGCCGCCGGCCGCGGGCGGGGGGCGAGGAGGCGCCGCGCGAGGCCTCGCCCGTAGCCCCAGAGCTTCGCGGCGTCGACGAAGGCCATCGCCGTGGGGACCGCCGCCAGGGCGGCTGCGCGCTCCAGAGGGTCGGGGAGGCGCCGGAGGGCGCGGCGGACCGGGCGCCCTGCGTAGGCGACCGCGCCGGCCGCGGCGAGCGCCAGCAGCACGGGGTGCCGGCTCCGCAGCGCGATGCCGGCGGCGAGGTAGGTCGCGGCCCGCAGCGCGTGGCGCTCGGGGTACATGCCGGCCGCGGCGTCGCCCTCGGCGTAGCGGGCGTACTGGCGCCACGTGGCCCCGAGCGTCGGGCGAACGCGCCATCCGACGACGGCGTCGACGGCGAGCTCCGTGCGCTGGCCGGTCTCCCGCAGGCGGTGGTTGAAGTACATGTCCTCGCCGACGGCGAGCCACTCGGGGTAGCCGCCGGTCGCCTCCCACGCCGCCCGGCGGAACGCGATGGAGCGGGACGAGGGCATCCATCCGGGGCGGACCTCGTCGGGCTCGGGGACGGCCGTCGCGGCCGCGCACTCCTGCAGGAAGGTGGCCGCCACCGGGCGGTAGAAGCCGGCCGCGACGTCGGCGCCGGCCTCGATGGGCGCGACCACGCGCTCGAGCCACGTCGGGTCCAGCACGCAGTCGGCATCGGTCAGCGCCAGCACGTCGTGGGCGGCCGCGCGGATGCCGACGTTGCGCCCCCGGGAGATCCCGGCCCCGGGCTCGACCAGCACGGTCACCCTGCCGGACGCCTCGAACGCCTCGCGGGTGCCGTCGACCGACCCACCATCGACGACGATCACCTCGTCTGGACGGCGAGTCTGCGCCGCGAGCGAGGCGAGGAACTCGGCCGCGTGCGCCGGCCCGATGTCCAGGACGGTGGTGACCAGCGAGACCTTCACGGTCCCGATGGTAGCGGGCCGTCGGCGCCGCCCGGTGCAGGCGCGCCCGCCCGGTCCCCGGCCCGCTCAGCCGAGCAGCGAGCGGTAGACCTCCAGGGTCTCCGCGGCCGTGCGCTCCCACGAGAACGCCCGCGCGCGCGCATGCCCGGCCTCCCGCAGGCGCGCGGCGAGCCCGGCGTCGCCGAGCACCCGGGCGAGCGCGTCGGCGATCCCGGCCTCGGAGAACGGGTCGACCGGGACGGCCGCCTCGCCGGCGACCTCCGGCAGCGAGGACGAGGTCGAGACGACGCTCGGGAGCCCCCGCGCCATGGCGTCCAGCACCGGCAGCCCGAAGCCCTCGTACAGCGACGGGTAGACGAACGCCGAGGCGCCCCGGTACAGCGCGTCGAGGTCGGCCGCCGCCACCCGCCCCGTGAGGACGACCTCGCCGGGCCCGCCGGCCTCGACGTGGCGGAGCAGCGGCTGGGCGTGCCAGCCGATCGGCCCGGCCAGCACGAGGGCGTGCGGCGCGCCCTGCCGCACCACCCGCCGGTAGGCCCGCACGAGCCGGACCAGGTTCTTCCGCGGCTCGAGCGTGCCGACGAACAGCACGTAGGGCGTCCGGACCTTCAGCCGCTCGAGGGCCTCCTCGACGTCGGCGCGGGTCTCTGGGAGCGAGGGCGCGAGGGGGATCACGCGGAGCTTCGAGGGGTCGAGGCGCGTGCGGCGGATCAGGTCCTCGCCCGTGTGGCGCGAGACGGCGATCACCGCGTCGGCCGTCCGCACGGCCCGGTGGAGCCCCAGGCGGTACAGGAGGCGCCATTCCCGGGGAAAGGCCTCCGGGTGGACGACGAACGCGAGGTCGTGGACGGTGACGACCAGGCGCTGGCGCACGCCGCTCGGCGGGACCGTCACGGCGGTCGGCGCGTGCAGCAGGTCGCGCCCGGCGAGGCTCGGCGGCAGCGGCGGCCGGCCGAGGAGGTTCCAGGACGGGTAGAGCCGGCGGATGCCGAGCGGCAGCTCCTCCGTCCAGAAGCCCCGCATCCACCGCTCGGGGACGGCGCCGGCGAACCGCGCGTGGAACAGCGCGATCGACAGGTCCGGGTCGGCCGCGACCAGGGCCGGCACCAGACGGCGCACGTAGGTGCCGGTGCCGCCGGGCACGGCCGAGAGCACCTGGTCGACCTGGAACGCGAGCGAGGTCACCGCGGAGGGCTACTTCAGGTCGCCGGGGCCGTGCCGGGGATCGGCGGCCCGCACGGCGAACGGGCGCCGGGCCGCATCGGCCCAAGCGGTCGGGGACGCGTCGCGGATCTCGGCCGCGCCGTAGCCGTAGGCGTCGCCGCGGCCGTGGACGGCCCAGGGCGCGGGCGTGGTGGACAGCGTCGCGAGGAAGCGGGCCAGGGCGGCCTCGACGGTGCGCGCCTCCCCGGGCGCGAGGTGCCGCGCCGCCCGGTAGCGCCAGGGCCCGCCGGGCCCCTCGATCGTACCCTCGATCGGATCGCTCACGGCCATCCTCCGCCCCGCCTACAGCGGGATGTTGCCGTGCTTGCGCGGCGGCACCGGCTCGCGCTTGGACCGGAGCATCCGCAGCGTCCTGATCAACACCGGCCGCGTGTCGGCCGGCTCGATGATGTCGTCGACGAACCCGCGCTCGGCCGCGACGTAGGGGTGCCCGAACGCCTCCTCGTACTCGGCGATGAGCTCCTTGCGCTTCAGGGCCGGGTCGTCGGCGGCGGCGATCTCGCGCCGGTGGATGACGTTGACCGCGCCCTCCGACCCCATCACGGCGATCTCGGCGGTCGGCCACGCGAACATCGCGTCGCCCCGCAGGTGCTTGGAGTTCATGACGACGTAGGCACCGCCGTAGGCCTTGCGGGTGATCACGGTGATCTTCGGGACGGTGGCCTCGCTGTAGGCGTACAGCAGCTTCGCGCCCCGGCGGATGATGCCGCCATACTCCTGCGCGGTCCCGGGCAGGAACCCCGGGACGTCCTCGAAGGTGAGGATCGGGATGTTGAACGCGTCGCAGAATCGAATGAACCGAGCGGCCTTCTCGCTGGACTCGATGTCGAGGGTGCCGGCCAGGACCTTCGGCTGGTTCGCGATGATGCCGACCGAGTGGCCGTCGAGGCGCGCGAACCCGACCAGGATGTTCATCGCCCACAGCGGGAACACCTCGTAGAACTCGCCGCTGTCCACGACCTCGCGGATGACGTCCTTCATGTCGTAGGGGCTCCGCTCGGAGTCGGGCACGATCGAGTTCAGCCGCTCGCTGCGCCGCTCCGGGTCGTCGCTCGGCGCGTAGGAGGGGGGCTCCTCGAGGTTGTTCGATGGCAGGAACGACAGCAGGTAGCGGACCTGCTCGAGGCAGTTCGCCTCGTCGTCGGCGATGAAGCTCGCGATGCCCGAGCGGCTGGCGTGCGTGCCGGCACCGCCGAGCTCATCGAAGGTCACGTCCTCGCCCGTGACCGCCTTGATGACGTCGGGGCCGGTGATGAACATGTACGAGGTGCCCTTCACCATGTACACGAAGTCGGTGATGGCGGGGGAGTAGACGGCGCCGCCGGCGCAGGGGCCCATGATCACCGAGATCTGCGGGATCACCCCCGAGCTCCGCACGTTTCGGTCGAAGATGTCGCCGTAGCCGGCGAGCGATGCCGGTCCCTCCTGGATGCGGGCGCCGCCGGAGTCGTTGATGCCGATGAACGGCGCGCCGGTCGCGAGGGCGAGGTCCATGACCTTGCAGACCTTCTCGGCGAAGATCTCGCCGAGCGAGCCGCCGAACACCGTGAAGTCCTGGCTGAACACGAACACCTTGCGGCCGTCGACCGTGCCCCAGCCGGTGACGACGCCGTCGGTGTAGGGGCGGTGTGCGTCCAGGCCGTAGGTGCCGGGACGGTGGCGGGCGAGCGCGTCGATCTCGACGAACGAGCCCGGGTCGAGCAGGAGCTCCAGACGCTCGCGCGCGGTGAGCTTGCCCCGCTCGTGCTGCTTGCGGATCGCGTCGGGCCCGCCGGCCTCGAGGGTGGCCGCCTTCTGCTCGCGCAGGTACTGGATGCGCTCGCGGACGGTGCCGCGGGGCGTAGGGAGGGTCGCGGCGGCACCGTCGGACTCGGCCGGGGCAGGCGCCTGCTCGCGGGTCTCCGTCGTATCGGCCATGATGGCTGCGAGTCTATCCCCCCCGGCCTCGCGCGGGCCCGGTCCGGGGTCTCCGGAGTCGGCGGGTCCCGGCGGGAGTCCCGCGTCGAACTGGACCGCGGGGAATCGGGGCAACCGGCGGACCCCGACCGGGGTCTTTGGGGCGAACGATGACGCGAGAGGTCTCCCGGGGGGTGCCGTCGGCGGCGGAGGACCGCCTCCGGGCGGCCTTCGAGGAGCATCACATCCGGCTCCTCCGGCTCGGCCTCCTGCTGACCGGCCGGCCGGACCTTGCGGAGGATCTCGTGCAGGACGCCTACGTCCGGGCGGCACGGCACCCCGACGGGCTCGCGCCCGAGGTGGTGGGCGCGTACCTGCGGCAGACGCTCGTGAACGCGTGGCGGAACCGGGTCCGGCGGCTCGTCCGCGAGCGGCGGGCCCTGATGCGCCACGGGGTGCCGGCCGAGGAGGCTCCCGCGACCGGGTCCGGCGATGCGGCGGCGCTGTGGACGGCCGTCCGCGCCCTGCCGCCCGGGCAGCGTGCGTGCCTGGTGCTCCGCTACTACGAGGATCTCGGCGAGCGCGAGACGGCGGGGCTGCTCGGGTGCTCGGTCGGAACCGTGAAGAGCCAGACGGCGAAGGCGCTGGCGCACCTGCGGCGGGAGTTCGGCGATGGGGATTGAGGACCGCCTCCGGAGGGCGCTCGGCCACGCCGCCGAGCCGGGAGAGGAACGCCCTGAGCTGTGGCCCGCGATCCTCCGAGGTGCTCAGCGGCGTCGGCGCGCGTTCGAGGCCGCCCGGGTGGCGCCGGGGGCGGTGGTGGCGGCCGCGTTCGCCGGGCTCGTCCTGTGGGCGGCGGTCGCGCGCCATCCGGCGATCCAGCCGGAGGTTCCCCCGGGGACGGGCAGCGTGATCGTGCAGTCGGTGGAGCTCCAGGGGGCCGGGGGTTTCTGGAAGGTCGGGCCGCTCGTGCGAAACCTGGGAAGCGCGCCGAGCGGGGCCGTGGTGACGTGCCGCCTCGTGGCCGGCACCGCGGTGTCTCCGCCCGCGTCGGTGACGCTTCGCTTCGTCCCCGCGGGGGGCAGCGTGAGGGCCGAGTGGATCGCGATCCAGGGGTTCCCGCACGGGACGGCCGTCGCCCGCTGCACGGCGAGGCCCGTCCCCCCCGTCTCGCCGGCCCCGGTCCCGTCCCCGGCGCCCCCGGCCTTCGTGCCGGACACGATCGCGTTCTTCGACGGCGCCCATGGCCTGGCGGCGGGGAGTGTCTGGGCGAGCTCGTGCGGCGCCGACGGCGCGTGCCCCGGCGAGATCCGGGCCACCAGCGACGGGGGCCACACCTGGAGCGTGGTCTACCGGACGAAGCTCTCGATCCTCGACCTCACGGCGCTCGCCCCGCGGTTCGGCTGGGCAGTCGTCGGTCCCGTCTCGTGCGGCGGCAGGATGTGCCCGCGGCCAGGCATCGTGGCGACGACCAACGGGGGACGGACCTGGCATCTCGTTGCGAGAGGCGCTCTGCCCCGGACCATCTCGTTCGCCACCTCGACCCTGGGGTGGGGCGTCGTGGGCGGCAACCCACAGACGAGGCTCGCGCGGACGCGCGACGGCGGGCGGACCTGGCAGGTCGTCGGCAGGCCGTGCGCGACCCCGTTCTCCCCCGCACTCGTGTCGTTCCCGACGCCGTCGCTCGGCTGGCTGCTGTGCACCACCCAGCCGGGGGCGGGGCAGCAGGGGAGGGCGGTGCTCGCGACCATCGACGGGGGGAGGACCTGGCGGCTCCTGGCCGAGGGCGACCTCTTCGGGGGGCCTTCCCCGCCGCCGGGGGTGACCGACCTCGGATCCAGCGGCTATCCCGAGAGCATGTTCTTCCTTGCGGACGGCCACGGATGGATCGGCTACGGCGGCCCGGCGGCCACCCTGGTGGGAACCGCGGACGGGGGCGTGACGTGGCAGACGGTGCTCGCCGGCTCGCGCTTCGACCCCTCCGCCTACGCGGCGGCGCCCGCATGGTTCGCGTCGGACTCGGTCGGATACGCGCTGGTCGGCAGCGCGCCGCCGGCCATGTGGCTGGTGCGAACGGCCGGCGGCGGCGGGCGCTGGGCCGCCGTGGATCGGTGGGCGTGGTCCGGCCCCTGATCGGGGCTCGCCGGCGGTTGCCGGGCGCGGGGCGCCGCTCCTATCGTCGGCCTGACGCGGGCCCGACGAAGGAGCGATCGCCATGGCCAAGGACCTGTACGAGATCGGGGAGCTGCCGCCGCTCGGGGAGGTTCCCCCGAGGATGTACGGGCAGGTGATCCGCTCGGACCGGCTGGGGGAGCCGCGCGATGCCTTCCGGATCGAGGTCCTCGACACGCCCCGCCCCGGCCCCGGCCAGGTGCTGGTCGCCACGATGGCCGCCGGGGTGAACTACAACCAGGTGTGGGCCGCGCGCGGCGTCCCGGTCGACGCCGCGAGCCTTCACGCCCGCTACGGCGAGCCCGACGACTTCCACCTGGGGGGCTCCGACGGCGCCGGCGTCGTCTGGGCGCTCGGGGAGGGCGTGACCGGCGTGCGCGTGGGCGACCACGTCACGATCTCGTCGGCGCAGTGGGACCCCGACGACCCCTTCGTGCGCGCCGGCGGCGACCCGGCGTTCGCGCCCTCGTTCCGCAACTGGGGCTACGAGTCGAACTGGGGCGCCTACGGGCAGTTCTGCCTGGTCCAGGCCCACCAGTGCATGCCGAAGGCGGAGCGCCTGACGTGGGAGCAGGCGGCCGCGTCCACCGTGGTCGGCGCCACCGCCTACCGGATGCTGTTCGGCTGGCCGCCGCACACGGTGCAGCCGGGCGACGTCGTGCTGGTCTGGGGCGGCGCCGGAGGGCTCGGCTCGATGGCCATCCAGCTGGTGACGCAGGCCGGGGGCAGGGCCGTCGCGGTGGTCTCCTCCGACGAGAAGGGCGAGTACTGCAAGCGCCTCGGCGCGGTGGGCTACGTGAACCGGCGGGACTTCGACCACTGGGGCATGCTTCCTCACTGGACCGACGCCGCGGCGTTCGGGCGGTGGATGGAGGGCGCGAAGGCGTTCGGCAAGGCCGTCTGGGACGCGCTCGGCGAGCGGCGGTCGCCCCGGATCGTCTTCGAGCATCCCGGCGAGGACACGATCCCGACCTCGATCTTCGTGGCCGACGCCGGTGGCATGGTCGTGATCTGCGCCGGCACCACCGGCTACAACGCGGTCGTGGACCTCCGCTACCTGTGGATGCGCCAGAAGCGCCTGCAGGGCTCGCACCTGTTCACCGACGTCGAGTCGCGGGCGTTCAACGACCTGATCGCGCAGGGGAGGGTCGACCCGTGCCTCTCGCGGACGTTCCGGTTCGACGAGCTGCCCGAGGCGCACCAGCTGATGGCCGAGAACCGCCATCCCGAGGGGAACATGGCCGTCCTGGTTGGCGCGCCGGAGCCGGGTCTCACGGGGCTGCCCGCGTAGCGGTGCGCCGGCGTTTCCGCGCGCGGCCGGTAGGCTCGTGCCCATGCAGCCCGGATCCATCCTCGGCCATCCCGTCCTGCGCACCGAGGACCCCCGGTTCCTGACCGGCGCCGCCCGCTACACCGAGGACGTGCCGGCCGAGGGGGCCCTGCACGTGGCGTTCGTTCGGTCGCCGCTCGCCCATGCCCGCCTGCTCAGGGTCGACGCGACCGAGGCGGCCGCGATGCCCGGGGTGGTCGGCGTGTTCACCGCCGCCGATCTGCCGGAGGTCGAGCTCGCCGGGGCGAGCGACGACGTGCCGGCGGCCATGCGCCGCCCGGCTCTCGCGGACGGCACCGTCCGCTTCGCCGGCGAGGCGGTCGCCGCGGTGGTTGCCGAGACCCGCGCGGGGGCGCTGGACGCCGCCGAGACGGTGTTCCCCGACCTCGACCCGCTGCCCGTCGTGGTGGACCCGGAGGCCGCCTCCGGCAGAGGGGCGCCGCTCCTGTTCCCCGAGGTCGGGACCAACGTCGCCGTCGTGCACATGTTCGAGCCCGACCCCGGGGCCCTGGACGGCGCCGAGGTCGTGGTGCGCGCCCGGTTCGTGAACCAGCGGCTGGCCCCGGTGCCGATGGAGCCGAACGGGGCGCTGGCGGTCCCGGACCCGGAGACTGGCGGGGTGACCGTGTGGGCGCCCTCGCAGGGCCCGCACGGGGTGCGGAACATGATCGCCGAGCAGCTGGGGCTGGAGCCCGAGCTCGTCCGGGTGATCTCGACCAACGTCGGCGGGGGGTTCGGGGCGAAGGCCGAGGCCTATCCGGAGCAGGTGGTCGTCGCCGCCCTGGCCCGCCGGCTCGGCCGCCCGGTCCGCTACGTCGAGACCCGCTCGGAGAACCTGCTCGCGATGGTGCACGGCCGCGGGCAGGTCCAGGAGGTCGAGCTCGGCGCCACGCGCGGGGGCGTCGTCACCGGGCTCCGCGTTCGCCTGGTGGCCGACATGGGCGCCTACCCCGTCGGCGACTACCTGCCCCGGCTGACCCACCTGATGGCGCCGGGCGTCTACCGGATCCCTCGCGTCGACTACGAGGCGCGCTGCGTGGTCACGAACACCACGCCGCTGTCCGCCTACCGGGGGGCCGGGCGTCCGGAGGCGGCGGCGCTGATCGAGCGCGCGATGGACCTGCTGGCCGGCGAGCTCGGCCTGGACCCCGTCGAGGTCCGGCGCCGGAACCTGATCCCGGCCGACGCGTTCCCGTTCACGACGGCGACGGGCGCCGTGTACGACTCCGGCGACTACGGGCGCGTCCTGGACGCCGTGCTGGAGCTTGCGGGCTACGAGGGGCTCCGGCGCGAGCAGGCCGAGCGGCGGGCCCGCGGCGACCGGCGGGCGCTCGGGATCGGGATCTCGTCGTACGTCGAGATCACGGGGTGGGGCAACGAGTTCGGGTCGGTCGTCGTCCACCCCGACGGGACCGCGACGGCGCGCTCCGGCGTGATGCCGCAGGGCCAGGGGCACGAGACGGCCTTCGCGCAGATCGTGGCCGAGACGGTCGGGATCCCGATGGAACGGGTCCGGGTGGTCGTCGGCGACACGGCCGAGGTCCCGTGGGGAAACGGCACCGGCGGGTCGCGCTCGCTGCAGGTGGGCGGGAGCGCCGTCGCGCGGGCCGGCGAGGAGGTGGCCGAGAAGGCCCGGCAGCTCGCGGCGTTCGCGCTGGAGGTGAACCCCGAGGACCTGGTCCGGGCCGACGACGGAGGGTTCGCGCCGGTCGGGGTTCCGGGGCGGGGGGTGTCGCTCGGCGAGCTGGCGGCGATGGCCGAGGACCCGGGGCGGCTGCCCGAGGGGATGGCGCCGGGCCTCGGGGCCGAGGCCGACTTCCGCATGGAGGGCCGCACATACCCGTTCGGCGCGCACGTCGCGGTCGTCGAGGTCGACCTCGAGACCGGCGACGCCCGGCTGGTTCGTCACGTTGCGGTCGATGACTGCGGGCGGATGGTCAACCCCATGCTCGTGGATGGGCAGGTGCAGGGCGGGATCGCGCAGGGGGCCGCGCAGGCCCTGTACGAGGGCGTCGCCTACGACGAGGAGGGGACGCCGATGACCGGGACGCTCATGGCCTACGCGATGCCCTCGGCGGCCGACCTGCCCTCGTTCGAGAACGCCCACACCGAGACGCCGACGCCCCTGAACCCGCTGGGCGCCAAGGGGATCGGCGAGTCGGCGACGATCGGCTCGACGCCGGCCGTGCAGAACGCGGTGGTGGACGCGCTGGCCCACCTCGGCGTGCGCCACCTCGACATGCCGCTCACCCCCGAGCGGGTCTGGCGGGCGATCCAGGACGCCGCGGGCCGGGACGTCGCGGACGCGCTGTGAGCGCGGCGGCCAACGACTGGGACGCCGGCACCTACGACCGCGTCGCCGACCCGCAGTTTCGCTGGGGCCTCGCCGTGCTCGACCGGCTGGAGCTCCGGGGGGACGAGCGGGTGCTCGACGCCGGGTGCGGGAGCGGGCGGGTCACCGAGGCGCTGCTCGAACGGCTCCCCCGTGGGGAGGTGGTCGCGCTGGACGTGTCTCCGGCGATGCTCGAGGAGGCGCGGAGGCGGCTCGCGCCTGCCACGGAGCGCGTGGAGTTCGTCGAGGCCGACCTGATGCGGCCGCTGCCCGTCGAGCGGCCGGTCGACGCCGTCGTCTCGACCGCGACCTTCCACTGGGTCCCGGACCACGACGCGCTGTTTCGGAACCTCGCCGCGGTCATGCGCCCAGGTGCCTCGCTCGTCGCCCAGTGCGGCGGCCGCGGGAACATCGCCACGGTGGTCGACGCCGCGCGCCGGGCCGGCAGCGCGGCGTTCGACCCGACGACGTTCGCAGGGGCCGAGGAGACCGCCGCGCGCCTCGAGGCTGCGGGGTTCGTCGAGATCCGGTGCTGGCTGCACGACGAGCCGACCCGGTTCCCGGACGAGCGCGCGTTCGAGGACTTCCTGCGGACGGTGTGCCTGCGGCCGTTCCTCGAGGACCTGCCGCCCGGTGAGCACGACGGGTTCGTCCACCGGGTCGCGGGCCTC
>JAJYHN010000172.1 GCA_021784765.1 Actinomycetes bacterium
CGTCTCCGAGACCCCGTGAGGCCGGCCCACGCGAGCGCCGAGCGGAGCGTGGGGACCCGGACGAGCCGGACCGATCCGACTGCGTCGTGCGGCCCCTTCTCGGCGGCGGCACACACGAGGGTCGACGCCCCGGCCGCCTGCGCGGCGGCGGCTCGCCCCTCGATGCTCCCGACCGGCCGAAGCGCGCCGGTCAGCGAGACCTCGGCCGCGAACGCCGTCCGCTCGGGCAGCGGGCGGTCCTCGGCGGCCGAGGCCAGCGCCGCAGCGACCGCGAGGTCGGCGCCCGGCTCGTCGACCCGAAACCCTCCCGAGGAGGCCCCGAACAGCTCGGCCCGGGTGAGGCGCAGGCCGGTCGCCCGCTCGGTGACCGCCGCGACGATGTGGAAACGCCGGCCGTCGAGTCCGGTGACCTGCCGCCGCGGGGGACCGTCGGACGCGACGACCAGCGCCTGGACCTCGACCGCGTAGCCGCGACGCCCGGCGAGCACCGCAGCGGTGGCGCACCCCGGCTCCCCTTCGCCGTGCCCGGCGGCCGGCCCCGACGCTCGCTCGGCGAGGCCGCCGGAGGCCATCTCGAACCATGCCACCTCGCCCTCGGGCCCGAATCGGTTCTTCCCCCCAGCCAGCACCCGGAGGCCCGAGCGCGCCTCGCCCTCGAACGAGAGCACGACGTCGACCGCGTGCTCGATCGTTCGGGGGCCTGCGAGGTCGCCGGCCTTCGTGACGTGGCCGACGAGCAGGGTCGTGATCGTCTGCTCCTTCGCGAGGCCGACCAGCGCGTCGACGCAGGCACGGACCTGGGCCGGACCGCCGGCAGCCCCGTCGATCCCCGGGTCGCGCAGCGTGTGGACCGAGTCGACGGCCAGCACGGCGGGCCGTTCGGCCACGGCCGCAGCCACCACCTCCCCGACGTCGCGCCCGGGGACGAACGCGAGCCCGGCGCCGTCGACGCCGAGCCGTCTGGCCCGGGCCGCCACCTGCCCCCGCGTCTCCTCGCCCGAGGCGAGCAGGAGGGAGCGCCCGGCACCGGCCAGCCTCGACGCCAGCTGGAGGAGAAGGGTCGACTTGCCGATGCCGGGCGCGCCGGCGAGGAGCACGACCGAGCCAGGGACCAGCCCGCCGCCGAGCACGCGGTCGATGCCCGGAAACCCCGTCGGGATGCGCTGCTCCTCGAGCTCGGAGGCGAGGTCGACGATCCGGGCCGCGGCACCGCCCGCCGTGCCGGCGATGGCGAGCGCCGCAGCCGCCCGTTCCTCGACGCTGCCCCACGCGCCGCAGCCCGCACAGCGCCCCGTCCACTGGGACCCTGAGTGCCCGCACGACGCGCACACGTAGAGGCGCTTCGCCCTCCCCACGGGCAGAACCCTACCCGGGGGGTACGACACGACCGGCTGCGTCGACGATCCGAACGGTGCCTACAGACGCCGACCGTGCCCGCCCCGCGAACTCGTTCGGCCCTCCGGAACTCCGGGCCCCGGCCTACGACTCGGACGACTCGGCGTACTCGACCGGCGGGATCTCCGGTGGCACCGGCGCGGCCTCGAACACGATCTCGCCGTCGCGAGCATCGACGATCACCGTCTGGCCGGCCCGGAACTCCTTGTACAGGAGCTTCTCGGACAGCTGGTCCTCGACCATCCGCTGGATCGTCCGCCGCAGCGGCCGCGCCCCGAGGGACGGGTCGTAGCCCTTCTCGGCCAGCAGGCCCTTGGCGGCATCGGTCAGCTCGATGTCGAGATCCTTGGACTTCAGCTGCTCGCGCAGCCGCTTGACCAGCAGGTCCACGATCGCCTTCACGTTCTCCCGCGACAGCGTGTGGAAGACGATGACCTCGTCGATCCGGTTCAGGAACTCGGGCCGGAAGGAGCGCTTCATCTCCTCCATGACCTTGTCCCGCATCTTCTCGTGCGTAACGCCCTCGTCGCCGGTCAGCGCGAAGCCGACCCCCGGGCCCTTCTGGATGTCCCGGGTCCCGAGGTTCGAGGTCATGATGATGACCGTGTTCTTGAAGTCGACCTGGTGGCCCTGCGCGTCGGTCAGGTGCCCGTCCTCCAGGATCTGCAGGAGGATGTTGAACACGTCGGGGTGCGCCTTCTCGATCTCGTCGAACAGGACCACGCTGAACGGCTTGCGGCGCACGGCCTCGGTGAGCTGCCCGCCCTCCTCATACCCGACGTAGCCCGGCGGCGACCCGATGAGGCGGCTCACCGTGTGCTTCTCCATGTACTCGGACATGTCGATCTGGACCAGCGAGTCCTCGTCGCCGAACAGGAACTCGGCCAGGGTCTTCGACAGCTCGGTCTTGCCGACGCCCGAGGGTCCGAGGAAGATGAACGACCCCGACGGCCGCTTCGGGTCCTTCAGGCCGGCCCGGGTGCGACGGATCGCCTTGCTGACCGCCACCACGGCCTCGGTCTGGTCGACGATCCGCTTGTGCAGCTCGTCCTCCATCCGCAGCAGCTTCTGGGTCTCCTCCTCGGTGAGCTTGAACACCGGGATGCCGGTCCACACCGACAGGACCTCGGCGATCTCCTCCTCGTCGACCTCGGCGAGGACGTCGAGCTCGCCCGACTTCCACTCGCGCTCGCGCGAGGCCTTCTCGTCCAGCAGGCGGCGCTCCTCGTCGCGCAGGCGCGCGGCCCGCTCGAAGTCCTGGGCGTCGATCGCCGACTCCTTGCGCATGCGGACCTCGGCGAGCTTCTCGTCGACCTCGCGCACGGTCGGCGGCGCCGTCATGCGGCGGATGCGCATGCGGCTACCGGCCTCGTCGATGAGGTCGATCGCCTTGTCGGGCAGGAAGCGGTCGCTGATGTAGCGGTCAGCGAGGTTCGCGGCCGCCACCAGAGCCTCGTCGGTGAACGTGACCCGGTGGTGCGCCTCGTAGCGGTCGCGCAGTCCCTTCAGGATCTCGATGGTGTGAGCGACGGTGGGCTGCTCGACGTAGATCGGCTGGAACCGACGCTCGAGCGCCGCGTCCTTCTCCAGGTGCTTGCGGTACTCGTCGCGGGTCGTCGCGCCGATGGTCTGGAGTTCGCCGCGGGCAAGCATCGGCTTCAGGATCGAGGCCGCGTCGATCGCGCCCTCGGCCGCGCCGGCGCCGACCAGCGTGTGCAGCTCGTCGATGAAAAGGACGATGTCCCCGCGAGTGCGGATCTCCTTCAGGACCTTCTTCAGGCGCTCCTCGAAGTCGCCGCGGTAGCGCGAGCCGGCGACCAGCGCGCCGAGGTCGAGCGTGTAGATCTGCTTGCCCTTCAGGGTCTCGGGCACGTCGCCCTTCACGATGTCGGTCGCGAGGCCCTCGACGATGGCGGTCTTGCCGACGCCGGGCTCGCCGATCAGCACCGGGTTGTTCTTGGTCCGGCGCGACAGCACCTGCATGACCCGCTCGATCTCCTTCTCGCGCCCGATCACCGGGTCGAGCTTGCTCTCGCGCGCGAGCTGGGTCAGGTTGCGACCGAACTGGTCGAGGACCATCGAGCCCTGCGGGATCTGCTCGCCGGCCTGGGTCTCGCCCTTGCCGCCGGTGTAGCCGGACAGGAGCTGGATCACCGTCTGGCGAACGCGGTTCAGGTCGGCGCCGAGCTTCTGCAGGACCTGGGCGGCGACGCCCTCGCCCTCGCGGATCAGGCCGAGCAGGATGTGCTCGGTCCCGATGTAGTTGTGGCCGAGCTGCAACGCCTCGCGAAGCGAGAGCTCGAGGACCTTCTTCGCGCGCGGCGTGAAGGGGATGTGGCCGGTCGGGGCCGCCTGGCCCTGGCCGATGATCTCCTCGACCTGGGAGCGGACGCCCTCGAGCGAGATCCCCATCGACTCGAGGGCCTTCGCCGCGACGCCCTCGCCCTCGTGGATCAGGCCGAGCAGGAGGTGCTCGGTGCCGATGTAGTTGTGGTTGAGGAGCCTCGCCTCCTCTTGCGCGAGGACCACGACCCTTCTCGCCCGGTCCGTGAAGCGTTCAAACATCGCGCTCTCCCCGGGGCACCGCTGCGCCCCCCGTCATGCTGCCGACCCCGCGGATCCGTGGACCCCGTCCTCCCCCCGAGGCGACGAAGGCGTCCCGGCGGCGCTGTCGCGCCCGGAACGCCCCCGGAAAGTGATTATACGCGGGGGGTGCGACCCGACCGCCACGCCGTGGTCCGGCGCAACCTCCAGACGCGGACACGACACCCCCTTCCCCTCGCGGTCGCGGCCCTCCCCCGCGACCCTCGTCAACCTCTTCAACAAGGTATTCGGATCCCCCGTTCCCGGAGATTACCCTCGGTCGATCAACCGGTGGCCGAACCTGTGCGCTTTTCGCGAAGAAGCAGCACGGGGGCGCGGCGTTGCGGGCGGCGCGGGCGAGCCGCAGACTTGGCCGCATGCCGGGAACCGCCTACGTGCGAAGGGAGGGGCTGCACCTCGCCCACCGGGTGGTCGGGGCGGGGACGACGGTCGCCTTCCTGCCCGGATGGGTCTCGCACGTGGACCTGCTGTGGACGGACCCGGGATCGGCCGCCCTCCTCGACCGGCTCGCGTCGTTCGGTCGGCTCGTGGTGCTCGATCCTCGTGGGACGGGCGGCTCCGACCGCGTGCCCGACGCCGAGCTGCCGGCCCTGGAGGAGCGGGCGGCCGACGTCCTGGCGGTGCTGGACGCCATCGGGACCCGCCGCGCGGTGCTGCTCGGGGTCGGGACCGGGTGTGCGACAGCCGCCTTCCTCGCCGCGGCGAGGCCCGAGCGGGTGGCCGGCCTGGTCCTGTACGCGCCGTTCCCCCGCACGTCGTGGGCGGAGGCACCGCTCGAGGAGCTCGCGCCGAGCCGGGCGGACGACGAGGCTTTCCGCACCTGGTGGACGGCGTTGCTCTCCGGGGCCGCCGCTCCGGCGACGGCGCGGGCGCTGGCGGCGGCCGACGCCTCGGTCGAGATCGAGCCGGCGCTCTCGGCCGTGCGTGTCCCGACCCTCGTCCTCGTCCGCGCCGGCGACCGGGTGGTCGATCCGGCGGCCGCCCGTCGGGCCGCGGCAGCCATCCCCGGGAGCCGGCTCGCCCACCTCCCGGGGGAGGACCACCTGCCGCTCGCCGGGGACCCGGGGCCGCTCGCGGGCGCCGTCGAGGCGTTCGTGGCCGACCTCGCCCCGGCGGCGAGCGGCACGGCCGGGGGGACCGTGGGCCTGGAACGGGCGTTCCGGAGCGTGCTCGCGAGCGAGGTCGTGAGCTCGTCGACCCGCGCGGTGCAGATGGGCGACCACCGGTGGATGAGCGCCCTGGAGGCACACGCGACGATCGCGCGCTGGCACCTGCCGCGGTTCCGGGGCGCCGAGGTCGAGTCCCTGGGCCGCCGGTTCGTCGCCGCCTTCGACGGACCGGCCGCGGCGCTGCGATTCGCCCGCACGGTGGCCGCGGCGGCCCGCCCCCGCGGGGTCGAGGTCCGCGCCGGCGTCCACGCCGGGGCGATCGACATCACGGGCGACCCGGGCGGCGCGGGCGGCGCGGGCGGCGGCCCGGTCGTGCACCTCGCCGAGCGGGCGGCCGAGCGCGCCCGCGCGGGCGAGGTGCTCGCGACCGACGTGGTCCGCGGACTGCTGCCGGGCTCTGGCCTGCGCCTGCAGGAGCGCGGCGTCCACGACCTCGCCGGGGCGAAGGGCGGGACGCGCCTCTACGCCGTCACCGGCGACGACCGCTGAGCAGCGTGTTTGGAGGCCCACCATGATCCGTGACACCCCCTCCTTCCTTCAGTTCTTCGACGGCGTGCACCGCCGAACCCTGCGCGACGTCTCGTCGCTGCCCCCGGCCGCCGAGACCTGGATCCCCCCTGCGGGCGAGGGGGAGGCCGCGTGGGGCGCCCCCGAGATCGTCGGGCACATCGCCGAGGCCCGGCTCTTCTACGCGAGCGCCTTCCTCGGGCGGGGATGGGTCTGGGACCGCTGGCCCGAGCCGCTCCGGGACCGGGGCACGTGGGCTCCGGTCCTGGAGGAATCGGCCGCCCGGTTCGTCGCGGAGCTTCGCGACGTGCCCGGCGAGTGGCTCCGGCGGCGGATCGAGCTCATCGGCCAACTCTCCCAGAGCGTGTCCGGGTGGCGGGTCCTGATGATGGCGATCGAGCACGAGGTCCATCACCGATCGCAGCTCGCGACGTACGCCGGGCTCAACGGGTGGCCGGTGCACCAGATCTTCGGACGCACGAACGAGTGGGTGGTCGACCAGCGCGAGGCGGAGCTCCGCACGCGCCCCGAGGCGCCGGCCTGACCTCGACGGCCCCGGAGCTTGGGGTCTCGCCCCTCAGACCTCGGGGCGCAGGTGCGGGTAGAGGATGAGGTCGCGGATCGAGGCGACGCCCGTCAGCACGATCAGCAGCCGGTCGACCCCGAGCCCCATGCCGCCGGCCGGGGGCATCCCGTGCTCGAGCGCCTCGACGAAGTCCTCGTCGTAGGGGTGGACCTCCTCCTCGCCGGCCGCCTTGTGACGCAGCTGGTCCTCGAACCGGGCGCGCTGCTCGTCGGGGTCGGTCAATTCGGAGTACGCGGGCACGATCTCCATGCCGGCGATGATCAGGTCGAAGTGCTCGGTGTAGCCCGGCCGCGACCGGTGCGGGCGCGCCAGCGGCGAGACCTCGCGCGGGAAGTCGCAGACGAACGTCGGCTGGAGGAGGTGCTCCTCGACGAGCTTCTCGTACAGCTCGGCGAGGGCCTTGCCGGGCCCCCACGAGGGGTGCAGCGGGATCCCGTGGGCCTCGGCCAGCCCGCGGAGCTCGTCCGGGCGATCCAGCGAGACCTCCTCGCCGACGGCCTCCGAGACGAGCTCGGTGAGGGTCGCGCGCCGCCACGGAGGCTCCAGGTCCATCTCGCGGCCGCGGAACTCGAACCGGAGCGACCCGCGCACGGCCATCGCGGCCTCGGTGACCAGCGCCTGCGACAGGCGCATCATGCCCTCGTAGTCCGTGTAGGCCTGGTAGGCCTCGAGCATTGTGAACTCGGGGTTGTGGTCCCGGTCGATGCCCTCGTTGCGGAAGTTCCGGCCGATCTCGTACACGCGCTCGAGGCCACCGACCAGCAGCCGCTTCAGGTAGAGCTCGAGCGAGATCCGCAGGTACAGGTCCAGGTCCAGCGCCCGGTGGTGGGTGACGAACGGGCGCGCCAGCGCCCCGCCGGCCACCGGCTGCAGCACCGGGGTCTCGACCTCCACGAACCCCTGGCCGTCCAGGTGCGCACGGAGCGCCCGCAGGGTCGCCGCGCGCGCCAGCACCAGCTCGCGCGCGGACGGGTCGGTCGCGAGCTGGAGGTGGCGCCGTCGCTGCTGCTCCTCGGGGTCGCGGAGCCCGTGCCACTTCTCGGGGAGGGGACGCAGCGCCTTGGTCAGCAGCGTGAGGGTCCCGACCTTGACCGACAGCTCGCCGCGGCGGGTCTTCACCACCTCGCCGTCGGCCCCGACGATGTCGCCGAGGTCGAGGTCCTCGAGCAGCCCGTAGCCCTCGCCCATCTCGCCCTGCATCAGGAACAGCTGCAGGTCGGCCGAGCGGTCGCGGATCGTCGCGAACGAGAGCCTGCCCTGCGAGCGCAGCAGCACGATCCGGCCGGCCACCGAAACGACCTCGCCGGTCTCCTCGCCGGCCGCCAGCGCGTCGAACCGCTCGTGCAGCTCCGCCAGCGACGTCGTCGGGTCGAACGAGAGCGCGAACGGCTCCACGCCCCGAGCCCGCAGGCGCTCGGCCTTCGTGCGGCGCGCGCCGAGCACCTCGCCGAGCCGGCCGCCCCCCCCGGGCTCCCGCCCCTCCTCGGGCGGCTCAGCCATCGACCCCGCCGTTTCGCCCGTGGATGATCCGGAGTCCCTCGAGCGTGAGCCACGGCTCCAGGTGCTGCACGCGCGCGCACTCGGCGACGACCACCTCGGCGAGCCCTCCGGTCGCGATGACCGTGCTCGGCCCGATCTCCTCGACGATGCGATCGACGATCCCGTCGACCATCGCCGCCGTGCCGTACACGAGGCCCGACTGCAGGCTCTCGACGGTGTTGCGCGCGACGACCGCGCGGGGCTTCGCCAGCTCCACGCGCGGCAGGCGCGCCGTGGCCCCGAACAGCGCCTCGGCCGAGACCCGGAGCCCGGTCGCCAGCACCCCGCCGAGGTACTCGCCGGCGACCGAGACGACGTCGAAGTTCGTCGAGGTGCCGAAGTCGACGACGATCGACGGCCCGCCGAACTTGTCGAAGGCGGCGACGGCGTTCGCGATGCGATCGGCCCCGACGTCCTTCGGGTTGTCGTAGAGGATCGAGATCCCCGTCTTCACGCCCGGCTCGACGACGATCGGGGCGAAGCCAAGCTCGGTGCGAACCATCTCGCGCAGCGACTGGGTGAGCGACGGCACGACGCTCGCGAGCACGACGCCGGTCACGTCGCGGGCGAGCGAGAGGCCGCGATGCTCGAGGAGCCCGGAGAACGTCAACGCCAGCTCGTCGGGCGTGCGCTCGCGGTGCGTGGCCGTGCGCCAGTGCGAGGCGAGCTCCTCGTCCCGGAACACGCCGAGCACGGTCTCGGTGTTGCCGACGTCGATCGCGAGCAGCATGCCGGCTATTCTGCACGCTCCGCGGCGCGGGGGACCGCCGGCGGATCGAGCCGGACGTTGTCGATCAGCCGCGTCCCGGCCGCGCCGACGCGCGCGGCGACCAGCGCGCGGGCCGGGCGGAGCACCTCCTCGACCCCCGTCCACGTCGCGTCGTCGACGACCGCCGCGTAGTCGAGCGCGGCGAGCGGCTCGGCGCGGACCCGCGCCTCGATCGCCCCGCGGAGGAGGGCCGCGCGCGGTTCGCCGGCGCCGAGCAGCGCCGCCGCCGCCGACAGGCCCCGCGACAGGGCGAGCCCGGCCCGCCGCTCCTCCGCCCCCAGGAGGGCGTTGCGCGAGGAGAGCGCCAGGCCGTCGGCATCCCGCACGGTCGGGCACGCGACGATCTCGGCCGGCAGGTCGAGGTCGCGCACCATGCGCCGCACCAGCTCGAGCTGCTGGGCGTCCTTCTCGCCGAAGTAGGCCCGGCACGGGCCGGCCAGGTGCAGCAGCTTCGCGACGACCGTCAGCACTCCCCGGAAATGGCCGGGGCGCGACGCGCCCTCCAGGACCGACCCGAGCGGCCCGGGGTCGACGGTCACCTCCGGCTCACCGCTCGCGTACATCTCCTCGACCGCCGGCGCGAACACGACGCCGGCGCCGTCTGCCTCGGCGACCCCGAGGTCGGCCTGCAGGTCACGGGGGTAGGCGGCGAGGTCGGCGGCCTCCCCGAACTGCAGCGGGTTCACGAAGATCGAGATCGCGACGAACTCGCACTCGCCCCGCGCGCGGGCGAGCAGCGAGCGGTGCCCGGCGTGCAGCGCCCCCATCGTCGGCACCAGGCCGACCGTCACCCCCCGGCCGCGGGCCGCGTCGCACGCAGCCCGAAACGCGGCCCGCCCGGTCAGGAGCTCCATCGCACGAGCGCCTCCTCCACGGCCGCGCGGCCCTCCGGCGACAGCCGGCCCGCTCGCGCGGCGATCCCGGCGGCGGCCCGGGCGAGCGCCGCGTAGGCCGGCGCCGCGTCGGGCGCGAGCTCGGCCAGCGCGGCGAGGTTCCGCACGAGCGTCCCGGCGTCCCCGCGTGCCGCCGGGCCGGTCAGCGCCGCCTCCGGGCCGGCGGCGAACGTTCGGTCGAACGCCGTGCGTGCGAGCGGCTCCATCAGCGCCGCAGGCTGTCGCAGTCCCGCCGCGCGGAACAGCTCCTCCGCGATCGCCTCGACCGTCACGAGATAGTTCGATGCGAATACGGCCGCGGCGTGGTAAAGCGGCTTGACGTCTTCCGCGAGGCGGAACGGGATGCCGCCGAGCTCGCGCGCGAGCGCCTCCCCGAGTGCCGCGGCTTCCTCGGTTCGCGCCGTGACCCCGATGCCGCTGCCGGGCAGGCGCTCGACCCCCGTCTCGACGTCGGGGAACGACTGCAGGGGATGGAGCGACAGCACCGTCGCGCCGCGGGCGGCCGCCGGGTCCAGGAGGTCGAGGCCAGCCGAGCCGGACAGGTGCAGGACGGCCACGCCGGGCCCGACCGCCGACGCCACCGCCGCGCAGACCTCGGCGATGCGGTCGTCGGGCGCCCCGAGGACGACGACCCCGCCGGCTGCGGCCGAGCGCGCCGTGGCCTCGGCCGGGGACAGGAACGGCACCCCGGGCAGCCAGCGCGCGGCCCGCTCCCGCGTGGCCTCGCGGCCCGCGACGGCCACGACCTGGTGCCCCGCCCGGGCCAGCAGCACGGCGACCGCCGTCCCCGCCCGGCCGGCCCCGACCACCGCGACCACGCGGGCGCGCCGGACCTGCAGGGGCGGGGCGAACGGGCGGACCGAGGCGAGGTCGCCGAGGTCGGCCCGGAGCGTCGCGATCCGCCGGCGACCGGGGAGCGGGGGGTCGGCGTCCAGCTCGAGCAGCGGCGCCAGGACGAACGCCCGCTGGTGCATGCGCGGGTGGGGAACGGTGAGGCCGGGCTCGTCGATCTCCTCGCGGCCGTAGGTCAAGACGTCGACGTCGATCGTTCGCGGCCCCCATCGCTCGGCGCGCTCGCGGCCGAGCTCGGCCTCGACCGCCCCGCAGGCCCCCAGCAGCTCCCGGGGCGGCAGCGTCGTCTCGATCTCGACCACCGCGTTCAGGTAGTCGGGCTGCGCCGCCGGCCCGCCGACCGGCGCCGTCTCGTAGACGCGCGACGAGCGACGGACCCGGATGCCGTCCAGCGCGCCCAGCAGGTCGACGGCGGCCTGGAGGTTCGCCAGCCGGTCGCCCAGGTTCACGCCGAGGGCCAGGTAGCAGCGAACGGGCACCCTCACCGTCCCGGTCACCGCCCCGACCCCTGCTCCGCGATCGCCTCGGCCGCCACGTCGGCGGCCCCCATCGAGCGAGCCGCCGCCGGCTTGTGGACGACGGCCCGGACCCGCCGGGCCGCCGGG
>JAJYHN010000148.1 GCA_021784765.1 Actinomycetes bacterium
TTCGTGAGGAGCGTGCTCGCGCTGTCGAGCGGCAGGCAGATCACCCGCGGCACGGTTGCGGTGCCGGGTCCGGCCGAGACCTGCAGGGTGACGGTGGTGCCCTTCGTGGCCTGGCTGCCGCCCGACGGGGTCTGGCCGAGGACGGTCCCCTGGGGCTGCTGGCTCGTCACCGGCTGGGACACCACCCGGAACCCCTTGGCCTGCAGTTGCCGGGTCGCCGGACCCTGCATGAGCCCCATGACCGAGGGGACCGAGACGAGCGGCGTGCCGCCGAGCAGGGTGCGCCCGAGCGCGTAGAAGCCTCCCGCCAGCACCAGCACGACGGCGAGCGCGATCCCCGCGACCGCCCAGCCCGACCGGCGGGGCCGGGCGGCGACGCGGCCGGCGGGGAGGACCTGGGTCGTCGAGGCGCGCCGGACCACGCGCGTCGACTCCTCGTCGGGGATCTCGGCGGCGACCGCCTGCCCGCGGCGCACGCGCTGCAGGTCGCCCCGCAGCTCGTCGGCCGTCTGGTAGCGGGCGGCGGGGTCCTTCGCGAGGCACTTCAGCACGACCGCGTCGAGGTCCTCCGGCACGTCGGGGTTGAACGCCGAGGGCGGCTGCGGGCGCTCGCGCACGTGCTTGTAGGCGACGGCGACGGCGGTCTCGCCCTCGAAGGGCGCCCGCCCGGCCAGCATCTCGTAGAGCACGACCCCCAGCGAGTAGATGTCGGTGCGAGCGTCCACCGCCGAGCCCTCGGCCTGCTCGGGCGCGAAGTAGGTCGCGGTGCCGAGCACGGTCTGGGTCTGGGTGAGCGACTCGGAGGCCGCGGCCCGCGCGATGCCGAAGTCCATGACCTTGACGTCCCCCGAGGGGGTGATCATGACGTTGGCCGGCTTCACGTCGCGGTGGACGATGCCGGCGCGGTGCGCCGCCGCGAGCGCTGCCGCCACGGAGTCGGTGACCTCGATCGCCCGCTCGGGCGTGAGGCGGCCCTCGCGCAGCGCCTGCGCCAGGGTCTTGCCCCGCACGTACTCCATCACGATGTAGTGCGTGCCGCGGTCCGAGCCGCTGTCGTAGACGCCGACCACGTTCGGGTGCGAGAGGGCCGCGGCGGCGAGGGCCTCGCGGCGGAAGCGCTCGACGAACGAGGCGTTGCCGGCGAACTGCCCCGACAGCACCTTGACCGCGACGGGGCGCTCGAGCACCCGGTCGGTCGCGAGATAGACGGTCGCCATCCCGCCGCGGCCGATCGCCGACTGGACCTCGTAGCGGCCGCCGAGCACGACCTCCGGGCGCGGCGTCTCGCCGGGGAGCGGGGAGGGCCCGGCCGCGCCGGGGCCGCCTCCGGCCTGGCCGCCCCCGGCCTGGCCGCCCCCGGCCTGGCCGCCCCCGGCCTGGCCTGCCGTCGGGTCCCGCGGTTCCTCGTTCATTCGATCGCGTCCGTCCTCATCCACCGTTGCCGCCCTCGCCTCCCTGGCCGTTGCCGTTGCCGTTGCCGTGGCCGGGAGGACCGCCGATGAACAAGGTTACGGGGGTTCCGGGGGCCGTCGTCGACCCCGGGGCCGGCTGGCTGCCGAGAACGACCCCGTGCGGTCCGGGGACGACGACGATCGGGCCGACCTGGAGGCCGAGGCCGAGCAGCGCCTGCTCGGCCTGGGCGAGCTGCAGCTCTCTGACGTCGGGGACCGCGATCGGCGTCGGTGAAGGGCTGGGCGATGCGGTCGCCCTCGGGCTCGGGCTCGCGCTCGCCGCCGATCCGGGACGGGGCGAGGTCCGGGCCGCCGCCCGCCGGGGATGGTGCCTGCCGGCCAGCAAGAGGGACGCGAGCAGCAGGGCCGCGAGCGTCACCGCGCCCGCGACGGCCGCGGTTCGAATCCAGCCGCCGGCCGCTCGCAGCCAGCGGGGCGTCCGGCGGGGTCGGGGGCGCGCCGGCTCCCCGGTCGCGGGCTCTCGGGCGGCGTCCGGCGCCTCGGGCACGACGCCGATCGGGAGGGTGGCGCCGTGCAACACCGGCACCGTCGCCGCCTCTGCCTCGGCGTTCGCGACCGGGAGCCGCGCCGGCGCGGCCGCGGGGGAGGCGGGCAGTCCCGCCGCGCCCCGGACCTCGGCGGCGAACGCGGCCGCGGAGGTCGTGCGGTCCCCCGGATCCTTGGCGAGCGCCCGCAGGCACGCGGCCTCCAGCGCTGGCGGGATTCCCGGGGCGGCGCCCTCGAGCGGCGGAGGCGCCTCGTGGACGTGAGCGAGCGCGGTGGCGAGCGGGGTGGGTCCGTGGAACGGGGGTCGGCCGGCCAGCATCTCGTACAGGACGAGGCCGAGGCCGTAGACATCGGCGGCCGGGTTGGCCGGCGCGCCGGCCACGCGCTCTGGCGCCAGATAGGCCGGGGTGCCGATGACGTCGCCGGTTGCCGTCAGGCGATCGTCCCACCCCGCCGCGGCGATCCCGAAGTCCATCACCCGTACCCCCTCGGGGGTCAGCATGACGTTCGCCGGCTTGACGTCGCGGTGGATCACGCCCGTCGCGTGCGCAGCCGCCAGCGCGTCGGCGATCTCGGCCGCGACGGCGGCCGCCTCGGCCGGCGGCAGTGGCCCGCGGACGAGCTGCGCGGCCAGGGTCTCGCCGCGCAGCAGCTCCATCACGATGAATCGGATCTGCGCGTCCTCGCCGTAGTCGAGGACGCGGGCCACGTTCGGGTGGGTGAGCCCGGCGGCCGCCCGCGCCTCGCGCCGGAACCGCTCGGCGATCCCCGGGTCGGCCGCGAGCGCATCCGAGAGGAGCTTCACGGCCACCGGGCGTCCGAGCGCGAGGTCCTCGCCCTCCCACACGGTCCCCATGCCCCCGGCCGCGATCTGGCGCCGGAGCCGGTAGCGCCCGCCGAGCACGACGCTCGTGGCGCCCTTCCGCTCCGCTCCGGGGCCGCGCGGTCGGCCCGGCGTGGGGGTTCGGCCGCTCACTTGCCGAGCCACGCTTCGATCACCGCCTTCGCGATCGGGGCCGAGATCGCGCCGCCCGTCGCGTCGCTGCCCATGCTGCCCCCGTACAGCACCATGGCCGCCACCACGATCGTCGGGTGCGCCGCGGGCGCGAAGGCCACGAACCACGCGTGGGGCTTGCCCGTGCCGTTCTGGGCCGTGCCGGTCTTGCCGGCGACCTGCACGCCGGGGATCTGCGCCGCAACGCCGGTGCCGCCCTGCACCACCGAGATCATCAGCTGGGTCATGTCCGACGCGGTGCGCGAGGAGATCGGCCGCGCGAAGATGCGGGGCGGGAACGTCTTCACGATCCGCCCCGAGGGGTCGCGGACCTCGCTCACCAGCCGGGGCGCCATCTCCACCCCGCGATCGGCGATGGCCGAGGCGACCATGGCCATCTGGAGGGGGTTGGCGAGGACGTTGTCCTGCCCGATCGCCGAGATCGCGACCAGCGGGAGGCGGGTCGCGAAATAGCCGGGGCCGGGGATGCGGCCCGCGACGGCCGGGACGTCGAACGGGATCCGCCCGTTGAAGCCGAACGCCTCCGCCTGCTGCGCGAGCCGCGCCGCCCCGAGCTTCAGCCCGAGCTCGCCGAACACCACGTTGCACGAGATCTGGAAGGCCTGCAGCAGCGTGATGGTCGGGGCGCCGTTGAAGCACCACTCGTCGCCGAAGTTGTGCAGCTGGTGGGTCGTGTTGGGGAGCTGCAGCACGTGCGGGTTCGGGAAGCGCGTGGCCGGCGTCATCCCGTCCTGGAAGGCGGCCGACGCCGTCACGAGCTTGAAGGTCGAGCCCGGCGGGTACAGCAGCTGGTTCGCGCGCGAGAGCAGCGGCTGCTCCTTCCCGGTCGTGAGGTGCTTCCACGCCCGGGTCTCGGCGGCGGTGTCGGTGGTCGCGAGCGCCGCCGGATCGTAGGAAGGGTTGGACACCATGGCGAGCACGTCGCCGGTGCGGGGGTCCATCGCGACGACGGCGCCCTGCAGCGAGCCGAGGGCGCGCGCCGCGGCGACCTGCAGCCGCGGCACGATCGTCGTGATCACGGTCCCGCCCGACTTCGGCCGACCGAGCAGTTCGTTGACCAGGCTCTGGGTCGCGAGCTCGGGCGCGTTCCCCGACAGGTACCCGTTCATCGAGGCCTCGAGGCCCGCCTGCCCGTAGATCAGCGAGGCGTAGCCGGTGACCGGCGCGTACACGGCGCCGCCGGGGTAGACGCGCCGGTAGCGGTACAGCCCGCCGGTCGGGACGCTCTCGGCGAGCACCGTCTGCTCGTCGGCGGCGAGGATCGCGCCCCGGCGCGTGTCGTAGAGCTGCAGCACCAGCCGGGGGTTCGCGGGGTTCGACGCGATGCGGCCGGCGGCGAACACCTGGATGTAGTTGACGGAGAGCAGCGCCGCGAGGAAGAGCAGCAGCAGGCCGAGGCCGAGGATCCGGATCCGACGATCCATCATGCGCCCCCCTCCGCATGCTCGGCCGGCTCGGGCGATGGGTCCCCGGGCGCGTCGACCGATGCCGCGGCGCGCGTCCCGGCCGGTGGCGGTCCTTCGGCGCGCGTCCCGCCCGGTGCCGGTGCCGGGGCGCGGGGCGTCGGCGCGGAGATCCGCACCAGCAGCGCCAGCAGGATGAAGTTCGTGATGAGGCTCGAGCCTCCGTAGGAGACGAACGGCAGCGTCACCCCCGTGAGCGGGATCAGGCGCGTGATGCCGCCGACGATCACGAAGGTCTGCAGCCCGAGCGTGGTGGAGAGGCCCGTTGCGAGCAGCTTCCCGAAGCCGTCGTCGCGCCCGAGGGCGGCCCGCAGGCCGCGCCAGACCAGCACGAGGTACATCAGCAGGACGACGGTGGTCCCGAGGAGACCGAGCTCCTCGCCGAGCGAGGCGAACACGAAGTCGGTCGCTGCGGCGGGGATCAGGCCCGGGTGGCCCTGCCCGAGACCGGTGCCGAGGATGCCCCCGGAGGCCATGGCGAACTCGCCCTGCGCCACCTGGTAGCCCTGGTTCTCGACGTAGCGGGGTGAGAGCGCGTGGAGCCAGGCGACGATCCGCACCTGGACGTGTGGCACCAGCAGGTAGGCGGCGACCGAGGCGGCCGCGAACAGCACCAGCCCGACCGCCAGGTACGCCGAGCGGCCGGTCGCGGCCCACAGCATCGCGAGGAAGATCCCGAAGAACAGCAGCGAGGTGCCGAGGTCGTCCTCGGCGAACAGGATGACGAGCGCCACCCCCCAGGCCACGAGCAGGGGGCCGAGCGAGCGGGGCTCGGGCAGCCGGATCGGCCCGATCCGGCGTGTGGAGGTCGCGAGCAGCTCCTTCGTGCGGTCGAGGTAGCTCGCCAGGAAGATCACCAGGAGCACCTTCGCGATCTCGGAGGGCTGGAACGACAGTGGCCCGAGGTGGATCCAGAGTCGCTCCCCGTTGATCGATTCCCCGAGGCCGGGGACCATCGGCAGCAGCAGGGTCCCGATGCCGACGAGCCCGATCGTGTACGTGTAGCGGTCGAGCACCCGGTGGTCGCGGATCACGATCAGCGTGGCCACGAAGAGGGCGAGGCCGATCAGGAGCCAGGCGAACTGGTTGTCGGCGAGCGCATGGTCCAGCCGGTAGACCACCGCGTACCCGATTCCGGCGAGCGCCGTCGCGGTCGGGACGAAGGCGGGGTCGGCACCCCGCGCGAGCCGCGTGGTGGCGAGGTGCGCGGCGAGGTAGCCGGCCGCGATGACGGCCACGAACCCGGCGACCCCGCGTGGGGCTTTCCCCGTCGTGCCGGCCACCACCAGCACGTAGGCGCAGGCGGTGAGCGCGGCCGCGAAGACCGTGAGGCGGAGCTCTGTGCCGGCCCGCGCCCGCGCACGGCGTTGCTGCAGGGTCGGCATCAGCGGGAGGGCGAGGCCGTCGGGCTCGGTGTCGGGGCCGGCCCGGCGCCGGGGACGCCGGACGCGGCGGCTGGGCCCGCCGCCCGGCCGAGTCGGGCGGCGGTGGCGACGTCGGCGCGGATCTGCTGGACGATGCCGAGGGCGGCCCGCTCGCTCGGGGCCGTGATCCCCTGGAAGAGCTGGTGCCAGGGCTGCAGGCGTTCGGCCTGTGCCGCCCGAACCCTGGTGACGGCGGTGACGTGGGAGAGCCTGATGCCGGCGACGTCGGCGGGGATGCCCTGGTACACGGCCACGTGCCCGGCGGCGGCCCCGACGTACCACTGGCGGTCGACGTAGAGGCGGACCCCGACGACCACCACGGCGGCCGCCGTGGCCACGGCTCCGGCCCAGGCGGCCAGCCGTCGCCAGGGGAGCTCTCGCAGGCGCAGGGCCGCCGCCGTCGCGAGCGCCTGCCCGCGAGGCTCGCGTGGGGGACTCGGGGCGGCGGCCCTCGGTCCCTCCGCCACCTCCGCCGCAGCGGCCACCGGCAGCCCCGCCTCGTTCTCGTCCCCGTCGGGGAGCGCGTCGAGCACGAGCACCGTCACGTTGTCCTCGCCGCCCGCCGCCACGGCCGCGGCCACCAGGGCATCGGCGGCGGCCTGGGGATCGGGCTCGCGCCGGAGCGTCTCCCGGATGCCCTCCTCGGGGACCATCCCGGTCAGCCCGTCGGTGCAAAGAAGCAGCCGGTCGCCGTCTCGGAGCGAGACGGCCTCGCGGTCGACGTCGACCTCCGGCTCGACGCCGAGCGCGCGGGTGAGGATGCTGCGCGCCGGGTGGACCTCGGCCTCCTCCGGCGTGAGCCGGCCCTCGACGACCATGCGGCGAACGAGCGTGTGGTCCTCGGTGACCTGCCGGAGCTCGCCGTCGCGAAACAGGTAGGCGCGGGAGTCGCCGACGTGGGCCACGAGCCCCTCGTCTCCGCGCATCAACATCGCGGTCAGGGTGGTGCCCATGCCCTCGAGCTCCGGGTCGGCGAGCGCCCGCTCGAGCACCGCGCCGTTCGCGCTGCGGACGGCATCGACCAGGTCCTCGGCGGTGGCGCCGGTCGCGGGGACCGTCGTCGCGACCGTGTCGAGCGCGAGCGAGGAGGCGACGTTGCCGCCCCGGTGCCCGCCCATCCCGTCGGCGACGGCGAACAGCCGCTCCCGGACGAGGAACGAGTCCTCGTTGCGCCGCCGGACCAGTCCGACGTCGGTTCGCGCTCCCCCGCGGATCCTCACGCGACGTCCCTCCCCCGCCTCATGCGCGCACCTCCAGCACCGTGCGTCCGAGGCGGAGCCGGTCGCCGGGATGCAGCTCGGCCGCCGAGGTCACCTTCCGCTCGTTGAGGAACGTGCCGTTGGTCGAGTTCAGGTCCTCGACGAACCACGCGCCGTCCCGCGCGAAGACCCGGGCGTGGAACTGCGAGGTGTACGAGTCGACCAGGCGCACGTGGCAGGCCTCGGCGCGTCCGACCTGGAGGGTGCCCTCCAGCGAGAAGGCAGTCGAGCGCCGCCCCCGCTCGTCGACGAGCACCAGCCGCCTCGGCGCCCGGCTCCGCCGTCGGGACGGGGCCGGCGGCCCGACCGCCGCCGCCGGCCTCGGAGGGGACGCCGCCCGCAGGTCGACCACGCTCGAGCGCACCGTTCGCCACACGAACAGGTACAGCAGGACCAGGAAGGCGACCTTCAGGGCTGCGAGCGCGAGGGGCGGCACCCGTCAGCGCCTCCGGAACTCGAGGACGGTCTCGCCGATCGTGATCCGGTCCCCGTCGCACAGCGCGCGCTCGCCGACCGAGGCCTCGTTCACGAGGGTCCCGTTCGTCGAGCCGAGGTCGGCGAGCACGTACTCGCCGTCCTCGCGGCGGATCTCGGCGTGACGACGGCTGGCGCCGGGATCGCGGACCGGTACGTCGGACTCGGGAAGCCGCCCGATCACGGTCCGCTCGGCGGCCAGCGCGAACGTGCGACCGGGACGGCCGCGCTCGATCAGCACGAGCTCGGCGCGAGGCTCGAGCGCCGGCGCGGAGACGAACGGCGCACCGGTCCCTCCATCGTCGTGGGTCGCTCGCTCACCCGCCGGCATCGCCTCCGGCGGCAGGTCGCCGGAGGCGGCCGCCGGCTCCTCGGCCTGCGGTCCCTCGACCAGCGAGGCCTCGATCTCGAACGTCCCTTGCCGCAGCAGCGCGTCGGCCTCGAGCAGGACCTCCGGCGGCCCGACCAGGCCCCATCCCCGCTCGGCCACCTCGTCGCGGACCACCTGGCGGAGCTCCCGCCGCAGCGCGTTCTCGGTCCCCCGGAACCGCTCCAGGTCGGCCGCCGAGAGCCGCACGACGAAGTGGTTCGGGACCCACACGCCGCGGACGCCGACCGTGCGCCCGTCCTCCATCTCCTTCAGGAGGCGCCGGGCGATCTCCACCGGGTGCAGCCCGGATCGGAACACCATGGTGAAGACGCCCTCGACCACGCCCTCCAGGCGACGCTCGAACTCGTTCAGGATGCCCACACGCTCTGGTCCAGGGGTCGAGGGAAAGGGACGAACCGGCAGGTCATGACCGCAGCCCGATTATATCGAGGGGGCTCCCGCCTCCGGGGCACCTGCTAGCATCTCTGCCGCTTGGACCGCGCGGGGCTGTGGCGGAACTTGGCAGACGCGCTGGATTCAGGTTCCAGTCCGGGCAACCGGGTGGAGGTTCAAATCCTCTCAGCCCCACGTGACGAGGCCCCCGGCTTCGGCCGGGGGCCTCGCGTGTGGTCCCATGTCGCCGTCACGGAATCCCCGTCGGGGATGCGGGACCGGCTCGCGTCCCACCTAGGCGGCGGCCCTCGCCACCCCGATCTCCGCGGTCGCCGGGACCCGGCGCAGGTGGGCGAAGCCGAGGACCGAGAGCCCCAGCATCACGACCCCCAGGGTGAAGGCCGCGATCATCGCGTAGAGCGCGAGCTGACCGATCTTCCAGAACGCGTAGGCGGTGAGCAGCATCGAGCGCAGCGCCTCGCCCTTGAACAGGGTGGCCACCTGAGCCTGCAGCGTCTGGTTCGTCGGGTCGACCATGGCCTTGGCGCTGACCTGGGCGTAGGTCTGGCCGCCGGCCACCTCGGTCAGGTGCACGGCGATGAAGTGGTCCGCGTAGGCCTCGGCCTGGGGCCCGGTCACCAGCTGCTGTCCCGCGTACTGGTTCAGGTAGGGCCCGATCGTCGCGGGCTTCAGCGCGTCGCTCCCCTTCGGTGGGAAGTAGATCTTCTGGGCGGCCAGCTGGTCGTGCACGGTGCCGTTCGCGAAGCTGTAGCCCCACGCGAGCAGCACGCCCGCCACGAGCAGCACGACGGTCAGCACGATTCCGGCTGACGAGAGCAGCAGGTCGAAAGTCCGTCGGCGCATGCCCCTCCTCCTTCCTTCTCCCCGTCCCCCATCTCAGTGTTCCGTTCGGCTCGCCACCCGACACGCTCGTCCCCTTTCAGGAGCCTCCCTAGGTCCGAATGGCCCGTTGGGTCATGGGCCTATGTCCCAAATACGCCGGGGCTCGGCCGGGCTGGCCAAACCAGAGAGCGAGGTTGGCCGATCGGGCGCCGCCGGACGGATGGCCGACCGGCTCACTCGTGGGCGACATCCTCCAGGGCGCGGCGGTCGCGCGGCTCGACCTGGAACGTGCTGTGGGCGACGTCGAAGTCGCCGTCGAGGCAGCGGGCGAGGTGGTCGAGCACCTCCGCGGGGTCCGCCCCGTCCTCGGCCACGACGTGCGCCGAGACGGCGTTCAGCCCGCTGGTGATCGACCACACGTGCAGGTCGTGGACGTCGGCGACGCCCGGCGCCCCGAGGATGTGGCGGCGGACCTCGTCGAGGTCGATGCCCCTCGGGGTCGCCTCGAGCAGCACGTCGACGGCCTCGCGGAGCAGCCGCACGGTTCGGGGCAGGATCATCAGGCCGACGGCGACCGACGCCAGCGGGTCGGCGGCCCGCAAGCCCGTCCACGCGATCACGCCCGCGGCGACGACGACGGCCAGCGACCCGAGCAGGTCGCCCAGCACCTCGAGGTAGGCGCCGCGAAGGTTCAGGCTCTCCCGCTGGCCCCGGCGGAGCATCCAGAGGGAGACGGCGTTGGCGCAGAGGCCCACCAGCGCCGTGCCGAGCATGAGCGGCCCTGCCACCTCGGGTGGATGGGCGAGGCGCCGCCAGGCCTCGACCAGCACCAGGCCGGCCACGCCGAAGAGCAGGACGGCGTTGACCACGGCCGCCAGGATCTCCAGCCGGTAGTGGCCGTACGTGCGCTTGGGCGTCGCCGGCCGAGCCGCGAAGCGGATGGCGATCAGGGTCAGCGAGAGCCCGGCGACGTCGGTGAACACGTGGCCGGCGTCGGCCAACAGCGCCAGGCTGTTGCTGAGGAGCGCGCCGGCGAGCTCGACCACCAGGATCAGGATCGTGATCCCGAGCACGATGCGAAGCCGCCCCGCGTGCCTGCCCGATGCCGATTCGCTCGACGGCGTCATGCCCGCATCCCTCCACAGGAGAGGATACGGGGGGCATGCGACGCGGGCTTGAGGCTCGAGAGGGCCGCTGCCCGGCGGGCGGGACCCTCAGGCGCCGCGCTCCGGGAGGGGCATGCGCGCGAGCATGCGGTTCAGGGCGTCCAGGACCGCCCGCGCCCCGGCTGTCTCCTCCGCCCCGCTCGGCACCCCTGCAGCGCCGACGTATCGCCGTCCCCCGACGAGCACGGTGACGACCGTGAGCTCGGCGTCCATCGGAGGGTAGGACAGCGAGAGGTGCTCCACCGAGGACTCGCGCGGGAGGAATGGCAGCAGCGCGTCCAGGGCGGCGCGGGCGGCCGCCAGGTGGCGCCCGATGACGGACGTGTGCCCGTTGCCGTGACCGGTCAGGACCTCGCCACGCCATGCCAGGCGGACCGTGGCCGTC
>JAJYHN010000054.1 GCA_021784765.1 Actinomycetes bacterium
TGGCGGGCGCCCGCGACCAGGTCGCTCGTCACGCTCGTCAGAAGTGGGGTGCGAGCTTCGCGTAGGTCTCGTCGAGCAGCTCCGGCAGCACGCGAGTCTCGCCGAGGACCGGCATGAAGTTCGTGTCCCCGCCCCACCGCGGGACGACGTGCCAGTGGAGATGATCGGGCATGCCCGCACCGGCCGCCCGGCCGAGGTTCATGCCGACGTTGAACCCGTGGGGATCCGAGGCCGCCCGCAGGGCCGCGATCGCCCGCTGCAGCAGCTCCCCCATGTCGGCCAGCTCGTCGGCGCGGACGTCCTCGAGGGCGCCGACGTGGCGAAACGGCGCGACCATCAGGTGGCCCGGGTTGTACGGGTACTTGTTCAGCACCACATAGGCGAGTGCCCCGCGGGCGAGGATCCAGACCCGGGCATCGTCGCCGGCGCCGGGCAGGCGGCAGAGGACGCAGCCCTCGTCCTCCTCGGCCACGGTCGCCGAGCGAATGTACTCCATCCGCCAGGGCGTCCAGAGCCGCTCCACGGGATCGGCCTCAGCCCTCGGAGATGCCGGGCGCCGCCGCGGGCAGCAGCGCTGCGAGATCCACCGGCTCGAGGGAGCGCGATCGCGCCTCGGCCTCGGCGGCGGCGGCGAACGCCTCGAACGGCACCCCGCGGACCTCTCGCCCCTCGCGCTCGCGTACGGCGACGGTGCCGGCCTCGATCTCCCGGTCCCCGACGACCAGCGTGTAGTTGACCTTCATGAGCTGCGCGGCACGGATCTTCTTCGGCACCGTCTCGCGGCTGTCGTCGACCTCGGCGCGCAGCCCGGACCGCGCCAGGCGTCCAGCAAGGGTCCGGGCATGCTCGGCGTGACGGTCGGCCACCGGCACGATCCGCACCTGCTCGGGCGCGAGCCACAGCGGGAACGCCCCCGCGTAGTGCTCGATCAGCACCCCGCTGAACCGCTCGATCGTGCCGAGGATCGCCCGGTGGATCATCACCGGCCGGTGCCGCTCGTTGTCCTCGCCCATGTACTCCATCTCGAAGCGCTCGGGCAGCGCGAAGTCGCACTGCACGGTCGTGAGCTGCCAGAGTCGGCCGATCGCGTCGCGGAAGTGGAAGTCCACCTTCGGGCCGTAGAAGGCCCCCTCGCCCTCGGCCACCGTGTAGGCGAGCCCGCTTCGGTCGAGGGCCATCCGCAGGTACTCGGTGGCCTCGGCCCACATCCCCTCGTCCCCGATCGCCTGCCCCGGCTTCGTCGACAGGTTCACGATCGGATCGGTGAACCCGAACGTCCGGTGGATCTCGAGGGTGAGGTCGAAGACCCGGAGGATCTCGTCGACGAGCTGCTCGCGGGTGCAGACGATGTGCGAGTCGTCCTGGGTGCCGCCCCGCACACGAAGCAGGCCGTGCAGGGTCCCGGCCCGCTCGTGCCGGTAGATCGTGCCGAGCTCGAACAGCCGCATCGGCAGGTCGCGGTAGGAGCGCGTCTGCGACTTGTAGACGAGCACGTGGAACGGGCAGTTCATCGGCTTGACGAAGTAGCGCACGTCGTTCTCGTCGCGCATCGCCGGGTACATGTTCTCCACGTACTTCGCGAGGTGCCCGCTCGTCTCCCACAGCCCCGAGCGCGCGACGTGCGGCGTGAAGACCGGCGCGTAGCCGCGCTCGAGGTGCAGCTCGCGGACGAAGTCCTCGATCTGCTTGCGGAAGATCCCCCCGCGCGGATGCCAGACGAGCAGTCCCGCCCCGAGCTCGTCGGGGAAGCTGAACAGGTCGAGCTGCCGGCCCAGCCGACGGTGGTCCCGGCGCTCCGCCTCCTCGAGCCGGTGCAGGTGGGCCGCGAGATCCTCCTCGGTGGCCCACGCCGTGCCGTAGATCCGCTGCAGCTGCGGGCGCCGCTCGTCTCCGCGCCAGTACGCGCCCGCCAGCGACAGCAGCTTGAAGACGCCGAGCCGCGCCGTCGAGGGCACGTGCGGGCCAAGGCACAGGTCGGCCCACCCGTCGTTGCGGTAGACGCTGAAGGTCTCCCCGAGGGCCCCCTCGGCGGCCTCGGCCGTCTCGATGATCTCCCGCTTGAACGGCTGATCGGCGAACGCGGCGGCGGCCTGCTCGCGCGAGAGCTCCTCGCGGACGAACGGCTGCGCGGCGGCCGCGATCTCGCGCATCCGCGCCTCGATCCTCTCGAGATCCTCGGGAGTCAGGGAGACCGGAAGGTCGAAGTCGTAATAGAAGCCATCCTCGATCGGCGGCCCGATCGCGTACCGCGCCCCCGGCCACAGGTCGCAGACGGCCTGGGCCATGACGTGCGCCGTCGAGTGGCGCAGGACGTGCAGCCCGTCAGGGTCGGAGGCGAGCACCGGCTCGAGCGCCGCGTCGGCGGCGAGGGGGTAGGAGAGGTCGACCAGGCGCCCGTCGACCCGCGCGCAGACGGCGTCCGGCGGCAGGGCGGAGCCGACCGGGACGCCGGCCTCCACCTCTCGCTGCTCGCCCGAGGGCAACGTGACCTTCGGCATGGGACTCGAATGATAGAGGGCGCCGGCGCGCGCGGGCCGGACCGGCGGCGCCGGCCGTCGCCGCTAGCCGCGCCAGGCGCCCCAGGCGAGCGCCGCGAACCCGGCCAGGAAGGCGAGGCCGCCGAACGGCGTGATGGCCCCCAGCCACTTCACGCCGGTGACTGCCAGCACGTACAGGCTCCCCGAGAACAGCACGACCCCGGCCACGAGCAGCCACCCCGCCCACTCGACCGGCGTCCCGGGCCAGCGGGTCACGGCCCACGCCGTCGCCAGGAGCGCCAGCGCCCCGTACATCTGGTAGCGGGCGCCGGTCTCGAAGACGTCCAGCATGTCGCTCGACAGGTGCCCCTTCAGGGCGTGCGCCGCGAAGGCCCCGGCCGCCACGCCGAGGAGCGCGAGGACCCCGCCCAGCGCGAAGAACGTTCGGTCCATGTCCGTCCAGTCTCCCAGGTACCGTGCGCCCCGGCGTGCGGGCTCACGACCCGGGCAGCCGCGCCCGGAACGCGGCCTCGGTCGCAGCGAGGAGCTCGCGGCGCTCGCGCCGCAGGTCCTCGGCCTTCGCGCGCAGCGCGCCGGCCCTCGCCGGGTCCTTCAGCGCGGCCGCGTTGATCTCCACGTTCGCGAGCGCCGCCCCGGCCGCCGCGGCGAGCAGGTGGGCCGCGCTCGCGGCGTCGGACGCCGCGTTCGGGTTGCCGACCGCCACGACCTCGGCCGCGAGCCCCATCAGGGCCACCGCTCGGTCTGCGACCGCGGCCGGGACCTCGGCCGCCCCCGCCGTCGCCTCCTGGATCGCCATGGCCCTGGCCGCCCGCTCGCCGTCGGTGCCCTTTGGCAGGCGGAGCGCCGCCATCACCGTGTCGAAGACGGCCGCGTCGGCGTCCGCGAGCCGGAGGAGCTCGTCGCGCGCGGCGTCCGCGTCGACCGCCACCGTGCGCATCCGCTCGTCGACCTCCTCGAAGCCCTTCCGGCCGGCGGTGAGCCGGGCGACCATCGCGATCAGCGCCGCCCCCGCGGCGCCCGCGACGGCCGCCGCACTCCCGCCTCCCGGCGTGGCGGCATCGGAGGACAGCGCCGAGACGAAGCCCTCCACGGTGGCGGACCCGAGCCCGGCGGGCTGAAGGACCGCCCCCGCGCCCCGCCCCCCGGCGGCAGGCTCGCCCGCGCCGGCGACGAGGTTCTCCAGCACCTGCCGGTCGGGGTCGAACCCTGCGAGCTGCAGGTAGTGCCCGGCGCTCTCGACGAGCGCGCCGGCCGGCACCAGCCCGACGATCTCGGTCTCGGTCACCACGAGGCCGTGGCGCGCCGCCTCCACCCGCACCAGCTCCAGCGCCCGGTAGATCGGCGTGGCGTCGACATCGACCAGGTTCATCGAGACCGTCACGCACCCGCGCTCGGGGACGAAGAACCCGATCGCGCGGACGTTCGCCAGGCCGCCCGTCGCCTCGCGCACGGCCCGGGCAACCCGCTTGGCCGCCGCCTCGTCCGCGCCGGCGAAGTAGACGTTGAAGGCAACCAGCGGCTTGCGGGCGCCCACGGCCACCGCCCCGGCCCTCCCGATGCGGTGCGGCCCGAAGTCCGGCAGCCGCGCCCCCCGCTCGACGTCGGCCCGCAGGCCCTCGTACTCCCCCCGGCGGACGTCGGTGAGGCTCCGCCGCTCGGGCGAGAGCGCCGCCCGGTCGTACAGGTACACGGGCAGGTCGAGGGCCTCGGCGAGGTCGCGCCCGAACGACCGCGCAAGCTCGATGCACTCGTCCATCGAGATGCCGCGGGCGGGGACGAAGGGGATGACGTCCACGGCGCCCATCCGTGGATGGCTGCCCCGATGCTGGTCCATGTCGATCAGCTCGACCGCCTTGCGGGCCCCCGCGAGGGCGCTCCGCCGGACGGCCTCCGGGCTGCCGACGACCGTCGCGTCGAGGCGGTTGTGGTCTGGATCCGCCTGCCGGTTCGCCAGCAGGACGCCCGGGACCTGGAGCGCCTCGACGATCGCGTCCATGACGTCCTCACGCCGGCCCTCGCTGAAGTTCGGGACGATCAAGACCAGCGGCGACCGGCTCGCGGTCTCCTCGCTCATCGGATTCCCCCTCGCCGTATCGGTCGGCCCCGGGGCGGACGCCCCGACGAGATCACGATAGCCGCGGGGAGGCTCGCCCGCCCCGGGGCCGGCGCGCCATGATATGGGCGCACACCGGCCCGCAGGTGGAGGGAGGACCCATGGGACGGCTCGACGGCAAGGTGGCGATCGTGACCGGCGCCGGCGGCGGCATCGGACGCGCGATGGCACGGGCCCTGGCGCGCGAGGGCGCGAGGGTGACGGCCGGCGACATCGACGAGGAGGGGCTCGCCGGAACGGCGCACGACGCCGAGGGCGAGATCCGAACGCAGCGCTGCGACGTCTCGAAGGCCGCCGACGTGCAGCGGCTGGTGGCCGACACCGTTGCCGCGTTCGGCGCGCTCACCACGATGTGCAACAACGCCGGCATCTCGATCCCAGCCCGCGTCACGGAGCTCTCCGAGGAGGACTGGGATCGCACGATCGACGTCAACCTGAAGGGCGTGTTCCTCGGCTGCAAGTACGCGATCCCCGAGATGCTCGCGGCCGGCGGCGGCTCGATCGTCAACACCGGCTCGGTGAACTCGCTGGTCGCAGAGCCCTTTCTGTCCGCCTACTGTGCCTCCAAGGGCGGCGTGCTGATGCTCTCCAAGGAGATCGCGCTCGACTTCGCGCGGGAGGGCATCCGTGCGAACTGCATCTGCCCCGGCTGGGTGGACACGCCGATCAACTGGCCACACGCCGAGATGATGGGCGGCCTCGGCGAGGTGCTGAGGACGCTCCCCGACTGGCAGCCGATCGGACGGCAGGGCTACCCGGACGAGATCGCCAACGTGGCGGTGTTCCTGGCCTCCGACGAGTCGAGCTTCATGACCGGCTCCGCCGTGGTCGTGGACGGGGGGATGACGGCGAAGTAGCCGCGCCCGAGGGAGGGGACCCGCGGGGACGGAAGCGCCGCCTCGGGGTCAGGCGTGGCTGACCCCGAGCCCGTCGATCTGCACCTCGCGCCCGGAGCTCACGATCGTGACGGTGACCGTCCCGGAGAGCACCCGGCGGAACGTCCACAGCCGGAGCACGACCTCCTGCGCGGCGGCGCCCGCCAGCGAGACGACCTTCGGGCGCACGCCCCCGAAGGAGATCTCGACGCTCCCGCACGAGGGGCAGCGCCCGACGATCAGGGCGAGCTGCCTGGCCTGCACCCACGCCGTCAGGGTGCCCCCGTGCCGCCACCCGGCGAGGTAGGTCCCGCCGTACCAGCCGGACCCGGACTTCGCGTACCACGCGCCCGAGCGCCGCAGTCCCCGGTCGTCGAGCGGCACCGCCGTGCAGTCGGCCTGGCTCCACGGCCCGGCGAACCCGGCCGCGTCGGCGGCCTGCACCGAGAAGCAGTAGGTACCGCTCGACGCGCCGGCCAGGACATCGCTCGTGCCCGCGCCCTCGGGCTTCACGGTGAATGCCCCGAAGCCGCCGCCGGCGGGGGCGCGATCCCACCGCAGCGTGTAGGTGCCCGCGCCCTCGGCCCCCGTCCATCCGACGCCGATGGTCGAGGTGGTCTGGAAGACCGCCGACGGCGCCGCGAGGACGGCCGTCGGCGGGGCCGGCGACACCTCCTCGATCCAGGTCCGCCAGTCGGTGCCCTGTCCGTTGCGGGTCAGCACCGAGTACATGCCCACCACGACCACGCGCCCGTGGCCGCCGGCCGGGGAGACCGTCGGATCGGGGCTGGCCCCCGAGTAGTCGCCCCACCGGCAGGACGGTGCCAGCAGGTCGAAGCAGCTGAAATCGTACTCGGGCCCGGTGCCGGCCCGCGCGGTCACCCACGCCGAGCGCGGGGCCGATCCGACCTTGGCGACCATCTCCATCGACGGGTACATCGTCGACGAAGAGGCGGTGAACGTCAGCACCATCGAGTCGCCGAACGCCCCACCGCCGGCGAGGGTCCGGTCCGGCGCGATCGCGCCGTTGAAGGCCCAGAGACGGCTGCCGGCGACGACGCCTCCCTGCAGAACGGCCGGCCCCGGCGACGCGGTCGGGCTGATCTCGTACCAGGCGACCGTCGATCCGGCGCCGCCGGCGACCGTGTGCTGGGTCCAGAGGGCCGGCACCCCCCCGTGCGAGGGATCCGGGGCGAGCCACGCGTTCGTCAGGCGGGGATCCAGGGTGTCCAAACGAACGGTCGCCCCCCTCTGCGGCGCCGGCGCCTGCTGCGACCAGGGAGACGCCTGCACCTTCACCCCGGCCGCGGGCGACAGCGAGATCGACGAACCGCCAGGCCCCTCCGTCGCCGTGTAGACGTCGACGACGTCGCCCTCGCTGGTGGCGTCCGGCGTCTGCTGGCTCGCCACCACGTAGCCGGTCGGGCTCGGGTCCGCCTGAACGGCCGGGACCGGCGTGAAGGCCTGCGTGATCCCCAGGGAGTTCGCCGAGGCCTGCAGGTCCGAGAACCTGGTCGCCGAGGCGGTCATGTCCTGCGCCGACGCGCAGGTCGGGCCCGCCGGCGGCTTCGGCACGGCGTTCACGTCGGCGTGAACCCCGAGCTCGTCGCCGTTGGCGTCGAACTCGAAGACGTTGACGCCGATCAGCAGGAAGTCCTGCGTATCACCGAGCTTCGGGTAGTCGGGGAGCGCCTGCCCGCCCGCGACCTGTGGCGCGTACTGGACGAAGTAGCCGGTGCACCAGCCGGCGCTCGCGCCTCCGCCGGCGGACGGGAGGCCCTGCGGCGCCGACGTCGTGCTGTAGGCGTAGAAGAGCTGCGAGGTGTTGCAGTCGAGGGCCACCACGTAGTACCGGCCGGACGCCTGGTCCCAGATCACCTGTGGGTCCGTGATGCAGAGGGAGGCGGAGTTGGCGGCGGGATCGCCGACCATGGAGCCGAGGGGGGTGGTGGCGGCGGCCGTCGCGGACCCCGGCGGGAACAGCGCGACCTCGGTGTTCACGGCCTCCAGGTAGCCCCCGGGACCGTCGGCCCCGGTCGAGTCCGAGGGGGTCACGCCCTGCGTGAACACCCCGGGGAAGCCGCTCACCAGCATGGGCCAGGCCGCGGCTCCGCTCACCGCCCGGGGGGGCCGGCCGGCAGCAGCCCGCGCGGCGGCGCCGAGCGGGCTCGGGAGCGTCGTGGCGGGCGACCCGGCCGGTGCCTCCAGAGCGCGGCGCACCGCGGGCCCGCCCATCCGGAACCAGTTCGGGAACGTCCCTCGCGAGCGCAGGTACGACGAGGCGGCCGTCGGCGCCGCGGTCCGCGCCCGGGTCCCGGGCAGGTCCCGCCCGACCGTCAGCGGCATCCCGCGGAGAGCGCGCCGCCCTCCGGCGACGCCGGAGGGCGCGGCACCGGCGGCCACGGTGGCGGTCAGGGCGGCCGCGACCAGGGTGGCGGCCAGCACGCGTCCTCTCACAGCCATCGTCGGCGTCCCCTCACGTGCGGGCGAGGCTCGCACGGTATCACGGGGTCGGCGGCGACCGCACGATCACGGACCGTCACGCCCCGGAGGGCCAACCGGCGACGCCGAGGGGTCTCGCCGGAGCTCACACCACTCGGTGCGGCCCCGCGAGCTGCCCCGGCAGCGAGGCCGCCCGCTTCCTCCGGCCGCACGCGGGGCACTCGGGCAGTTCGGGGTCCAGGGGAGCGCCGCACCAGCCGCACCCAATCCGACTGCCCGCCGAACCGAGCGCGCCGAACGCGACCGCGACGCCGAACGCGACGAACATCCAGGCGACGATTCCCGTCATCAGCCACATCGCCTCGCTCACGCGTTCCACCTCCTCGTTCCGGCCCAGCCCGCCGACCCGCACCGGGAGGACACTGCGCCCCGACCATGATCACCCCGTCGCAGGCGCCCTGCGGGTACCCTGTGGGTGAAATATCGGCAACGATTTGGTGAAGCTGAATAGGCGACCGCCGTCCGGGCGGCCGGCTCGACTCGTCCCGGTGGTGGGCGCGGCAGGTTTTGAACCTGCGACCTCTTGCGTGTGAAGCAAGCGCTCTCCCACTGAGCTACGCGCCCGAGGCCGGACACACGATAGCACTCGCGTGCGCACGGCCGAGATGCCCTCGGCCGGAGCACCGCGGGCGCGGGTCACCCTCGGAGGGTCACCCCCGGAAAGGAGAGCGGCGGCGCGTGCCCGCCTCGCGCCGCCGCTCCTCGCTCGGACACGAGGCCCGAACGCCTTCGACAAGTTGCCTGCCGTAGTCTGGCATCCGCCCGGCGGATCGTGCAAGCCGCTTCGACCAGATTCCCTTCGCCGCTCCCCCTTTCCCGGCGAGCGGCCGGTCGAGGGACCCGTGCGCCGTGGCCCGACCGACCCTGGCGGCCCCACGACGGTCGAGTACCGTCGGGGACGGAAAGGGGGCGCCATGAACCGCAGGGTCCGCGACGTCATGACCAGAACCGTCGTGTCCGTGGAGGAGTCGGTTCCCGCCAAGGAGGTCGCCCGTCTGCTCGACGACAGCGGGGTCAGCGCCGTGCCGGTCGTCGCGGCGGACGGCCGGTTGGTCGGGATCGTCTCGGACGTCGACCTGCTGCGGCTGCAGGCGGAGGAGCCACACGAGATCCGCCAGCTCGAAGGGGAGGGCGCGCTGCTCGCCGGGGATCTGATGACCTCACCGGTCGTGACCGTCGAGCCGGACTCGACCCTCCGCGAGACCGCGAGGATCATGTGCGAGCGCGACGTGACGCGCCTCCCGGTGGTCGACGACCGCGGCGCGCTCGTCGGGATCGTCAGCCGGAGCGACCTGCTGCGGGTGCTGCTGCGTCCCGACGAGGAGATCCTGGCCGACGTTCTCCACGACGTGGTGGATCGGGTCCTTCGGATGCACGCGCCGTCCGTCCGGGTCACGGTCCGGGAGGGCACCGTGCGGCTCGAGGGAACCGTCGAGCGCCGAAGCCTGATCCTCGTGCTCGCCGGGCTCGTGCACACGGTGGACGGCGTTGCCGACGTCGACGTTCGCCTCGACTACGGCGTGGACGACCTCGAGTTCTGGCCGGAGGCGTTCTCCATCTTCGGCGGCGAGCCCGACCGATCAGCGCCCTCGGGACTCCCCCGCCCCTCCTGACCCCGCCGCGGGACCTCAGGCCTTCGGCGCGACGGCGCGCTCCGCGAGATAGGCGACGCACGCATTCAGGCTCGTCACCTTCGGGTAGTCGCGCTCGGGAATCTCCACCCCGGTGGCCTCCGCGATGCCGATGATGAAGTTCAGGAAGTCCATCGAGTCGATGTCGAGCTGCTCCTGGAAGGGAACGTCGGGGTCGATCTCGCCCGGATCCACCTCCGGGGCGACCCGGCGCAGGGAGCGAAGGACGATGTCCCGAAGCTCGCGGTCGCTCATAGGTCCTCCGGTTCCTGGAGGAGTCGATCGATGGCCGCCAGGAACAGCCCGCCCCTGTGGCCGTCGCTCGCCCGGTGGTCTGCGGCCAGCGTGGCTTCGACGACGGGCCGGACGCCGACCATCCCGCTCTCCGCCCATGGACGCTCGAGGATCCGGCCGAACCCCACCAGGGCGACCTGGGGCGCGTAGATCACGCCGTAGACCACCTCCACGCCGAGCTCGCCGAGGTTCGTGACGGTGATCGTGGGGTCGGCCATCTCCGAGCTGCGGAGGCGGCCTGCCCGGGTCCGCTGCACGAGGTCGCGCAGGTCGCGCATGAGCTCGTCCAGACTCTTGCGGTCGGCGTCATGGATGGCCGGGGCGATCAATCCCCCCTGCCGCAGCGAGATCGCCACGCCGAGGTGAACCGCCTCGCTCGGCTGGAACCGCTCGTCGACCACGAACCCGTTCATCTCGGGGACCTCGTGGACGGCGAGGGCCGTCGCCCGGAGCAGGAGCACCGAGGGCAGCAGCCGTTCGGTCACCCTCCGCCGGGCGTTCTCCGCCTCGAGCCACTCCATGGCCCTGCGCATGTCGACGCGGGTCCCCAGGTAGTAGTGGGGGATCTCGCGGTTCGCGCGGGCCATGATCGCCGCGATCGCCCGGCGCATCGCGAGCTGTCGCTGCGTCGCCCGCACCCCCTCGGCGACGAGAGGGCGTTCCGCCGGAACCTCGCCGACCTCGGGGGCGGGGGGGCGTCCCGGGACCGGCCCGATCGGCGGCGGGGCCGCGATCCGCTCCGCGGCGGCGCGCTCGACGTCGGCCCTCGTGACGGCGCCGCCGGGACCTG
>JAJYHN010000139.1 GCA_021784765.1 Actinomycetes bacterium
TCTGGGACGATCACGTCGTCGCCCTCCTCGCAGAGCGCGAGGATCGCGTAGAACATGATCGGCTTCGCGCCGGGCGTCACGATGCAGCGCTCGGCCGGGTAGGCGGCGCGCCCGGTGCGCCCGAAGAACTCGCCGACCGCCGCCCGTAGCCCCGGCGCCCCGGGGGCAGGGCCGTAGTGGGTGAGGCCGCGGTCGAGCCCCTCCTTGGCCGCCTCGACGACGTGCGCGGGCGTGTCGAAGTCGGGCTCGCCGATCTCCAAGTGGATGACGCGCCGGCCTGCGGCCTCCATCGCCCGCGCACGTGCGAGCACCTCGAAGGCCGACTCGGTGCCGAGCCGCGACATGCGAGAAGAGAGCGTGGGGATGCGGGCCATCCGGAGGCGCAGCGTAGCCGGAGGCGATCGGATCGGTCAAGCGCGCGGGTCCTGTCGACAGCCGGACGGTCCCGGCGGGAAGGGGCCCTTCGTCGGTAGGCGCTTCCGCCAGCCGGACCGATCCTTGCCTCGTGTTCGTTCGGTACTTCGAGATGCTACCGATCTCCTACGAGGCGGCCGACGCTGCCCTGCGGGGCTGCCCGCGGGACTGGCTGCCCGAGCTCGCCATCGACGCCGGCCGTGTGAGGGACCGACTGCTGGCCGAGGCGCGCCTGGCGCCGCCGGCAACGCGGCTGCGTTCCGAGGGGGCATCGCTGCAGGTCGGGGCGCCGCTCCGGCTCGCCGAGACGAGCTTCCTCCCCCTCTCGTGGCCCCCGGAGCGCGCGGTCGCGCCGTTCCCCACGCTGGAGGGGGACCTGCAGCTCGCGCCGCTCGGGCCGACCGGCGCGCAACTCTCCTTCAGCGCCTTCTACCGGCGCCCGGACGAGGTGCGCGACGGCGCCGTCGACGGCGGCGTCCTGCACCGGATCATCGAGTCCACCGTGAAGGACTTCGTCGACCGCGTCGCGCTGGCCGTCCAGGCGATCGTCGCGAGTGGCCGGTATCGCGCCACCGCGTGACCGGCCGGCACGCGGACCGCGCGGGGAGTGGGGATCTCGTGGCCGCTTCGGCGGCCGGAGGCCGCTCTGCTAGATTCGAACGATGGCCAGCGACGTCGACCCCAAGTACCTGCCGCCCGAGCGCCCTCCGCGCAAGCCGGGCCAGGAGCCGAGCGCCAGGCTCACGCTGGACGCCTACGTCCGGCTGCGCAAGGAGCTCGAGGACCTCGAGACCAACGGCCGCGCGCACATCGCCGATCGGCTGCTGCACGCGCGCGAGTTCGGCGACATCCGCGAGAACGCCGAGTACGACGCCGCGAAGAACGAGCAGGGGCTGATGGAGGCCCGGATCCGCGAGCTCAAGCGCAAGCTCGCCGACCCCGAGATCATCGAGGCCGTGCACGGGGACGAGATCGACGTGGGCGCGATGGTCACGCTGCGGCCGGTCGACGAGGACGACCCCGACGACGAGATCTACCTGCTGGCGCACTCGGCCGAGGAGAGGGCCCCCGGCGTCCGCACGGTGACCGTGCAGTCCCCGCTCGGCTCGGTGCTGATGGGCAAGCGGGTCGGCGACCACGTGTCCTACGAGGCGCCGGGCGGGACCTTCACCTACGAGGTCGTCGCGTTCGGCCCGCAGGGGCCCTGAACCGCCAGCACCACCTGGCGGAAAGTCGAGGTGGCGTACTGGTCGTAAGCCCTGGTTGCCCCCGGGTCCTGTGGCCCCCCAGGTAGGCCCCATGTGGACCTGCCCATAGGTCCCGTAGAGCCCCTACGTTTGGTCATCCGTTCCGCTGCTGAGTCCTCTGCGGAGAGCCAGGGGGGCGCCAGGTGCGTAGGAGAGAGGACCACGCAGCCCCGACGCGTGATGGGGCGGTGCATCGTCGCCGCCTCCCTCCGCCGCCGTTGCCGCCCAGGCGGTTCGCGTGTGTCTTCGCCGCGCTGGAGGCGGCGCTCTACCGGCACACGGGACACACGATCGGGGGGATGCTTGCCGGCGTCCACGTGCTGCTCATCACGACGACGGGCAGGAGGACCGGCACCTGCCACACGGTCCCGGTCGCCTTCATCGCCGACGGAGAGGACCTCCTCGTCGTCGCCGGCAACGGCGGGTCCTCGCAGGACCCGAACTGGTATCGCAACCTCCTGGCCGACCCCCGTGCCGTCGTGGAGCTCCGCGGCGCCTCGTTCCCCGTCGTCGCGAGCCCGGTGACGGGCGAGGAGCGTGACCGCCTGTGGGCCGTGCTCGAGCAGCGGCTCCCGCCGCTCCCCTTCTACGAGCGGCGCACGACCCGGGAGATGGCGGTCATGAGGCTGTCGAGGGTCGAGCGCGAGACCCCGCCCGTCACCCGTCCCGTGCTCCAGCCGTCCTCGACCTTCGTCGGGCAAGGTCGCCTCGCCAACGTCGGGTTCGACCCCGGAGGCGACGGCGTCCCCCCGGTGATGTGAGGCTCCCGAGCTCGGTGGACCGCGTCGCCTGGTCGCGGATTGGTCACGGATAGGTCCAGCGAACGCCACCACACTCGGGCGTCGCCCCAAGTGGGAACCGCACGGCGGGCTGGACGGTGGTCCATGCCCCGTTGCCATCCCAATCCGCCCCCGTCACCCGGATCGATCCCGTTCGAAGGTCGATTGCCAGCCAGGGCGCGCGGACGGGGCCACCGGTTGCCCCGGATGCGGCCGCGGCTGCTGCAGCCGCCCGTCCGATCGCAAGCACCGTGTGGGATCCGAACGGAAGCAGCGGCCAGAGGACGTCGCTGGTGGAGAGGTCGAGCCTGCTTCCCGTGTAGACGGGATGCGATCCGAAGAACTCACAGCCGTAGCGGAACTCCTTCAGGCTGTAGACAGGGAGCGTGTCCTGCTGGCCGACGCCCGCGACGTAGGTGGTGGGGGAGACCCAGGCGACGCCTGCCTCGACATCGGTGTTCGCGACCGACTGCCAGTAGCCCCAGACCGTTGGCGAGGATTCCCTTGCGCCCGCGTACAGGTCGTCCTCGCGCAGGACCTCGAGTCGGGTCGGGATGTTGTCCCGGCGGAAGACCATGAGGGCGATCGCCGGGGTTCCCGGGTAGGCGCTCAGCTCGAACGGCGCCTCGCCCCATCGGAGCGGAACGACGACCGGCTCGGGGGCGCGCGGCCCCAGGGTCATCACCGAGAGCCGAGGCGTCTGGGTCGCAGGGTCCAAGGCCGTGCTTGCCCGTGCGACCCAGTACAGGCGCAGGGGGCCGGTCGGGTCGGTCGGCGGTCGGACGAACACGGGCGAGACCATGGAGGTGCCGTCTGAGGCCGTTGCCACTGCCCGGATGCGCCCGTCGGGCATGAGCTCGTAGAGGACCGAGCCCCTCCCACCGGGCAGCCCGACGCTGTAGGCGAGCTCGATGCCGTCGGGCGCGGCGGCGATCTGGTAGACGTCGACCCGGGGATGGGTCCAAAGGACGCGTGGGCGGCCGGAGAGCGGAACGTCCCACAGGTGCGTTCCGTCGTCGTGGAGCAGCATCCCCGCGTGGAGGCGACCTGCGGGCCAGCGTAGACCAGCGAGCGCGCCGATCTCGGGCGCCGGCGCCGTGGACATCCCCGGCGGGGCCGACGCGGAGGTGGCGGCTGGGGCGGACGGACGAGCGGATCCGGGCGTCCCGGAGGTCCCACCCGAGCTCGTGCACCCGGCGAGGGCGAGCGCCGCCACCAGGGCCGCCGCCTTGAGGCGGTGAGCTTGCCGGAACGGGATGCCGGTGCCTCCCCCGCCAGGTACAGGGTCGATCGATGGGGGCGCCCCTCCCCCGAGGGCGCTACGGCGCACTGTAGTGCACGTAGTTGTCCGGCCCCGGACTCCACGACTTGTTGGACGTGTTGTAGACCCAAAGTGAGTCGAGGCTTGAGATCGAGGTTGAGGGCGCCCGGATGCATCCGTTGGTCGGCGTCGTCCAGAAATCATGGGCGTTGATCCCTCCGTGGATCATGAAGGAGCTGCGGTTCACACCAGAGGAGGAAGTCACATACCAGGGATCGAGGGGCCACTTGCCCGGGTAGTAGGTATCACTTGTGTCGCTTACGAACCCGACTTGGCTCCCAAGTTCCCAGCCCCAGTGGAAGTGATACAAGTTCGCAGGGGCTGAGTTCGCCCAGTCGCCGTTGGGAAGTGGACCAAGATTGACGACCCAGTGATCCTTCGGCATGTTGTCGCCACTTCTGCCTGGAAAGATCGTCGTGTACGTGTGTTTCGCGATGCCGCTGACGTACACGGTGTAGTGATTGTAGAGCCATCCACAGTAGCCGTTGTACGTCACGGTTCCGCTGCAAGCGGAACTCGAGTATGGCTCGAGGTAGAAGTCGTTCCAACCCAGGTCACCCGAAAAGTTGGACGGAATCGCGGGTCCCGCCAGCTGCGCAACCTCGAGCGAGATCGCTGACCCCTCCGCCTGCATCTCCGCCGTGTCGATGCCCCGCGCCTGAAGTTCCGCCCACGTGGCGTCGCAGAGGACAGAGCCGGTGCAGTGGGAGGTCGGAGCGTCTGTTTGGGGTGTGGGCATGGAGGTTGGCATGCATTGCGCCGTTGCTGCCGCAGGGTTGCCATCTTGAATGCACGGGCCGGACAGCCACGGGGGTTGGTTGCCTCCGTTGCTCGCGAGCGCGGGAGCGGGCCACACCGTGATGAGCACCAGAACGACAATGCCGACAGCTCGTCGAAGCAAGGGGGTCCTTCCTTGCGTTGCTTCCTCAAGGTTGGGACGGCCAATCGTTCTCATCAATCTCTCCCTCCTCCCCAGGGGGTTGATCACGCATCAAGTCATGTCGGGGCACGCTCCTTGCGAAAAGCGGTGACGAACGGGCCGTGGCAGCACGACGGGACACTCCCTGGGGACCGACGAGAGCCGGAGTCCGATCGGGGCGGCGACCGAGTGTCATCCCTCGCGTCTCTCCCTCGGGTTTCCCCTAGGGCCCTTCCACCCCCGCCCCTCTTCCTACTCGGCTGTGAACGCGGTGTCGAGCCATCCGTGAGACCTACGCAGATCGCCGTAGTGACGTCGGCCCGGTCCTGACTGTGCCCAACGCTGGGTCACCCGGGGCACGTCCTTGGGGAGCGACGGCCCCTCAGGCCGTCGCTTCGCGGGGGGCGTGCGATCGGGACGTGCCGGCCGTTACCGCCGCGCGGCGGCGCCCCGCCACGCGGACCACAGCCGCTGGGCGGCCGTGACCAGGCCGAGCGCCGCCAGCAGGGCCATGACCGGCCGGAGCATTCCCGGGGCGATCAGTCCGATCATCAGCGCGACGTAGCGCTCGAGCCGCTGGACGAGCCCCTCGGTCAGGGTCAGGCCGAGCGCCTCGGCCTCGGCGCGCACGAAGCTCACCAGGAAGGACGCCACCAGTGCGACGAGCGTGAGCAGGGCCGTCGTGCGGTCGCCCTGCCCGGCCAGCGACCAGAACAGGCAGCCGAAGACGATCACGTCGGAGGCGCGATCGAGGACGGAGTCCAGGAACGCCCCGCCGCGGCTGGCCTCGCCGCGCAGCCGGGCGACGCCGCCGTCGAAGATGTCGAGCATCCCGGCTGGGGCCAGCAGCAGGCCGGGCAGCAGCCGGCGGCCGGTCAGCAGCAGCCATCCGACGATCACGTTGCCGGCCAGCGAGAGCAGCGTGAGCTGCCAGGGACGCACGCCCATCCGGTACAGGCCGGCCAGCCCGAACCGGTAGGGCCAGGCGAAGATCCGCCCGAAGCTCGGCGCGATCATCCCCTTGACGCTGCGGGGGGCCGGCATGTCGCGGATGTGGGCCTCGGGCCGCTCGCCGCGGCGCCGGGGCGCAGCCCGCGGCGGCCCCCCTCGGGGGTCGCCGCCGGGCGGTCGGCGTCCCCGGCGGATCCCACGGCGCTTCTCCCTCACGACCTCGCCCCCTCCGCGCACCGCACCATCGTAGCTGGCCGGCCGGGGGCGCCGCGGCCGCGTTCGCCCTGGTCGCAACGCGGATGCCACAGACCGTTGGGCCGCCGGCAACCCCGGCGTTACCGACCGCTGACCCATCCCTCCCTACGCTCGTGCGTGGGTCCCGGATCGGGGCCGAGCGGATCGAGCGACGAGGTGGGCGATGAACAAGCGGTCGGCGATGGTGATCTCCGGGGCGCTGGTGGCGGCGCTCCTCGCGGGAATGGTCGGGGCGGGCGTGCAGGCATCTCGCTCGGTGGCCCCGGTGACGAGGACGGTCGTGCTGCAGACGGTCCCGGCCGGCTCGTCGACCTGGGCGGGCGGCGATGACTAGGGCGGACGGCGCGGCGGGGCTGGAGCCGGGGCCGGTGCCGGCGCGCCCGGTGCGTGCCAAGCGCGCGTCCCGGGCCTCGCTCCGGCTCTGGACGGCGGTTGCCGGGGCGGTCGGCTTCGCGCTCCCGTTCGCCGCGTTCCGGGTGGCGCCGCGACCTCCGGCGCCGGCGGCCGCGCAGCAGGTCGTCGTGCTGCCGGCCGGAAGCAAGCTCGTGAGCTCCGGCAGCGGCGTGAAGGTCGTGGCCGCGTCCGGCGGGGCCGCCACGGCCGGAACACCGGTCACGACGACCGGTGGCTCGGCACCTCCCCCTCCGTGACGGTGGCCGTGCGGCGGCGCAGCAGGCCGTACGTGTAGCTCTCGGCGAGCGCCTCGTAGGAGGCCTGGATGATGTCCTCCGAGACCCCGACCGTGACCCACTCGGCGTCCCCGTCGCTCGTCTCGATCAGCACGCGCACGACGGCGCCGGTGCCCTTGGTCCCGTCCAGCACGCGGACCCGGTAGTCCGTCAGCTCCATCCGGGCGAGCTCCGGGTAGGTCCGTCCGAGCGCCTGGCGCAGCGCGTTGTCGAGCGCCCCGACCGGCCCGTGGCCCTCGGCGGTCGCGATGTGCCGCTCCCCGTCGGCGACCACCTTCACCGTGGCCTCGGCGAGCCCCTCGCCGCCCTCGCGCTCCTCGACCAGGACCCGGAAGGACTCCACGCTGAAGAACTCCTGTCGCCAGCCGGCCCCGCGCCGCAGCAGCAGCTCCAGCGAGGCGTCGGCGGCCTCGAAGGCGTAGCCGGCCGCCTCGCGCTCCTTCAGCGAGGTCAGGACGCGGCCGACCGCATCGTCGTCCAGCCCCACCCCGAGCTCGGCGGCCTTGCGAACGAGGTTCGCCCGACCGGCGAGGTCGGAGACCACGATATGGTTGCTGTTGCCGACGGACGCGGGCGGGACGTGCTCGTAGGCGTCGGCGCGACGGACGACGGCCGAGACGTGCAGGCCCGCCTTGTGCGCGAAGGCGTTCCGGCCGGCGTAGGGCTGGTGCGGGTCCGGCGGGATGTTGGCGATCTCGGCGACCCGGTGGGCGAGCTCGGTCAGCCGCGCGACGCCGTCGCCGGGGAGGACCTCGTAGCCGAGCTTCAGGGAGAGATTCGCCGCGATCGGGATGAGGTCGGCGTTCCCGCAGCGCTCGCCATAGCCGTTGATCGTCCCCTGGACCTGCAGCGCGCCGGCGCGGACCGCCTCGACCGAGCCGGCCACCGCGCAGCCGGTGTCGTCGTGCACGTGGACGCCGAGCGGGACCGCGGCCAGCCTGCCGACCTCGCGGACGACCTCGGCCACATCGCCCGGCAGCGACCCGCCGTTCGTGTCGCAGAGCACCAGCCGCTCGGCCCCGGCCTCCTCGGCCGCGCGCAGCACGGCGAGGGCGTAGTCCCGGTTGCGCCGCCACCCGTCGAAGAAGTGCTCGGCGTCGAAGAACACCCGGCGCCCCTCCGCTCGCAGGAACGCGATCGAATCGGCGACCATCGCGAGGTTCTCCTCGAGGGTCGTGCGGATGGCCTCGGTGACGTGGAGGTCGGAGGACTTGCCGACCAGGCACACGACCTCGGTCCCCGCCTCGAGCATGTCGCGGAGGACGGGGGAGGCGCCGGCCCGCTCGCCAGGGCGGCGCGTCATGCCGAACGCGGCGAGCTGCGAGCGCGTCAGCGGCTCGCGGACCGCGAGGCGAAAGAACTCGGTGTCGCGCGGGTTCGCCCCCGGCCAGCCGCCCTCGACCAGCGGCATGCCGAGGTCGTCGAGGGCATGGAGCACCTTCAGCTTGTCCTCGACGCTGAACGAGAGCCCGGCTCGCTGCGCGCCGTCGCGCAGCGTCGTGTCGTACAGCTCGACGGCCGGCGCCGCCGCAGGGCCCGTCCCCGGCTCAGGCATCGACGGCTCCCTCCGTGACGAGGTCGCCGACCTCGGCCGTCGAGAACCCCATCTCCGCGGCCCGCATCGAGCGCATCTTCGAGACGGCCCGCCGGATGCCGGCGTCCACCCGGGCGGCGGCGGCGTCCTCGCCCAGGGATCGCAGCATCAGCTCGCCGGCCGCGATCGCCGCGATCGGGTTGATCGTGCCCCTGCCGGTGTGGTCGGGGGCCGTCCCGCCGATCGGCTCGAACATCGACACCCCGCCGGGGTCGGGGTTCAGGTTCGCCCCGGCCGCCACGCCCATGCCTCCCTGCACCGTGGCCGCGAGGTCGGTCAGGATGTCGCCGAACATGTTGTCGGTGACGACCACGTCGAACCGGCCCGGGTTCTCCAGCAGGTAGATGCACGCGGCGTCGACGTGGACGTAGGCGGTGCCGATGCCCGGATGCTCGGCCGCCACCTCGTCGAAGACCCGCTGCCACAGGTCGCCGGCGTAGGTGAGTACGTTGGTCTTGTGCGCGAGCGTCACGTGACCGCGCCGGCCCGGGCGCGTCGCGAGGTCGAACGCGAACCGCACGCAGCGCTCGACCCCCCGTCGCGTGTTGACGCTGTCCTGCAGCGCGACCTCCTGCGGGGTTCCCCTGCGGAAGAACCCGCCGGTGCCCGCGTACAGCCCCTCGGAGTTCTCGCGGACGAAGGCCATGTCGACGTCCTCCGGCGCGAGGCCGCCGACCGGCGAGCGCACGCCCGGGTAGAGCCTGACCGGCCGCAGGTTGACGTACTGGTCCAGCTCGAAGCGCAGCCGCAGCAGCAGGTCGCGCTCGAGGATGCCCGGCTTGATCTGCGGGTGCCCGACGGCGCCCAGGTAGATCGCATCGGCGTCCCGCAGCTCCTCGAGCGCCGGGTCGGGCAGCGTCTCGCCGGTGCGCAGATAGCGCTCGCCGCCGAGGTCGTGCTCGACGGTCTGCAGCTCGAACCCCTCGGCGGCCGCGACGGCCCGCAGCACCTTCAGGCCCTCGCGGATCACCTCGGGGCCGGTGCCGTCGCCGGGGATGACCGCGATCCGGTGCCGGCGAAGGGCGCCCTCCGATCCGCCGCCGCTCAATCGAGCCTCCAGTCGGCCTGCGGGGGCTCCCCCTCCGGCACGCCGACCGCGACGCCGGGGGTCCCGGACGACCCACTCGCGCCGCCTGTCTTCGTGCGCCGCGCCACCCATGGCATGAGCCCGCCGGCATCGAGGATCTCCTGCATGAATGGCGGCAGGGGGGTCGCGGCGAAGCGCTTGCCCCTCGTCACGTTCTCGACGATGCCCTCGTCGAGGTCGACCCGGAACACGTCGCCGGTCGCGGCGTCCTCGGTGACCCCCGGGCACTCGACGATCGGCAGGCCGACGTTCACCGCGTTTCGGAAGAAGATCCGTGCGAACGACTCGGCGACGATCACCGAGATGCCCGACCCCTTGATCGCGAGGGGCGCGTGCTCGCGCGAGGATCCGCTGCCGAAGTTCCGCCCCCCGACCATGACGTCGCCCGGCCGCACGCGGGAGACGAACTCGGCGTCCAGGTCCTCCATGCAGTGCCTGGCGAGCTCCTCGGCCTCGGTGGAGGTGAGGTAGCGCGCGGGGATGATCACGTCGGTGTCGACGTTGTCCCCGTAGACGTGCCCGATCGCCTCGACGATCATCGGGCCGCACCCCCCTCCGCGACCGCGGTGCCGGCCGCCACCAGCGGGGCGCCGGGCCCCCTGCTCATCAGCGCCATGTCCGGCGGCTCGACGCCGACCTCGTCGGGGTGGGCGAGGCGCCCGAGGACGGCGGTGGCGGCCGCCACCGCCGGGCTCGCCAGGAACACCTTGGCCTCGCGGTGGCCCATGCGGCCGACGTAGTTGCGGTTCGACGTCGAGACGCAGACCTCGCCAGGCCCGAGCACCCCCATGTGGCCGCCGAGGCACGCGCCGCACGTCGGGGTCGACACCGTGGCGCCGGCCGCCGCGAAGATCTGCAGCAGGCCCTCCTCGTTCGCCTGCTTCCAGATCTCCTGGGTCGCGGGGATCACCATCAGCCGAACGCGCGGGTCGGCCGTGCGCCCGCGCAGGATGTGGGCGGCGATCCGCAGGTCCTCGATCTTGGCGTTCGTGCACGAGCCGATGAAGACCTGGTCGACCGCCACCCTCTCGGCCTGCGACACGGGCTCGGCCTTCGAGGGCAGCGAGGGCAGCGAGACCTGCGGCTCGAGGGCCGAGACGTCGATCGTGTGCGTGGCCGCGTACTCGGCGTCGGGGTCGCTGGCGTCGACGGGGAACTCCCGGACGCGGCCGGTCGCCGCCTGGCGCGCACGGACGTAGTCGAGCGTCACCTCGTCCGGCGCGATGATGCCGGACTTCGCGCCCGCCTCGATCGCCATGTTCGCCAGCGTGAACCGCGAGTCCTGCGACAGGTGGGCGAGCGCCGGGCCCGTGTGCTCCATGGCCTGGTAGGCGCAGCCGTCGTCGCCGACCTGGCCGATCACCGAGAGGATCAGGTCCTTGCCGATGACCCAGGGGCCGGGCCGGCCCTCGTAGACGAACCTCACCGACTCGGGAACCCGCAGCCAGATCTCGCCGGTTGCGAACACGGCCGCGAGGTCGGTCGAGCCGACCCCGGTCGAGAACGCGCCGACCGCGCCGTAGGTGCACGAGTGCGAGTCGGCGCCGATGATCACCATGCCCGGCAGGGCCAGGGCCTCCTGCGGGAGCAGGATGTGCTCGATGCCTCCGCGGCCGAGCTCGAAGAAGTGCTCGATGCCCTGCTCGCGGGCGAACCCGCGCATCGACATCATGAGGCCCGCGCTCGCGATGTCCTTGGCCGGGACGAAGTGGGAGGGGACCAGCGCGATCTTCGACGGGTCCCACACCCGCTCGACGCCGAGCTCCTTGAAGCGCTTGATCGAGACCGGCGCGGTCACGTCGTTGCCCATCGCGAGGTCGACCCTGACCATGACGAGGTCGCCGGGCCGGACGGACTCGTGGCCGGCCGCGCGGGCCAGGACCTTCTCGGTGATCGTCATTCCCGGCATCTACGCCGACACCTCCTCGGTGCTCGTGACCGCAAGCGCCCGGTTGATGGCGGCGAGGTAGGCGCGGGCGCTCGCCTCCACGACGTCGGGGGCGAGCCCCCGCCCGGTCACCAGCCGGCCGCCGACCTCGAGCTGGACGACGACGTCGCCGAGCGCGTCGCTCCCACCGGTCACGGCCGACACGTTGTAGGAGACCAGCGTGGCCGCGACGGCGGTGGCCCGGCCGATCGCGCCGTAGGCGGCGTCGATCATGCCGTCGCCCATCGCCGAGTCCTCGACGGTCTCCTCGCCCCGGCGCAGCCGCACGGTGGCGGTCGGGGAGAGGTGGGTCCCGCCTGCGACGGCCAGCGACTCCATGACGAACGCCTCGCCGACACCGGCGCCGAGCTCCTCGGCGGCGATCGCCTCGAGGTCGGCGTCGGTCAGCGAGATCTTGCGGTCGGCGAGGTCCTTGAACCTTGCGAACGCGCGATCGAGGGCGTCGGGCTCGAGCCGGACGCCGAGCCCGGCCAGGGCATCGGCGAACGCGTGCCGGCCCGAGTGCTTGCCGAGCACGATCTTCGACCCCTCGTAGCCGATGGCCGTCGGGTCCATGATCTCGTAGGTCGCGCGGTTCATCAGGACGCCGTGCTGGTGGATGCCGGACTCGTGGGCGAACGCGTTGGCGCCGACCACGGCCTTGTTCGGCTGCACCGGGTAGCCGGTGAGCTTGGAGACCAGCCGCGAGGTCCGGGCGATCTCCTTGACATGCAGGCCGTGCGCGAGGCCGGTCGCCTGCCCGCGCGTCGCGACGATCATCGCGAGCTCCTCCAGCGAGCAGTTCCCGGCGCGCTCGCCGATGCCGTTCACCGCGACCTCGACCTGCCGCGCGCCGGCCAGCACGCCGGCGAGCGAGTTCGCGACGGCGAGGCCGAGGTCGTTGTGGCAGTGGACCGAGATCGTCACGTGCTCGGGCATCGCCTCACGCGCCGCCCGCACCAGCTCGGCGAACTCGTGCGGCAGCGCGTAGCCGACCGTGTCGGGGACGTTCAGGGTCGTGGCGCCCTCCTCGACGGCGGCGTGGAACGCCTCCAGCATGAACTCCGGATCGGTGCGGGTCGCGTCCTGCGCGCTGTACTCGACGTCCTCGGTGTAGCCGCGGGCGCGCCGCACGGCCCGCCGCGTCGCCTCCAGGACGTCCTCGCGCGACATCCGAAGCATCGAGTCCATGTGGATGTCGCTGGTCGAGATGAACACGTGCAGGCGCCCATGCTGCGCGTCGCGGATGGCCTCCCATGCGCGGTCGACGTCGCCGTCGCTCGCGCGGCAGAGGGCGGCGATCACCGGGCCCTTCACGTTCCGGGCGATGCGCCGGACGGCCTCGAACTCGCCGGCCGACGAGGCCGGGAACCCGGCCTCCAGCACGTCGACCCCGAGGCGCGCGAGCTGCTCGGCGATCTCGAGCTTCTCGGCCTCGGCCAGCGCGATGCCGGGCGCCTGCTCGCCGTCGCGCAACGTGGTGTCGAAGATGCGTACGTGGTCAGGCACCGGAGGCACCCCCCTCCGGCGCGCCGCGGCGTCCGAGCCACGGCATCATCGAGCGGAGCCGGGCCCCGACCTCCTCGATCTGGTGCTCGCGCCCCCGGCGGCGCAGCGCCTCGAACCGCGGGAACCCGGCCTTGGCCTCGAGCACCCACTCGTTCGCGAACTGGCCGGTCTGGATCTCCGACAGGATCCGGCGCATCTCGGCGCGGACGTGATCGTCGACCACCCGCGGCCCGCGCGTGTAGTCGCCGTACTCGGCGGTGTCCGAGACCGAGTAGCGCATGCCCCCGAGCCCGCCCTCGTACAGCAGGTCGACGATCAGCTTCAGCTCGTGCAGGCATTCGAAGTAGGCGATCTCGGGCTGGTAGCCGGCCTCGACCAGCGTCTCGAACCCGGCCTGGACCAGCGCGGCCGTCCCGCCGCAGAGCACGGCCTGCTCGCCGAACAGGTCGGTCTCGGTCTCCTCGCGAAACGTCGTCTCGAGGATCCCCGCCCGTCCGGCGCCGATGCCGCTCGCGTAGGCGAGCGTGCGGGCGCGCGCGGTGCCGGTCGCGTCCGTGTGCACCGCGAAGAGCGACGGCGTGCCGGCGCCCTCGGCGTAGGTGCGCCGGACCAGGTGCCCGGGGCCCTTCGGCGCGACCATCGCGACGTCGACGCCCTCGGCCGGGCGGACCTGGTTGAAGTGGATGTTGAAGCCGTGGGCGAACATCAGCATGTCGCCCGGCGCGAGGTTCGGCGCGACGTCGGCCTCGTAGACGGACGGCTGCGTCGTGTCGGGCAGCAGCATCATCACGACCTCGGCCTCGCCGGCGGCCGCGGCGGTCGGGAGGACCCGCACCCCGTCCTCCTCGGCCGTGGACCACGACTTCGAGTCGCGGCGAAGGCCGACCCGGACGTCCACGCCCGAGTCCCGCAGGTTCAGCGCGTGCGCGTGGCCCTGGCTGCCGTAGCCGAGCACGGCGACGCGCTGGCCCTCCAGCGCAGACCGGTCGATGTCCCTGTCGTAGAGCACGCTGCCCATTCGGTCTCCTTCGTCGTCGGTGGTGGGGTGGGTGGCGGGCGCCGAGCCGCACGGCGGCGCCCCGGCCGGGGCTCAGGCGGTCGCGGGCTCCTTCGCCGCACGCAGGCGGTCGCGGTCCCGGATCCCGCGCTCGCCGCGGCCGAGCGCGATGCGGCCGGTGCGGACCATCTCGACCAGGCCGTAGGGCTCGAGCAGCTCGCAGAGCGCGTCGATCTTCGCCGACGGGCCGCTCACCTCGATCGTGACCGTCGCCTGGGCGACGTCCACGATGCGGCCGCGGAAGATCTCCACGAGCTCGACGACCTGGAACCGCTGCTCGGGCTTGGTGCGGACCTTCACCAGGGCGAGCTCGCGCTCGACCGAGGCGGTCTCGCCGAGCTCCACGACCTTGATCACGTGGATCAGCTTGTTGAGCTGCTTGGTGACCTGCTCGAGCGGCTTGGTCGTGACCTCGACGACGATGGTCATCCGCGAGAGCCCTGGACGTTCGGTCGTGCCGACGGCGAGCGAGTGGATGTTGAACCCGCGGCGCGCGAACAGGCTCGAGACCTGGGTCAGCACGCCGGGCTGGTCCTCGACCAGGACGGAGATCGTGTGCAGGCTCATGCGACCGGTGCCTCCGCGGGATCGTTCACGGGCCGAACGCCCTCGGGCCCGAGGATGATGTCGTCGTTCGAGGCGCCGGCCGGCACCATCGGGAACACGTTCTCCGACGGGTCGACCCGGAAGTCGATCACGACCGTCCGGTCGGTGATCGACATCGCCTTGTCGAGCACCGCGTCGACGTCGCCGGGGTCCTCGGCTCGCAGCCCGACGGCCCCCATCGCCTCGGCGAGCTTGACGAAGTCCGGCGTGTCCTGGGTGAGGTGCACCTGCGAGTAGCGTTCGCCGTAGAACAGCTCCTGCCACTGGCGGACCATGCCGAGGTAGCCGTTGTTCAGGATCGCGACGGTGATCGGGATGCTCTCGGTGGCGCTGGTCGCGAGCTCCTGCGCCGTCATCTGGAAGCAGCCGTCGCCGTCGATCGCCACCACTCGCTGGTCGGGTCGGCCGACCTTCGCGCCGAGCGCCGCCGGAACGGCGAACCCCATGGTCCCGAGCCCGCCGGAGTTGATCCACTGCCGGGGCCGCGTGAACCGGTAGAACTGCGAGGCCCACATCTGGTGCTGGCCGACGCCCGAGACGATCGTCGCCTCGCCCCTCGTCGCCTCGTAGATCCGCTCGACGACGAACTGCGGCTTGATCGGGCCGCCGTCCTCCTGCCGGTAGCGCAGCGGGAACCGCTCCTGCCAGTCGCGCAGGGTCCCGAGCCACGCCGAGTGGTCGGGCCGGCCTCGCTCCTCCTGGAGCTTTGCCAGCTCGCGCGCCAGGGCCGCCGTCACGTCCCTGGCGTCGCCGACGATCGGGACGTCGACGGACCGGTTCTTGCCGATCTCGGCCGGGTCGATGTCCACGTGGATCACCTTCGCGCCCGGCGCGAACCCCGCGAGGTTGCCGGTGACCCGGTCGTCGAAACGCACCCCGATCGCGATCAGCAGGTCGGCCCGCTGCATGGCGGTCACGGCCGTGTAGTTGCCGTGCATGCCGGGCATCCCGAGCCCGAGCGGGTGGGTGTCGGGGAACACGCCACGGCCCATCAGGGTCGTGACCACCGGCAGGTCGCCCGTCTCCGCGAGCCTGCGGAGCTCGTCCGAGGCGTCGGAGCGCACGATGCCGCCGCCGACGTAGAGCACCGGACGCTCCGCGCGGAGGATCAGGTCGACCGCGGCCTTCACCTGCTTCATGCTGCCCCTGGTCGTCGGCCGGTAGCCGGGCAGGTCGACCGACTCCTGCCACTCGAAGCGCATGTCGGAGATCAGGACGTCCTTCGGCAGGTCGATCAGCACCGGCCCGGGCCGCCCGGTCGAGGCGACGTGGAACGCCTCGCGGACGACCCGCGGGACGTCGTTCGCGTCGGTCACCATCCAGGTCTGCTTGGTGATCGGCATCGCGATGCCGGTCATGTACGCCTCCTGAAAGGCGTCGTTGCCGACGACGGCGGTCGCCACCTGCCCGGTGATGGCCACGAGCGGGATCGAGTCCATCATCGCGTCGGCGAGGGGCGTGACCAGGTTGCAGCCGCCGGGGCCGGAGGTCGCCATGGCGACGCCGACGCGGCCGGTGGCGTGCGCGTATCCCTCGGCCGCGTGGCCGGCGCCCTGCTCGTGGCGGGTCAGGACGTGGCGGATCGACGACTCGAGCAACGGGTCGTAGGCGGGGAGGATGGCCCCGCCGGGGATCCCGAACACGGTGTCGACGCCCTCGAGCTCGAGGGCGCGAAACAGCGCCTGCGCGCCGGTGAGCTTCTCTCCGCCCCTGGCCATGGTCCTAGCTCGCCCCCCGTCCGGCCTCCACGGCCTCGCTCGGCGTCCGCCGTGCCCGGTAGCCGCGGCCCTCCAGCGCGTGGCAGGCGCGCTCGAACTCCCACGGCGTCCAGTCCCGCCGACGCTGCTGGAACGCCTCGTCGTCCTCGTCGAACGCCGTGGCCAGGTAGGTCACCTCGCTCGCGAACCAGTCCTGCAGGAACGCCCGCTCTCGGGTGTCGGACACGTCCAGCCGCACCTGACCGGGTCCCTCCCACTGGGCGGACCCCACGGATCGCCCGCCGCGATCGAACTCGAAGCGCATCTCGAACCGCCTCCTCCGGCGCCCTCGGCGCCGCCGTGTCACGTGTGTCTCGCTGCGTTCCCGGCCTCGCCGGGTCCCGGTCGCCTGCCGTTCACGGGAACCGGGGGAACAAAAAACCCCTGGCGGATGCCAAGGGTTTCGGCGCGGTCAGGGCGTGCGACGCCCCGCCCGCGCCTAGGTAATAAGGACGAGGACCAGGAGAGAAGCCAGAACTACCTGGTTGCCACTCATGTGGCAGCTATGCTACGGGTCGCGCCACGATCGGTCAAGGGGTCCTGCGGGCCCGACCTGCACGAACTTCCGGGCGCGGATTGTCCGCCCCGGCCATGCGGACGGCCGTGGAGCCACTCACGAGGTCGGAGCGTCGCCGAGCCCGACGGAGTCGCGTGAGGCCGAGAGCACGCGCGTCGCTCGCCAGGTGAGCCCGGCGACCATCGCGAAGAGCGCCGCAAGACCGATCGTGCGTGACCAGTCGACGACGAGCCAGAGGTACCGGGGGAAGGACCGGAGGGCGCCGATCGACCCGCTCGAGGTGAGCGGTGGATAGGCGGTCCAGACGGCGGACTGTCCCCTCAACGCATGCCAGGCGGCCGTGTCCTGCCAGACGGACCCGATCGCCCAGACCCCGGCCGAGACGAGGACCACACGCAGGAGCCCGCGCACCCAGCGCCCGCTGGCGCGGTCGCGGAGCGTTCCGGCGATCCCGGCGGCCATCGCCGCGAGATACGCGAAGAACAGCGTTGCCGCGAGAACCCCGCTCACCGTGTTCCTCCCGATCCGCCTCCGCACACGGCGGGTGGCCGGGACCTCGGCTGCCACCTGCCACCCAAGCTGCCGCCTCACACGAGCATGCGCCGCGCGCCTTGACCCGCCAGACCCGCTCATCATCCTCGAGACTTGGTCAGGATGTCGAGGAACTGAAGGCGCCTGTCGAAGGATCGAAGTTCAGTTGGTGCCCGCCGACGTCGACGATGAGCTCGGTCGGGGGTGCCGGATTCGCGGTCGGCGGCAGCAGGCCAAGGAGCGTCACGCCCCCCTGGTACGGAGGCTTGATCCAGGTCCAGTTCGCCAGAGGGTGGGCGGCTGCACCGTTGAGGCACGCGGTATCCGCGGCGGTGCACTTGTCGATGCCGATGAACCCATAGGCCTGACCTGCTCGGGGAAGAGTCAGGATGATCCACCAGGAACCGTACCTCATGCAGTTTCGGATCTCGCCCCTTGCCTGCGCGATGGCCGAGCTCTGACCGGACCACGATCCGCACGCGTCCGGGTCACTGGAGGGGGTCGGCGACGGAGAGGGTGTCGCCGTCGGCGAGGGCGAGGAGGCTGGGCTGGGTGTGGGCCCAGCAACCACGTTCGGGAGGCGCGCGCAGGCGACCAGCGCCAAGGAGAGGAAGAGAAGGACGAGAAGTCGAAGGCGGCGAGCGAACACGGGAATCGGAGCATCGCCGGGCTGTGATGCCCCTTCGCCGCTCAACAGAAACTCACCGGGGGGCGATGCGCCGCCAGGTCGTGCCGCAGCGCCGCTCGGCGACCCGGGTGAGCAGCAGGGCGAGCCAGCAGGGCAGCACGGAAGTCACGAGTGCCCTGGGTCTTGCGACAGGACCGTGGTGAGCGATAGGCACGGCACTTCGTACGAAGCCGGCCGGAGCACGGGGGCGGTGGTGACAACGGGCTGCACGAGTGTCTCGGGAATCACCTGGCGAAACGACCGAGCGCCGACTCGGTAGTAGACGACTTCGTTGCGAACAACGAGGCGCCCAGGGCGCAGCGCTCGAAGAACCAGCAGGATTCTGCTCGTTGCTCCCGGTCGGAGCGTGAATGGTGCGGCGGCGAGTGGCTGGACGCGACAGGTATGCGCGAAGAACCAGACGGGGGGAGATGCGACGTACCTGCCCCCGGGGACGCTTCGTGCGCCATTGGGATTGTCCACCGTGTACTCGATGCGTTCGACGGCGACCACAGTTCCCAGCCCGACGCCGGACAGGGCGATCCGCTGAACCGTCAGCGAGTTGGACGAGACGTTGTGGAGCACGGGATCGAGCCATATCCACTGGGCGCCGGGGCGAACGGGCGGGAGGGAATCGGTCAGTGGATACGAGTGCTGGAGAGCATCGCCGGACATCAGAGACGGCCCACACGCGGGGGTCGCCGCCAGCAACGCGGCAGCCCCCGCGTACAGCACGACCCCGACGAGTCGCCTCTTCACGAGAGACAGCTTGCCTGCACGAGGTCAGTGACCGTGTAGCCGGAGCTCGTTCCCCACAGGTACCGATGCTGACCGCACCCTGACACGCCCGTCCATGTCTCCGTGGTGATCTGATCATACATGGCCTTCGAGGACAAGCTGACCCCTTCGATGCTGAACGAGCCGCCCCATGTGTGCTTGGGTCCCGCTGCTTCGGGTGATGGTCTCGCCCACCAGCAGGACGTGAGCGTACGTCGCGATGAAGCTCGGAACGCTGTACGTATCCACTCCTGACGGCGGATTCCCGTAGTCACCTTCCCAGTAGAGCGGATCCCAGTAGTACCAGTGAATGCAGACGTGGTCGCACTGGACGGCCAGGTACTCGCGGAACCAGTAGCTGTGCACGAGTTCGTCGTCGGGGCCCGTCCGTGCGCCCGGGGGCGCGCCGCGTTCGCCCGTCAGTCGCAGACGGCGCCGCGGCTCGCGGAGCTCACGAGCCTCGCGTACTTCGCCAGGGCGCCGCGCTCGTAGCGAGGGGCCGGGGCCTTCCACCCCTCGCGCCGGCGGGCGAGCTCGGCGTCGTCGACCTCGATGTCCAGGCGCCGGGCGTCGACGTCGAGCGAGATCGCGTCGCCCTCGTGCACGAGCGCGATCGGTCCGCCGACGACCGCCTCGGGCGCCACGTGGGCGATAGAGAAGCCGTGGGTCGCGCCGCTGAACCGTCCGTCGGTCACGAGCATCACGTCGCGGCCGAGCCCGGCACCGAACACCGCGGCGGTCACGGCCAGCATCTCGGGCATGCCGGGCGCCCCCTTCGGGCCCTCGTTCCGGATCACGATCACGTCGCCGCGCTCGATCCGCCCGCCGGTCACCGCCTCGAACGCGTCCTGCTCGGAGTCGAACACCCGGGCGCGCCCGCGGAAGCTCAGGCCCTCCATGCCGACGACCTTCGCGACGGCGCCCTCCGGGGCGAGGGAGCCGCGCAGGATCGCCATGCCGCCGTAGGGGTGGATGGGCTCGGCCATCGGCCGGACGACGTCGCCGTCGGGCCCGCCCGGCGAGAGTGCCGCGAGGTTCTCCGCCACGGTCCTGCCGCTGACGGTCAGCGCGTCGCCGTGCAGCAGCCCCGCGTCCAGCAGCTCCCTCATCAGCACCGGCACGCCGCCGACCCGGTCGAGGTCGGCCATGACGAACCGCCCGGCCGGGCGCAGGTCGCCGATGTGCGGGGTGCGCCGGCTGATGCGGTCGAAGTCGTCGATGTCGAGGTCGACCTCGGCCTCGTGCGCGATCGCGAGCAGGTGCAGCACGGCGTTCGTCGAGCCGCCGCAGGCCATCACCAGCGTGATCGCGTTCTCGAAGGCCTCGCGGGTCATGATCTGGCGGGGCCGGATGCCGGCGCGCAGCAGGTCCACGACCGCGGCGCCGGATGCGCGCGCGAACGCGTCGCGACGCGCGTCGACCGCCGGCGGCGAGGCGCTCCCCGGCAGCGACATCCCGAGCCCCTCGGCCGCGACGGCCATCGTGTTCGCCGTGTACATGCCGGCGCACGAGCCGGGCCCGGGACAGGCGTGCGCCTCGACGTCGTGCAGCTCGCCGTCGCTCATGGTCCCGGCGGCGTTCGCGCCGACGGCCTCGAACACGTCCTGGATCGTGAGGTCCCTGCCCCGGAGGTGCCCGGGAAGGATCGTGCCGCCGTACAGGAACACCCCCGGCAGGTTCAGCCGGGCGGTGGCCATCAGCATGCCCGGCAGGCTCTTGTCGCAGCCGGCGATCGTCACCACGCCGTCGAACCGCTCGGCGTGCATGACCAGCTCGACGGCATCGGCGATGTTCTCGCGACTGACCAGCGAGGCCCGCATGCCGACGGTGCCCATCGCGATCCCGTCCGAGACGGCGATCGTCGTGAACTCGACCGGGACGGCGGCGCCGGTCTCGCGCACGCCCTCCTTGGCGACCGCGGCCAGGCGGTCGAGGTGGATGTTGCAGGGCGTCACTTCGTTCCACGCGGAGGCGACGCCGACCTGGGCCTTGGCGAAGTCCCCGTCCCCGAACCCGACCGCGCGCAGCATCGCCCGCGCCGGCGCGCGCTCGGTGACGTCGGTGCTGCGGGGCCGCATCGGGTCGCTCATCGGTCACTCCTTCGTGGTCGGGCCGGGGCGCGCGGCGCGGGCGTTCGCGGGCGCGACGTGCAAGGAGTGTACGGGCGACGCCCCGTGCGCGCGAGCGTGGCCCCGAGTTCGCCGGGCCGGCATACGATGGGCTCCATGACCGGGCGGCCGACGCACGTGATCGTGGGGGCGAGCCTTGCGGGCACGGCGGCCGCCGGGGCGCTCCGCCGGGAGGGGTTCGACGGCCGCGTCGTCCTCGTTGGCGACGAGCCCGATCCGCCGTACGAGCGCCCGCCGCTCTCCAAGGAGTACCTCCGCGGCGAGAAGCCCGCCGAGGACCTCCGTCTTCGTGAGGAGGGCTGGTGGGACGAGAACGACGTCGAGCTGCGCCTCTCGACCCGTGTGGTGCGCCTGGACCCGGCCGCCCGCGAGGTCGAGCTCTCGGACGGCGAGCGGCTCGGCTACGACCGCCTCCTGCTCGCGACCGGCGCCCGCAACCGCCCGCTCTCGATGCCCGGCGGCGGCCTCGCGGGCGTCTTCCAGCTCCGGACGCTCGAGGACGCCGACCGGCTCCGCGAGGCCTCGCGGGCGGGCGCGCGGGCCGTCGTGGTCGGCGCCGGGTTCATCGGCATGGAGGTCGCCGCCTCGCTCCGCTCGCTCGGCCTGGACGTCACGGTGGTCGAGGTCTTCGAGGCCCCGCTCGTGCGCGCGATCGGCGCCGAGATGGGTCGGGTGCTCGAGGCCATCCACCGTGATCGTGGGGTGGCGTTCCGCTTCGGTGAGGGCGTCGAGCGGCTGGAGGGCGACGGTCGCGTCGGCCGGGTGGTGACGACCGGCGGGGAGGCGATCGATGCCGACCTGGTGGTCGCCGGCGTCGGCGTACGACCGAACGCCGAGCTCGCCGAGGACGCCGGGCTCCCGGTCGACAATGGGATCCTGGTGAACGAGCGGCTCGAGACGAACCTCCCCGGCGTCTTCGCGGCCGGCGACGTCGCCAACCACGAGCACCCGGTGTTCGGGCGGCGGATTCGCGTCGAGCACTTCGACAACGCGAGCCGCATGGGGGCCGCCGCCGCGGGGAACATGCTCGGCAGGGGGGCGTCCTTCGACGATGCGCACTGGTTCTGGTCGGACCAGTACGAGCACACGATCGACCACGCCGGCTTCGCACCCGAGTGGGACCAGGTGGTCGTCCGCGGCAGCGTGGAGGAGCGGGACTTCGTCGCGTTCTACCTGAAGGACGGCCTGCTGCGGGCGGCGTTCGGCGTCGATCGCGGGCGCGACGTGCGCAGGGCGCGGGACCTGATCAGGGCGGGGCGGCCGGTGGACCCGGAGCGGCTGCGCGACCCGGAGGTCGACCTGAAGAAGCTCGCGAGCGACCTGGCCGCGAACGCGTGACGCGGGCTGCCGGCGCGGCTGGCCGGCGCGCCGCGGCGGGACGGACGAAAGGGGTGGACATGCAGCTCGGGATGATCGGGCTCGGCCGGATGGGCGCGAACATGGTTCGCCGGCTGATGAAGGCAGGCCACGAGTGCGTGGTCTTCGACGTGAGCCCCGACGCGGTGTCGGCGCTGGCCGGCGAGGGGGCGACCGGGGCATCGTCGCTGGAGGACCTCGTCGGCAAGCTCGCGGCGCCGCGGACGGTCTGGATGATGCTGCCGGCGGGGCTCGTCGATGAGACGATCGGGAGGCTCGCGCCGCTGCTCGCCGAGGGGGATGCGATCGTCGACGGCGGCAACAGCTACTACCGGGACGACGTCGACCGCGCCGAGCGGCTCGCCGCCGATCGCGTGCACTACGTCGACGCCGGCGTCTCCGGCGGGGTGTTCGGCCTGGAGCGCGGCTACTGCCTGATGGTCGGCGGCGACGCCGATGCCGTCGTGCGGCTGCGGCCGGCCCTCGAGACCCTGGCGCCGGGGATCGACGCCGCCCCGCGCACCCCCGGACGCGCGGGCGAGCCGAGCGCGGCCGAGCGCGGGTGGCTGCACTGCGGCCCGGCCGGGGCCGGCCACTTCGTGAAGATGGTCCACAACGGCATCGAGTACGGGATGATGGCGGCCTACGCCGAGGGCCTGAACGTGCTGGCAAACGCCAACATCGGCGCCGGCGTCGAAGCCGCCGACGCCGAGACCACCCCGCTGCGCGACCCGAAGTACTACCGCTACGACCTGGACCTCGCCGAGATCGCGGAGCTCTGGCGGCGGGGGAGCGTGGTGGCCTCGTGGCTGCTCGACCTCACGGCCGACGCCCTCGCCCGCGACCCCAGGCTCGAGGCGTTCGCCGGGCGCGTGTCGGACTCCGGGGAGGGGCGCTGGACGGTGCTCGCCGCGGTCGACGAGGGGGTGCCGGCCGACGTGATCTCGGCGGCGCTGTTCGCGCGGTTCGGATCCCGCGGCAACGCGGGCTTCGCCGACAGGGTCCTCTCGGCGATGCGCAAGGAGTTCGGCGGGCACGCGGAGAGGACGGAGGGAGCAAGGTGAGCCTGAAGCCCGCCGATCCCCAGGCGATCGTGATCTTCGGCGCCTCGGGCGACCTCACCAAGCGCAAGCTCCTGCCGGCGTTCTGGCACCTGTTCGTGGAGGGCCTGCTGCCCTCGGGGTTCGCGATCGTCGGGTACGCGCGAACCGAGATGCACGACCGCGACTGGATCGAGTACGTGCGCGACGCGATCCACGAGTTCGGCAAGGTCGACCCGTCCGGCGAGCCGTGGGACGAGTTCGCGAAGGCGCTCTCGTACCTGCCGGGCGAGTTCGACTCCGAGCGGGCGATGGACCACCTGCGGGGCCACCTCGCCTCGGTCGACCGGCGCCGGCACACGGCCGGCGGGCGCTTCTACTACTGCGCGACGCCGCCGGCCGCCTACCCGTCGATCGTGCGGCGTCTCGGCGAGAGCGAGCTGCACGGCAACGCGAAGATCGTGATCGAGAAGCCGTTCGGCCGCGACCTGCCGAGCGCACACGATCTGAACGACGAGCTGCACGCGGTCTTCGACGAGTCCCAGATCTTCCGCATCGACCACTACCTCGGCAAGGAGACCGTGCAGAACATCCTGGCGTTCCGGTTCGCCAACGGCATGTTCGAGCCGATCTGGAACCGCCGCTACATCGGCAGCGTGCAGATCACGGTCGCCGAGGAGATCGGCATCGAGGGGCGCGGGCAGTTCTACGAGGAGACCGGGACCATTCGCGACATGGTCGCGACCCACCTCTTCCAGGTGATGACGTTCATCGGCATGGAGCCGCCGGTGAGCTTCGAGCCCGACCGGCTGCGCGACGAGAAGGTCAAGGTGCTGCGCGCGATGAGCCTGTGCGACCCGTCGAAGGTCGTGCGGGGGCAGTACGCCGGCTACCGGGCCGAGCCCGACGTGTCGAAGGACTCGCAGGGCGAGACCTTCGCCGCGATGGAGCTCGAGGTCGACAGCTGGCGGTGGGCTGGGGTTCCCTTCTACCTTCGGACCGGAAAGAACCTGAGGCGGAAGGACACCGAGGTCACCCTGTCGTTCCGCGACGTGCCCTACAACCTGTGGAGGGGCGTCGACGCCGCGCCGCTCGCGCGCGACCACCTCACGATCCACATCCAGCCGCACGAGGGCATCACCCTTGCGATGAACGTGAAGAAGCCGGGGCCGGGGCTGGCGTTCGACCGCGCGACGATGGACTTTGCCTACGACCGGCGGTTCGAGGCGCCGCTCGCCGAGGCCTACGAGCTGCTGCTGCTCGAGGCGATGGAGGGTGACCACACGCTCTTCACGCGCGAGGACGAGGTCGAGCGCGCGTGGGAGATCCTGCAGCCGGTGCTGGACGATCCGCCGCCGGTGGTGTTCTACGAGAAGGGGTCGTGGGGCCCGAAGGAGGCCGACGAGCTCATCGCCCCCCACGTCTGGCACGTGTCCAGGCGCTAGGGGAGATCCGGCCCAGTGGCTCGCCGCGGCTCGCCGCCGACCGACGCCGCGATTCGGAAGGGTACATGCAAGATACATGTATGTCATGCATATCGCATGTACACTTCCACGTATGACGAAGTCGGTCCAGATCCGCAACGTGCCCGCCGAGGTGCACCGAACGCTGCGGGCTCGCGCCGCCGCCGCCGGGCAGTCTCTGTCCGACTACCTCCTGGCCGAGATGGTCCGCATCGCGGAGCGTCCGCCCGTGGCGGACGTGCTGGCTCGGGCCGGTGCGCGGGCGGGCGGGACGAGCGGGTCGAGCATCGTGCGGGCCGTGCGCTCGGGTCGCGACCGGGCGTGATCGTCGTCGACACGTCGGCGGTTCTCTCGGCCCTGGCGGGCCGGCCTCGGGACGACCGGCTCGTGTCGCGCCTCGCGGGCGACGGCGATCTCCACGCGCCCCACCTCATCGACGTCGAGGTCGTCCATGCCTTGCGCCGGCTCGTCGGGATGCGCGCGCTGACGCAGGAGCGTGCCGAGGACGTACGGTCGGACTTCGCGGACCTCCCCATCGTCCGCTACCCGCACCAGCCGCTGGCCGATCGGATTTGGGAGCTCCGGCACAACCTCTCCGCGTACGACGCCGCGTTCGTCGCGCTGGCCGAGGCGCTCAGTGTTCCTCTGGTCACCTGCGACGCGCGCCTGGGGCGAGCGACCGGGCACGAAGCTCGCGTCGAGGTGTTCGCGGGTCGAAGGTGAGTCGCGCTCGGTCTCACCGGCGGCTCGCGAGGAAGCCGGCCAGGTGCCACACGAGGACGCTAAGGAACGGGAGGACCAGCCAGGCGAGCAGCCGCGGCCGGAGGCGCAACAGGAGCACGGAGAGAAGCCCGACGATCACGAGCTTGCCCGGGAGCCCGATCAGGCGCGCGACGGGATTGCTCTCGACCGCTCCCTCGCCGTGCAGGGCGAGTCGCGTGGAGAGAGCGTCACCCACGTTCAAGGCGTTGAGCGCGACGAGCGCGACCGTCGGCGTCCGCTGCAGCAAGACGATGGCCTGCGTGAGCGGAGCCCATGCGGCGGCGATCGCGGGCATGATGAGGTAGGGAGCCACCTGGGTGAGCCCGGATGAGATGCCGAACCAGTCGAGTCCGTATCCGAAAGGGAAGGGTGGCCAGCCGGTCCAGAGCAGGCCGGGACCAAGACAAGGGTCCACGCCCACCGGGGCCGGAGGGTCCCGAGCAGCGCCCCGAAGAGGAAGAGCGGCGGGACCGTCAGGCAAGGGTCGCCCATCCGGGCCCGGACGGGGACGCCGTCACCTGCCAGGCCCAGACGAGCGCCCACGTTGCGAACCCTGCGAGGCCGAGGCTTGCGGCGCGCAAGCCGAGGGGGGAAGAGTCCAGCGCAGCCCGCCGGGGTGCCGCTCCAGCCCTCACCGACGGCCGTGGGCATCCTGCCCGTGACGGCGCAGTTCGTGTCGGCCCACCCAAGGACCAGCGGTCCGAGGGTGTAGGCGACGGCCGGGGCGAAGAACCACCGTCGGCGGCCCGCCAGCACCAGCGTCGCACCGGCGAGCAGCAGCGCCGCGAACCGGGCGACGTCCGCCTCCATCTGGCCGCGTACCGCGGCCCAGGACACCACCAGCCGTTCGGTCACGGCACCGGGTGACTGGACCCAGGCGGCGTTCAGCGCGCGATCGGCGTGGAACTGCATCGTCGCGAAGACAGCCAGGCTGGCGACCCCCGCGACAACCGGAGGCCACCGGGCCTGCGCCGTCGCGCGTAGCCACCGGATCGGTGCGGCAGTGGTGGCGGTGGAGAGCGGGGGCGGCCTCATCGACGACCGCCGGAGGTGGGCTCGTCGGGCGGAGCGTCGCGCTTGGCGGGGCGCCAGATCGCATGGAGGCCGACGGCGACGATCGCGAGCGCCGGCCCGAGGCCGACCGAGCCGTAGGCGACCCATGCGCGAACCCCGCCGGAGGCACGGAGGGGCCACAGGAAGATCCACATCACCGCGAGCGCGGCGAGCACCACGAGGGCGCTGAGCGCCAGGCGCCCTGCGAACCCGAACGAGGTCGGCGTGGCGCCGGTCCGCGTCGACACCTCCGGCGCCAGGCGCTCTGGTCCGGGGTCGAGGCGCGGGGGTGGCCGTGATCCGGGGCCGCCTCGGACCGCAGGGCCCCTGGTCGGGGTCGGCACGTCGACCCGGGTCAGGCAGCGCGGGCACCACGTCATCGCCTCCGGCACGATCCCCCCACACGAGCGGCAGGTCTGGCCGCGGGTCTCACCGCCCTCGTTCACCTGCATCCGGCACCTCTTCGGACCATGTCCTTCTGCATCGGCAGAGGCGGGACGCGGGGAGAGCCCGATGTGCGGGCGTGTGGAACGGGCCGGATCGTCGCGCGGCTATGCGCCGACGACGGGGGCCCCGAGCGACGGGGACGGCTCCTCGGGTGCCGCGGACGCCGCAACCGGTTCGGGCCCGCCGCCGCCCGCCGCCCGCCGCCCGGCGATCCGGAGCGCGAGGATCCAGGCGCCGAGGGCCCCGGCAGGGGCCAGCAGCGGGATCGAGGGAAGCAGGTAGCGGTAGTCGAACATCGAGGTCGCCATCGCCGTCAGCGCCAAACCGGCTCCGGAGAGCGTGTAGAGCAGGACCTCCGCGCGGAGCCGCCTCGGCGCCGCGCGCCGCAGCCCCACCGCGCCGGCCCCGAGGCCGAGCGCGATGCAGAGCGCGAGCAGCGGTCCGGGGGTGTAGCCGGCACGCTGGTAGGCGATCAACGCCTGGGCGACCGGGCGGTCGATGCGCGTCGTGGGCGGCACCGGCGGCCCGAAGCGTCGCTGGGCGCGCAGCGCCGCCCTGCGCTGGTCGGGCACCGACAGCCCGAACTGCCACATGCGAACCGGCTCCTGCCACCTTCCGGTGCGGTGCCCAGGCGCGAGCAGGTGCAGGAAGTCCGCGCCGACCACCCGCGCGAAGGTCAGCGGCTGGTGGCGCAGGACCGCGAGCGAGAACTGGAGGAGCGCGCGGTCCCTCGTGATCCCCTTCGGCGGGCGGACGTGCGACGCGGGAGAGGCCGCGTTCCACACGTACCAGTTGGGTCCGGGCCGATCGGCCGGCGGCATCGCCGGACAGAGCATGCGCTCGTAGGCCGGGATCGCGAGGCCCTGGCACGTGGCGAAGTCGACGACGCGTCCGTACAGGAAGTGGCCGTCGAAGCTCGTGATCGTGTAGCGGCGGTGGTAGTGGTGGAACCATCCCGCGTACAGGCCGATCGGCAACGCGAACGCGACGACCAGCGCAACGGCCCGAGCCCCTCCGAGCCGTGTGCCCAGCACGAACAGCAGCGCGGGGGCGATCAGCACGATGCCGACCGTGCGGGCGAGGGTCGCGAGCGCCAGCAGCAGCCCGGCCGTCGCGACCACCGTGACCGGCGGCCGGCGCCACCACACCAGCAACGCGAAGGCCGTTCCGACGAGGACGTCGAACATGGTCTCGGCCATGACGTACTGCTCGAGGTCGATCAGGTAGGCGTCGAGCAGCAGCGGCGCCGCCCCGAGGGCGGCGAGCCACGCCGGGAGCCCCAACCGCCGCAGCACCGCGTACGCGAGGACGCCGAGCGCGAGCCCCAGCAGGTGCTGGAACGCCGGCACCACCGCGAGATGCCCGCCCCCGAGGGCGAGCAGCACCTTCAGCAGGGCCGGGTAGGCCGCCGGGCGGAGCCCGTTGGGGATCAGCCGGTGGGCGTTGTGCAGGTAGTAGTAGGAGTCCCCGTAGAAGAGCAGCGCCGGGCGGTAGCCGAGCGAGGCCATGGCCCGAAGGACGGCCCCTGCCGCGAACAGGACCAGGAACAGCCAGTGCCGCCGGGCGAGCGCGGCGGCGCCGCTCGTCCGGCGGACCGACGCGCGGGTCCCGGCGTTCGTCGCCGGCGGGCCGGGCGGCGAGAGGGTGGCCTCAGGCCGCGGCACGGGCCGTCCGGCGCAGGGCTGCCATCCAGGCGGTCGCGGCCAGGGTCACGATGGTGAGCGCCACGAGCATGGAGAACATCCTGCCGTGGTGGCTGCCGATCGTCAGCCTGCGCGTGGTCTCGCCGAGCAGCGCCGCCAGGGCCACCTCGGCGATGACCGCCATGCCGCCGACGGCGAGCGCGCCCCTGGTGAGCGCCCACCGCAGGGCGCTTCGCATCCGCTCGTTCGGGTCGAGCGCGAGGGCCCGGTACAGGCGAAGGCCGAGATGGGCCTGGGCGAGGGCGCCGCCGGCGACGAGCATCAAGACGCCGGCCGGGACGCTCACCGGCGCCGGCCCGACGCCGGTCACGAGCGCGCCGCCCACCGCAGCGAGCAGCAGCGCCGGCACGAGGAACCACCCCGAGGCCGCGTACGCGAGCATGTAGCGGACGTGGCGGAGCCCGTCGCGCAGCGACTTCAGCTTGGAGATGCTGCCGCCGGGCCGCGGCGCGTAGGTGATCGGGGTCTCCGCGATGCGAAGCCTGGCCTGGCGCGCCCGGATCACCATCTCGGAGGCGAACTCCATGCCGGTCGAGCGCAGGCGGAGCCGCTCGAGCGCGTCGGCGCGCACCATCCGCAGCCCGCAGTGGGCGTCGGAGACGCCGCTTCGGTAGAGCAGGTTCAGCACGCCCGTGAGGATCGGGTTGCCGATGTAGCGGTGGTGCCATGGCATGGCGCCCGGCAGGATCCGGCCGCGGAAGCGGGAGCCCATGACGAGGTCGTTGCCCTGGCGGGCGAGTGAGATGAACGCCGGCAGCTCGCGGAAGTCGTAGGTGAGGTCGGCGTCGCCCATCAGGATCGTGCGCCCGCGCGCGTGCTCGAGGCCGGTCAGGTAGGCGCGGCCGTAGCCGCGCCGGGGCTCGTGGATCACGCGGGCGCCTCCCCGGTGGGCGAGCGCCGCGCTGGCGTCGGTGGAGCCGTTGTCGACCACGAGCACCTCGCCGCCCACCCCCGCCTCCTCGATCGCGGCCCACGCCTCAGCGACGCAGCGCTCGATGGTCGGCTCCTCGTTCAGGCAGGGGATCACGATCGAGACGTCGAGCGAGCTCGCACCGGGCCCGCCGGGCTCTCGGAGGATCATGGGGAGGGGTGTCGCCCCCTCGGGCGTGGCGTGCAGGCGTGCGTTCAAGAGTCCCTCCGTCCGGTGAATCGGTCACGGCGCGGCGACGCGTGGGCGGGTGCCCACGCCACCTCGTGCGTGTGTTCGACTGAGATGCGTTCGGAGGATGTTGCGAGCCCGTCGCGGTCTTGCGATTTCGCGGCAACGCCTCCGCCGGCCCCCGGGGGGACGGCGGAGGCGCCGGTCAGGACTGGGGTCCGAAGACGTAGGTCGTCACGCTCTGCGGGGGCACCTGCAGGACGAGCCGGCCGTGGGCGTCGAGCGACGGGAGGGCGACCCGGGCGAGGTCCAGCGTCGCGCTGGTGCGGACGGCCGCCGAGGGGACGAACGCGCGAAGCAGGGCCGTCGGGAGGCGGAGCCGCAGCGTCGCGCCGGCGTGCCCGGCCGGCGCGTCGTCGATCACGATCACCGTCCACTGCGAGGCCGACGAGAACGCCAGCAGCCGAACGCCCGGCACGGTGGTCGCGGCCGGGCGCCGGACGGCGCCCGGCCGCACGTACCTGCTGAAGTTTCCGAAGACCCAGTAGCGCTTGGTGGTGGTGATCGCGGTGTTGCCGTCGGTCCGGAAGTTGGGGTCGTAGTAGAGGAGGCCGTCGTCCCATCCCCGGTGGTTCACGCTCCCGGCGCAGGTGGGGGAGGCGGCCGGATCGCAGCCGAGGCTCGAGGACAGTGCCCGCCACCAGCTGAACGAGGACGCCCCTGCGCCGGCGACGTCGCTCCAGATGCGGCCGGCGAGCCACAGGCCGCTCGCCATCGTCGGGTCGTACAGCCGGCCGAACCGGTGGCCGTCGACGCAGCAGATCTCGGTCATCCAGAGCGGCTTGCCGTACCGGCGCCCGGCGGCGGCGAGGCCCTGCAGGACCGAGGCCTGGGGCGTGCCGTAGTCGTGGTAGGCGATCGCCGCGACGTAGCGGGCGACGCCGGGCCGCCCGAGCCACGCGGGCAGCTCCGGCAGCAGCTGCGCGCGCACGTGGCTCGACTCGTCGGCGATGACGTGTGCCCAGGGCGCGCGCCGCGCGAGGTCCCCGCCGAGGTCGGCGATCAGCGTCGCCCGCTGCGCCGGGGGGACGGCCATGCCCTCCTGGTAGCACGAGCCGAAGCCGAAGTCCGGCTCGTTCATCGGGCTCACATACGAGAGCGTGATGCCGTCGGCCTCCCGGAGGTGGGCGACGACGTCGGTGAGGTAGGCGGCGTAGGCGGCCGTGTCGGCCGGCACGAGCCCGCCGCCGCAGTTCTTGCCGTTGGTCTTCCACACCCCGGGCGCGCTGTTGGCGAACCCGACCAGGTTCGGCACTCCGTCTCGGGCGGCGAGCCGGAGGAACGCCAGGCCTCCAGGGTCGGCCGACCAATCGTAGGTCCCCGCCCGAACGAGGAAGCTCTGGGGCCCCGGCAGCCCGGGCGTCCCGGCGCCGGCCCCGATGTCGTACCGGTACATGCTGAGCCGGATCCCGGAGGGACGAAAGAGCATTGCCGCGACCTGCTGCTGGACCGCCGGCGGGAAGGACGCGAGGTCCGCCGGCCACCCCTCGCCGGAGGCCCCGAATCCCTGCATGGTCTGCAGGGGGGCCGATCCGACGAAGCCGTTCGAGGTCGACGGGTCGGCGCTCCCGGGGCGCCCGGCGCTCGAGTGGATCGATGCGAGGTCGAGCGCCGCGGAGCCGACCACCAGCGCCGCGAGGGCCCCCGCGACCCACCATCGGGCGCTCCTCGACCGGGAAGGTTGCCGCCGGCCCGCCGCGTCCCGACCCTGTCCCGCCATGCCGTGATCTCCGCCCGCCGTCGCCGAGGACGCCTACGGTAGCGCGCCGACGCCGGCCCGCGGCGAGGGGCGCATCCGGTAGCCTTGCGGCGGGCGCCGGTGCGGCGCCCGCCCCACGCCGTACGACGAAGGAGGTTCACGTGGCCGAGCAGATCGACCGCGCGCTGTTCGACAAGGCCATCGAGGTGACGGCGGCCGCGCTCCGTGGCGCGATGGGCGGCCAGGGCAGCCAGCCGCCCTCCTACGCGGCCGACCTGTTCCGGGAGGTCTGGAGGGCGCTGAAGGAGGCCTCGGCCGACCTGTCGGACCGGCCGCGGGCCGGGTTCTAGTCGCGATCGCGACACCGGAGTCGACGAGCCGCCGGCGCCGCGGGTCAGGGCTCGACGGATCCGCCGCGGGACGGTACCGTGCGCGGATCCCTGCCCCCGCTGCCGGCGTGCTTCAGCCGGGCAGCGGGTAAGGTGGAATCGGGCCGGTGGAACCCCTCGAGGGAGGAGTGGTGTGATGGATCGCATCCACGAGTGGAACGAGCTCGCTGCGCAGCTTGCGGTCGACGGCATCCGCGCATCGACGGCGGCCGGCTCGGGCCACCCGACCTCGTCGATGTCGGCCGCCCACCTCGCGGCCGTGCTGTTCGACGGCCACCTCCGCCTCGACGTCGCCGACCCGAAGAGCCCGGCGAACGACCGCTTCGTGCTGTCCAAGGGTCACGCCTCGCCGATGTTCTTCTCGGTGCTGAAGGCGATCGGCGCCATCACCGACGACGAGCTGCTGTCGTTCCGGAAGTTCGGGAGCCCCGTCGAGGGGCACCCGGTCCCGCGGCCCGACATGCCCTGGGTCGACGTGGCCACCGGATCGCTCGGCCAGGGACTGCCGATCGGGCTCGGAATCGCGCTCGCCATGCGCATGGACGGGCTGCCCGGCCGCGTCTGGGTCCTGATGGGCGACTCGGAGGTCGCTGAGGGCTCGGTCTGGGAGGCCATGACGAACGCCTGGCACCACGAGGTTCGAAACCTCATCGGCATCCTCGACATGAACCGGCTCGGGCAGCGCGGGCCGACGATGCTCGAGTGGGACGGCGAGGCCTACGCGCGCCGCGCCGAGTCGTTCGGGTGGCGCACGATCCTGGTCGACGGCCACGACGTCGCCGCGATCGACGCCGCCTACACCGAGGCGGAGGACGGTGAGGGACCGACGCTGGTCGTCGCGAAGACCGAGAAGGGCCACGGGGTGTCGTTCCTCGCGAACAAGGAGGGCTGGCACGGCAAGGCGCTGTCGCCCGACGAGGCCGAGCGGGCGATCGCCGAGCTCGGCGGCGTGCGTGACCTGCGCGTGATCCCGGTCCCGCCCGAGCCGGTCGCGCGGCCGGTGGCCGGCGGCGGCACGGTGACCCTGCCGGCCTACGAGGACAGGATCGCAACCCGCAAGGCGTTCGGCGAGACGCTGGCGGCGCTCGCCGCCGACCCGCAGGTCGTCGCCCTCGACGGTGAGGTCGGCAACTCGACCCACACCGAGGACTTCCAGAAGGTGGCTCCCGATCGCTACGTCGAGATGTACATCGCCGAGCAGGCGATGGTGGGGGCCGCCGTCGGGCTCCAGGTGATGGGCAAGAAGCCCTTCGCGGCGACGTTCGGCGCCTTCCTGACGCGCGCCTACGACTTCGTGCGCATGGCGGCGGTCAGCCGCGCGCACCTCCGGCTCTGCGGCTCGCACGCCGGCGTCTCGATCGGCGAGGACGGGCCGTCGCAGATGGCGCTCGAGGACCTGGCGATGATGCGCGCCGTGCACGGCTCGACCGTCCTGTACCCGGCCGACGGGAACTCCACCGCGAAGCTCGTCGCGCAGATGGCCGACCTCGACGGCGTCGTCTACATGCGGACGACCCGCGAGGCGACGCCGAAGCTCTACGACGCCGGCGAGACGTTCCCCATCGGTGGCTCGAAGGTCGTGCGTTCGGGGCCGAGCGACCGGGCAACGGTCGTCGCGGCCGGGGTGACCGTGTTCGAGGCGCTGCGCGCCGCCGACGCCCTGGCGTCCGAGGGGATCGACGTCCGGGTGGTCGACTGCTACTCGGTGAAGCCGATCGACGCCGCGACGCTGCGGACGGCGCTGGTCGAGACCGGCCTCGTCGTCACCGTCGAGGACCACTGGGCCGACGGTGGCCTGGGCGACGCGGTCCTCGCGGCGCTCGCGTCGCAGGGCGAGCTGTCCGGGCGCGTCGTGAAGATCGGGGTGACCGGGATGCCGGGCTCGGGGACCCCCGACGAGCTCCGCGAGTGGGCCGGGATCTCCGCGGCGAAGATCGCCGAGCGGGTGCGGGCCGGGCTCGGCGCCTGACCCCGCCGGCGGGGGAGGATGAGGTGGACGTGAACCGGGCCTCCCGCCGCGCCGGATCGCGCTGGGGCCGCGAGGACGCCGGCCCCGGGTCCGTCGGGCTCGTGCGCGCGAGCTACGCGGGGGATCGGTTCGTGCTCGGGTACGGGTCCGACTTCTTCGGCATCTGGGACCGGGAGGCGCCGGGCGGCCCCGTGGAGCGCTTCGCCCGCACCGATGCGGGGTGGGAGGCCGCCTGGCGCCGGTTCACGGCGCTCGAGCCGAACCCCGCGGTCGCCGGGCCCGCAGCGCGGGAGGAGCGTGCCGCGGGGTTCCGCTCGGCCCGCCGGCTGGGGCTCGCGCTCTCGGCGCTGCTCGCGGTGGCGGCCCTGATCACGGTCGCCGACATGGCCTTCCGGGTAACCGAGCTCGCGTCGCTCTACCGGGCGCGCGCGGGGCACGCCGTCCCCGCGGCCGAGACCGTCGCCATCCGCACGCGGCTGGAGGGGGCGTCGGCCGTCGGCGACATCGTGAGCGTGGCGACGGGGCTCCTGTGGCTCGTCTGGCAGTACCGGGCGGCGACGAACCTGCGGGCGCTCGGCGTCAGGGAGCTCCGCTACTCGCCCGCGTGGGCGGTGGGCTGGTGGTTGATCCCGGTCGCGAACCTCGTGATGCCGTACCTGACCGTCCGGGAGCTGTACCGGGCGAGCGACCCGGATGCCGGCGCGACCGACTGGCGCCGCCCGGTCCCGTTCCTGTTGCCGGTCTGGTGGGCGGCCTGGATCCTCCCCCTGATGGTCGGTGCCGCGGGCCTCGCCCTCTCGTCCCGCACCTCGCTGGCGCCGTCGGCGGCGATCGCCCGAGACTGGTGGACGATGGCCGGCTCGTCGGCGGCCGTGGCCGGCGCGATGCTCTCGATCGCGCTGGTCCGCGGCATCGGCAGGCGCCAGGAGCGGCGGCGCGAGCGGATGACCGCGGTCGCACCGGCCCCCGCCGGAGCTGCCGGGGCTGCCGGAGGCGCCGGTGGCTGACGTCGTCACCCCCGACGGCGTCCGGCTCCACGTCGAGGTCGACGGCGACGGCGACGGCCCGGTCTCGGTGCTCGCCCACGGCCTCAGCCTCACCAACTCGTGCCGCGAGCTCGCGATGGTCACGCCGTTCGTGCCCGGGACCAAGGTTCGCTCCTGCTTCCGCGGGCACGGGCACAGCGACTCGCCCGAGACCGGGTATCGCTTCGCCGACTTCGCGACGGACGTCGACACGGTGGGCGTGGCCTACGGCGCGACGGTCGGGGTCGGCACCTCGCTCGGCGCCGGCGCGATCGCGAACCTCGTCGCCCGCGAGCCGGATCGTTTCGACAGGCTGGTCTTCCTGCTGCCTGCCGGCCTCGACGTCGAGTTCCAGCACAAGGAGCGGCTGCTGCGCACGGCCGACCTCGTGCAGGGCAGGACGCAGGAGGAGGCCATCGACGCGCTGCTGTCGGACCCGGAGCGGACGGCGAGCTACCTGCAGATGCCGTGGCTCCGCGACCTCGACCACGAGCTGCTGGCGAACCTGAACCCGGTCGGGGTGCCGCGGGCGATCCGCGAGATCGTCCACGACCGGCCGCTGCGGAGCCGCCACGACATGGCGAAGGTGAAGGCGCCGACGCTGATCGTGTGCCAGCGCGGCGACGTCATCCATCCGGTCGAGGTCGGCGAGATCCTCGCGGAGATCATGCCGGCCGCAGAGCTGCTGGTCTTCGACGACGGAGAGGCGCTCTGGCATGCGATCCCCATGCTGGTCGCCCGCGTGAGCGAGTTCCTGACGGGCTGACCCGTGGCTGCGATCTCCAACGGTGAGCTCGAGACCGCCTCCGAGATGGCGGCGGCGCTCGCGGCCGGCGGGACCTCGTCGCTCGAGCTCGTCGAGCGGGCGCTCGCTCGCGCCGAGGCGTGGCAGCCGGCGACGAACGCGCTCTCGCAGCCCCCCTGGGCCGAGGAGGGCCTTGCCGCGGCCCACGCGGCCGACGCGGCGCGCCGGGCCGGGGACGCCGGGCCGCTCGCCGGCATCCCGATTGCCGTCAAGGACCTGTTCGACGTGGCCGGCCACGTGACCACCGGGTGCTCGCGTGCCTACGCGGATCGCGCTCTCGCGGCCGCCGACGCGCCGATGGTCGCGGCCGTGCGCGCCGCCGGGCTGGTGCTGATCGGCAAGCTGAACCAGCACGAGCTCGCGGCCGGCGGGACGAACCTGGTCTCGGCGTGCGGGCGCACGGCGAACCCGTTCGACCCCGAACGGATGACCGGCGGCTCCAGCGGCGGCTCGGCCGCCGCCGTGGCCGCCGGCATCGTGCCCTGGACCCTCGGCTCCGACACGGGTGGGTCGATCCGCATCCCCTCGTCGATGTGCGGGGTCTACGGCCTGAAGCCGACGACCGGACGGCTCTCGATCCGGGGCATGCTGCCGCTCGCGCCCTCGCTCGACTGCCCGGGACCGATCGCGGCGACGGGGGCCGATCTGGCGATCCTGTTCGCCGTCCTTCACGGGCGGGACCCGGGGACGGCGGTGCCCCGACCCCCGCCGGCCGCTGCGGTCGGCCGGCGCGTCGGCGTCCCCGAGGGCTACCTCGACGGGGTCGTCCACCCTGAGGCCGGGGCGGCGGTCGAGGCGGTCGCGGCCATGCTGGGGGGGGCCGGCGCCGAGGTGGTCCGCCTGGACGGACACGGGATCGAGGACGCGCGGAGCGTATGGAACCGCGTCTGCTGGTCGGAGTTTGGCCCCGCGCATCCGGCCCTCGCCGACCCGGCGCGCCGGGCGCTGCTCGACCCAAGCGTCCGAGAGTGGATCGAACGGGGGGAGGCCCTCTCGCCGGAGGAACGCGAGCGAGCGGCGGCCCGCCGCGAGGAGATCGGCGAGTGGTTCCGCGACCGCCTCGGCGGGGTCGACGCGCTGGTGGTGCCGACGACGCCCTACCCGGCCCCGCGGGCCGACCAGGAGGAGGTCGACCTGGGCCCGGCCGGCACCGTCCGGGTCGCGCGGATCGGTCCCGGCTACCTGACCTCCGCGGTGAACCTCGCGGGGCTGCCGGCCCTGTCGCTCCCGGCCGCGTGGTCGTCCGAGGGGCTGCCGATCGGGGTGTCGCTGATCGGGCACGACGACGGGGAGGCGACGCTGCTCGAGCTCGCCGCCGTGTGGGAGGCAGGGGGCGGCCACAGGCCGCGGCGACCGCAGCGGCCGGCGCAGTGAGCCGCCGCCGTCGAGGCCGTGGGGTGCCCCATGCGAGAATGAGCCCGTGCGCCTCTCCGCGAAGGCCGACTACGCGATCCGGGCGACCGCCGAGCTCGCGGCCGCCGGCCCCGGCGCGCCCGTCAAGGCCGAGCAGATCGCGCGGGCGCAGAGGATCCCGGTCAAGTTCCTGCTGAACATCCTGGCCGAGCTGAAGCACGCCCGGCTGGTGGCGAGCCAGCGGGGAGCGGAAGGGGGCTACCTCCTCGCCCGGCCGGCCGAGGAGATCACGCTCGCCGACGTGATCCGCGCCGTCGAGGGCCCGCTCGCGAGCGTGGGCGACCGCCGCCCCGAGGTCCTCTCCTACGAGGGGCCGGCCGAGCGCCTCCGGGACGTTTGGATCGCAGTGCGCGCCGGCCTCCGCGCGGTGCTCGAGCACGTGACGCTCGCCGATCTCGCGTCGGGCGAGCTGCCCGAGGTCGTCCTCGCCCCCGGCCGCGACTCCGAGGCCTGGCTTCCCCACTGATGTCATGAAGGAGCGGGCCTCCGCTCCCGTGCTTAGAGCGTGACGGCGTACCGTCCGCTCAGCACAAGCGACAGGAAGGAGGCCCTACCGGGACGAGTCCGGGTGCCGGACCTACCCGGTCTCCTCCGCTCCGACGTCGGTCCGGGCGCGCTCGCTAGGGGTCATGGCCTCGCCTTCGGGCGACGGCCGCTGCCACTGATTGAGCCGCCCGTGCCGCACGCTCACCATGGGAGCCCACCCGAACAGATGACTGGCGCAGACGTCGCCCCTGCGTGGTCCACGCGGCCAACCGACCACCCCGGCCGTCCATCCAACGCCGGTCCTCGCCGGCGTCAAGGTCGTTCGTCCGGTTGGGCGCTCCACCTTGACCCCGGCTCCGGGCCGTCGTGTGAGGCGGCCAAGGAGGTGATGTGGACGGACTTGACACCCGCCCGCCCTTCATAGATGACCCGGGGAGCGGCACCCCCGCCGAAAGTCCAGTTGACGTGCCCGCCCTGCAACCGTAGCCTGGGTGAGGATACTCAAGTGTTTCGGTGGAGTTGATCGACTTTCTGGGGTCCGGCCCGGAGCTCCGCCGGAGGAGGGGCGATGCACCTCGATCCGTTCGTGGCGCTGTCCGGGTTCATCGTCGGCGTCGTCGTCGGGATGACGGGGATGGGCGGCGGCGCGCTGATGACGCCGATCCTGGTGCTGCTCTTCAACGTGAACCCGCTCGCGGCGGTCTCGAGCGACCTGGTGGCCTCGATGGTCATGAAGCCTGTGGGGGCGGGGGTTCACCTGCGCCGCGGCACCGTGCGGATCGACCTCGTGCGGTGGCTGATGGTCGGGTCGGTGCCGGCCGCGTTCGCCGGCGTGTTCGTCCTGAGGGCGTTCGGGACCGGTCGGGCGGCGGCGTTCGATCTCGAGCTGGCGCTCGGGGCCACCCTGCTGCTGTCGGCCTCGCTGATCGTCGGCAAGGGCTGGCTCGCCACCCGCCGCCGTCGCGTCGAGGGCGGGGGTCTCGCCGGCCGCCGGCCCCTTCGCGTGCGACCGCTGCGCACGGTGGCGATCGGCATCGCCGGCGGGCTCATCGTCGGCATGACCTCGGTCGGCTCCGGGTCGCTGATCATCGTGGCCCTGATGCTCGTGTACCCGTCGCTCGCGGCCTCGGAGCTCGTCGGGACCGACCTCACGCAGGCCGTCCCGCTCGTCGCCTCGGCGGCGGTCGCGCACATCCTGTTCGGGGACTTCCGGCTGGGGCTCACCGCGTCCCTGCTGCTCGGGAGCTTGCCGGGGGTCTTCCTGGGCGCGCGGATGTCCTCACGCGCCCCCGACGGCGTGATCCGGCCGGCGCTGGTGTTCGTGCTGCTGGCGTCCGCGCTCCGGCTCCTCGGGATGCCCGCGTCGGTGCTCGGGCCGGTGCTGCTCGGGGTCGTGCTGGCCGGCATGCCCGCGTGGGCGCTCGTCGACGCGGCCGGCTGGCCGCGGGAGCTCTGGGCGCGCGCGGGGCTCGACCGTCGGCGCTGGATCGGGCTGCAGGCCGCGCCGGCCGCCGGCCCCATCGCCTACTTCGCCGCCGCCCGGCCGCGGCTCGCCGCGGCGGCGGTCGACCGCGACCGGGTCGAGCGCGAGGTCGCCTAGACCCTCGGCCCGCAGGAGGGCGGCGTCAGGACGGTCGATCTCACGCGACGGCGCCGGCCGCCCTCAGCTCCTCGAACAGGGCGCGGGCGAGCCCGGGGTTCGCCGCGACGATCCCGAGGTTCGAGGTGTTCGGGAGGTCGAACACGATGACCTCCGCCCCGGCCTCGCGCGCGATCACCGAGCCGGCGGCGACGTCCCAGGGTGCCAGCCCGAGCTCGTAGAACCCGTCGACCTGCCCGGTCGCGACCATGCAGAGGTCGAGCGCGGCCGAGCCGCTGCGGCGGATGTCGTGGACCTGCGGGAGGATCCGCACGAGGATCTCCGCCTGCCAGCGCCGCCCGCCGGCGTCGTAGGAGAAGCCGGTCGCGAGCAGCGAGCGCTCGAGCGGCCGCTCGGTGACGTGGATGGGCTCGCCGTCGCGCCGGGCCCCGAGTCCTCGGGCGGCGGTGTAGACGACGCCGTGCGCCGAGTCGTGCACGACCCCGACCGCCGGGGCGCCGCCGACCTCCACGCCGATCGAGACGCAGAACGCGGGGTAGCGGTAGACGTAGTTGCGCGTGCCGTCCAGGGGGTCGACGACCCAGCGGACGCCGCTCGTCCCCGGCCACTCGGTGAGCTCCTCCCCGAGGATCGCGTCGCCAGGCCGTGCCCCGCGGATCGTCTCGACGATCGCTCGCTCGGCCTCGCGGTCGACCTTGGTCACCAGGTCGGCCGCCGACGACTTCAGCCCGACCTCGAGGTCCCGGCCGATCCCCGCACGGTGGACCGCGGCCCCGGCCGCAGCGGCACGTCCGGCGAGATCGAGCAGGTCGCCGACGTCGCCGAGATCTCCGAGATCCCCGAGACCCCCGAGGTCGTGCGCGCGGTCCGCGGTCACCGGTGCGGCGCGGCCGCCGGGGCCCGCCCGGCGACCTCCCACACGGCGGCGGTCGGCTCGGCGCCGGCCTCGCGGAACACCGACGCCCCTCCGGCTCCCCGTCCGGTCGCCGCGGCGGCGGCCGGCGCCGCCTCGGAGGTCCAGACGGAGGCGAGCCGCCACCGCGCCGGATCGTTCGGGTCCCGCAGCAGGAAGGTCTCGATCAGGCCGTCGGGCAGGTCACGCATCGTCAACTCGGCGAAGGCTTGGCGCAGCACGCCCTCCTTCTCCGGCGCCACGTGGGCCTCGAGGATGGTCACGATCATCGGCGTCCCTCCTCGGCACCCGCGACCGCGAGGCGCCGACGTCCCGAACGATACACAATGTGCGTGGGGCGGGCCGCGGCCGGGGGCCGGGATCCTGGCCCCCGGAGGGCGAGGTGGAACGGGTCGGGCCGCAGGACGCGTCGTTCTTCTACCTGGAGACGCCGGCCGTGCACCAGCACGTCGGCGGAGTCCAGATCCTCGATCCGTCGACCTGCTCGGCGGGCGAGCCCTCGATCGACGAGCTGCGCCGGCTGATCCTCTCTCGGCTGCATCTCGCGCCGCGTTTCCGCCAGCGGGTGGTGTTCCCGCCGGTGCCGCTCAGCCGGCCGCGATGGGTGGACGACGAACGATTCGACCCCGACTTCCACATCCGGCGGGCGGCGCTGCCCTCGCCCGGCGGGCGGCGCCAGCTCACGGACTACGTGCAGCGGGTGATCTCGCGCCCGCTCGACCGCAGCAAGCCCCTGTGGGAGCTCTATCTGATCGAGGGGCTCGAGGGAGGCCGGGCCGCCATCCTCACGAAGATCCACCACGCCATGGTCGACGGCGTGTCCGCGATGGACATCGCGACGGTCCTGTTCGACACCACGCCGAACCTGCACATCCTGGAGCCGCCGCCGTGGGTGCCCGAGCCGCTCCCGGCGAGGGCCGAGCTGCTGCGCGAGGCCGTCCGCGACGCGGTGGCCGATCCGCTCGGCGCGGTCGCCGAGGCGATCGGGCGGGTCGTCACGGCGCCCTCGCGCGCCGCCGGGCAGGTGCGCGAGGTCGCCGCCGGGGTTCGCGAGATCCTCGGCGCCGGCACCCCGCCGGACTCGCCCCTGAACCAGCGCGTGGGGCCGAACCGCCGCTTCGCGATGGCCGAGGCGCCGGTGAGCGACTTCCGGGCGGTGAAGCGGGCTCTCGGCGGCACCGTGAACGACGTGGTGCTCGCCACCGTGGCGGGGGCGCTGCATCGCCTGTACCGGCACCGGCGACTCCCCGTGCGGGGCGCCAGCCTCCGCGCGATGGTGCCGATCTCGGTGCGCGGCAAGGACCAGCGCGACGGCCTCGGCAACCGCCTCTCCACGCTGTTCGTCGACCTGCCGATCGGGCGGATGGGCCCGCGCCGCCGCCTCGCGCTCATCCGCGAGACCACGCGGAACCTCAAGGAGTCCCGGCAGGCGGTCGGCGCGGAGTTCTTCATGAACATCGGGCTGTGGGCGCCGCCGACCATCCATGCGACCGCGGCGCGCCTCGCCGCGCGGACCCGGATGTTCAACCTCGTGGTCTCGAACGTCCCCGGCCCGCAGATCCCGCTGTACATCTGCGGGGCGCGGCTGCTCGCCCTGTACCCGATCATGCCGCTCGGGGAGACCGTGGGGCTCTCGGTCGCCGTCACGAGCCTCGGCGGGACGATGGCCTTCGGCCTGGTCGGCGACTGGGACGCGCTGCCGGACATCGAGGTGCTGGCCGACGGCATCCGCGAGTCGATCGGCGAGCTGAAGGAGGCCGCGGCCGGGAGGCGGAGGGGCGCCGCCGCGGGGGCGGCCTAGCGGTACAGGCCGAGCGGCTCCGGCCTTTACAGGTACTGGCCGGAGCGGTCCTCGCGGGCCGGGGCCGCCTGCGCCGGACCGGGCAGGCCACGACGCTGCAGCTGCTCGAGCTGGGCACGGGCCGCCATCTGCTGCGCCCAGATCGCCGCCTGGATCCCGTGGAACAGCCCCTCGAGCCAGCCGACCAGCTGGGCCTGCGCGACCCGGATCTCCGACTCGGTCGGGACGCCTTCGATCGAGGGCGCCAGGGCCTCGAGCTCGCGCTGCAGCTCCTCGGACAGGACCTCGCGGAGCTCCTTCACGGCGCGCTCGTAGATCTCGCGCAGCAGCCGCCGGCCCCGCTCGTCCGGCGGCGCCTGGCGCGTCTCCTCCAGCAGCTCGCGCACCATCGCGGCGATCCGCACGACCTTGTCGGGCTCGGCGACGAACCGCTCGGCCCGCTCCTCCGCCTGGCGCGCGCCGCCCTCGGCGGCCTCTGCCCGGGCGCGCGCGAGCTGCTGCGCCGCCAGCTGCTGGGCGACGACCTCGGCCATCGGGGAGGGCGAACCGGCGCCGCCGAGCGCCGGCCGACCCTCTGCGTCCTGTTCGTTCACAGAGCACACGGTAGCAGCCGCGGGTCGGGGAAGCGGCACACGCGCTTCGGCCTCTCGCCGCTGGCGCCAGGACCGCGCCGGCCGCGCTCAGCCCCTCGCGCGTCCGGCCGTCGCGAGCCAGGCCGACACCGACCCCAGCCAGCGGTCGGGCGCCTCGAGCTGCGGCACGTGGCCGAGGTCGGGGTACACCTCGAGGCTCCAGTCCTCGTGGCCCTGCACGGCGAGCTCGGCGACGACCCTCGGGACCAGGCGGTCGACGCCGCCGTGCAGCACGAGCGCCGGCGTGCCCACCCGCCGGACCAGCTCGCGGTAGCGCCACGGCCGAAGGTGGGCCCGGACGATGGAGCGGGTCGCCGTCGAGACCGCCAGCTCGGCCTCGCGCGAGCCGATTCGGGCCGCGAGCAGGTCGGCCTCGAGCGCCACCACCGCGGGGTCGATCGCTCGCGGGTCGGCGGCGATCGTCTCGAAGGTCTCCCGCAGCATCCCGTCGGGTCCGAGACGTCGCTCCCAGAACGACATCGCCTCGGGCCCGAGCAGGCTGCTGCCCGAGATCAGGAACCCGGCGGCGATCCGCAGCGACAGCCGGCCGGCCCAGCGCGGAGGGCGGGGGAAGGCGGCGTTGGTGAGCACCAGCCGATCGACGGCCTCCGGCGCGTGGGCGGCCTCGATCAGGGCGAGCATCCCCCCCATCGAGTTCCCGACCAGCACGACCGGCGGAAGGTCCATGGCCCGCAGGAACCCGTCCAGCAGGCGCCACTGACCGGCGATCGAGGCGCGGCGCCCGGCGACGGGCGTGTGCCCGTGCCCGACGAGGTCGGGCGCCAGCACCCGGCCGTGCCGGGCCAGGCCGGGGGCGACCAGCACCCAGTTCAGGTGCGAGCCGCCGAGCCCGTGCACCAGCACGAACGTCGGGCCGCCGGCCGGGCCCTCCCACTCCAGATAGTGGACGGGCCCGCGGACGTCGGCCCAGCGGCCGGCCGGCAGCCCGAGGGCGCGCGCCGCGGGAGAGGGGTCGTGCGAGCGGTGGGGATCCTGCGGATTCATCGGTGTTCCGACCGAGAGCCTACGACGGGGGCGCCGCTCGCGCCCACGATGGCCGCTTGCGGCCGCGGGCCGGGCCCGGCGGCGGGCCCGAGGGGAACCGGCTCACCTCACATCACGCCGAGGCCCCCGAGGCTCGCCATCAGGTCGCTCCGGGCGTCCGGGTCGCAGACGGCGTCGATCACGGCCGGCCGGCCCTCCGCCGCGGCCGCCGCGGCCCGCTCGAGGGCGCCGTGCACCTCGTCGTGCGCGGTCACGCGCTCGCCGTGGCCGCCGGCGGCCTCGGCCAGCAGGTCGTAGCGCATGGCCGAGGCGGCGGCCGTCTCGGCGCGGCCGGCGCCCGGATGGGCGTGCTCGTGGACGTCCCCCCACCCGCCGTTGTTCACGACGACGACGACGATCCCGAGCCGACCCCTCGCCGCGGTGTCCAGCTCCATCGCCGACATGCCGAACGCCCCGTCGCCGGTGAACAGGAACACCGGCTCGTCCGGGCGCGCCGCCTTCGCCGCGACCGCGAACGGCAGCCCGATGCCGAGCGTCCCCATGGCCGAGCCGATGAACAGGTTCGTCCCCGGCCGGTGGGCCCTCGAGAATGCGAGGCCCCACACCACGCTGTCGCCGCCGTCGGAGACGAACGTCCCCGGCCCGAGCCCGTCGGCGAAGCGCGCCACCTCGCGCGCCAGCCACCCCGGGTGGATCCCGTTCGCCGGCCGCTCGCACTGCGCGTCCCAGGTGGACAGGCTCGCGGCGGCGGCCTGCCGCGTCTCGTCTGCCCAGCCGCCGAACGCGTCGGGCTCGCCGGGCCAGGCCTCCGTCAGCGCCTCGAGCGTCGCCGCCACGTCGCCGGCGAGGGCGATCTCGGGCCGGCGCAGGCCGCCGAGGTGCTCGGGACGCACGTCGACCTGGATGATGGTTTGCCCGGGCGGGAACAGCGGCGGCCCGCCGTAGAGCGTGTTCGCGTTGAACGCCGACCCCAGCACCAGCGCCACGTCCGCGGAGGCCAGCGCGACGCCGCCGTGCACGAGGCCGCCGGCGCATCGAGGGTGGTCGTCGTCGAGGAGCCCGCGCGCGGCCGATGTCGTGGTCACCGGGATCCCGGTCAGCTCGGCGAACGCCCGCAGCGCGGGGCC
>JAJYHN010000036.1 GCA_021784765.1 Actinomycetes bacterium
CATGCCCCTCGGCTCGATGCCCGCGAGGTCGAGCCGGCGATCGAGGTCCGAGCGCAGCCGGCGGCCTGGGTCGGCGCGCTCACGGACCTCGCGCCAGCGGTCGAGGTCCGGGTACATGGCCGCCAGCAGGCCGCGGCGGACCCGCGCGTCCTTGGCCAGGTAGATGCGGCCCCCGGCCTCCACCACCAGGTCGTCGAGCCCGTCGAGCAGGCGCCCGAGCCCGGCCGCGCCGGCCGGGACGTCCAGGGCGAGCGTCCAGCCGGGCGCCGGGAACGAGAGCATCCGCCCGCCGGGGCCGAAGCGCTTCAGCACCGCCAGGAACGAGGGCGCGCCGGCGCGGGTCAGCCGCTCGAGCACCTCGCGGACGGTGCCCTCGGCGCCGAACGGCACCACGAACTGGTACTGCAGGAAGCCGCGCCGCCCGTAGAGGCGGTTCCACTCGGCGATGCCGTCGAGAGGGTGGAAGAACGCCCCGAACGACTGGATGTGGCCGCGCTCCTCCCTCGGCGCCTTGCGGAACCAGACCTCGTTGAAGACAGCGGCCGTCTCGCGCCGCAGCGCCCACGACGGGACGACCTGCGGGGCGGTGAGCAGCTGCCGCGGCGCGAACGCGAGCGGGGCTCGGCGCGCCTTCTCCGGCAGCTCGCCGAGCGCCGCGTGGTCGCCGCGCGTCAGGACCGCGCGGCCGAGCGAGCGTCCGCGCGCGAGGCAGTCGATCCAGGCGACCGAGTAGCGGTACTCGTGGTCGCGAGCCTCCATGCGGGCCATGAGGTCGTCGAGATCGCGGGCCCGTTCGGTGTCGACGCGCACCCGCGACGTCTCGATCGGGAGCAGCCGGATCGTCGCCCGCGTGACGACGCCGGTGAGCCCCATCCCGCCGGCGGTCGCCCGGAACAGCTCGGGGTCGGACTCGGGCGTCACCGTGACGCGACCGGTGGCGGGCGTGACCAGCTCGAACGAGGCCACGTGGTCGCAGAACCCCCCCTCGCGGTGGTGGTTCTTGCCGTGGATGTCGCTCGCGATCGCGCCGCCGACCGTCACGTAGCGCGTGCCGGGGGTGACCGGGACGAACCATCCGAGTGGGATCAGCGCGCGCATCAGCCGGTCGAGGCTGACCCCGGCGTCGACCGTCACGGTCCCGGCGGCGAGGTCGAGGCCGGCCACGCGGTCGAGCCCCTGCATGTCGAGGACGCGGCCGCCGGCGTTCTGCGCGGCGTCGCCGTAGCTGCGGCCAAGCCCGCGGGCGAGCACGCCGCGCGGCCGGTCCTCGGCGACGGCGCGCTCGACCTCCAGGGCGGTCCGCGGGTGCAGCACGGCCGCGCGGGTCGGCGCCGTGCGGCCCCAGCCGGTGAGCAGCCGCTCCCCGGCCTCCTCGTCGGGAGCGTCATCGGTGCCCGGCCGGGGCCGGCGGGCGGAGCGCAGCAGGCTAGTGGCCAAGGTAGACCCCCGCGCCGTAGACGGCGAGCCAGAACAGCGCCAGCGCCTGCATGCCCCGGTCGCCCAGCAGCACCTCCTCCGGCGCCCCACCGTGGTCGGTCTCGAGCAGCAGCGCGTAGCGGAGGATCGCGAGGACGAACGGGACCGCCGAGAGCTCGATCAGGTGCAGGTGGGACGTTCCCCGGTGCGAGAAGGCCCACAGGCAGTAGCCGGCGACGGCGACCGCCGAGGCCGACGTCCACACGTAGCGCAGGTAGGGAAGCGTGTAGGCGGCGGGAGACGTCCGGGCCTCCTCCTCCCCGGCAGTGGCGCGCAGGTCGCTGTAGCGCTTGCCGGCCACCACGAACAGCGAGCCGAACGAGGTCAGCATCAGGAACCAGGTGGAGTTCGGGACTCCCGTCGCGACCCCTCCGCCCACTGCGCGCAGGACGAACCCCGACGCGACGATCCCGATGTCGATGACCGCGACTCGCTTCAGCCCGAGCGAGTAGGAGATCGACAGCAGGACGTAGGCCGCGACCACGACGAGGAAGGCGAGGCCGGTCGCCGCCGCAACCGCGAGCCCGCCGGCGCCCAGCACGACGGCCGCCCCGAGCGCGACCGGGGCCGGCAGCGTCCCGGCCGCCACCGGACGCCGACGGCGGGACGGGTGGAGGCGGTCGGCGGGCGCGTCGACGACGTCGTTCACGAGGTAGACGGCGCTCGCCGCCAGGCAGAAGGCCGCGAAGGCCGTCGCTCCCCGTGCGAGCGTGGGGCCGCGAGCGAGGATCCCGGCCGCGCCGGGCGCGGCGAACACCAGGAGGTTCTTGATCCACTGCTTCGGGCGGAGGGCGCGCGCGAGGGCCCCCGCCGTCGTCGCGAGCCCGCGGGGGGCGGTGGACGAGGAGGGCGCCGCGGATGCCGAGGTCGCCGGGACGTCGGCCGAGGAAGCATGGTGTCGCTGCACGGGGATCTCCGGGGGGCACGGCCAGCCCACGCCAGTCTACGGGACGCCCGCAAGCCACTGCTGCAGCACGGTGCCCCTCGAACGGGATTCCAACCATCTCTCAACCCCCGCCGTTCCGCCGCGACGGCGCGGCGCGCTCCCGGGGGCCCTGCGCTCACCGCTTGACGCGGATTCAACGCAGGAAAGTTGACATTAGGACACTTAGCTTTCTACGATTGCCGCGTTGCAGACGTGCGAGGCGAGCCCTCGAAGGAGGATGTGCATGCCGAAGGCAGTGGGAATCGACCTCGGGACGACGAACTCGGTCATCTCCGTGCTGGAGGGCGGCGAGCCGGTCGTGATCCCGAACGCCGAGGGGTCGCGGACGACGCCCTCGGTGGTCGGCTTCGCCAAGACCGGGGAGATCCTGGTCGGTGAGGTCGCGAAGCGCCAGGCCATCACCAACCCCGACCGGACGATCCGGTCGATCAAGCGGCAGATGGGCCGCAAGGACTGGACGCTCGACGTCGACGGGAAGAGATGGACGCCGCAGGAGGTCTCCGCGCAGATCCTCACGAAGCTGAAGCGCGATGCGGAGGCCTACCTCGGTGAGAAGGTCATGCAGGCCGTCGTCACGGTGCCGGCCTACTTCGACGATGCCCAGCGCCAGGCCACCAAGGAGGCCGGGCAGATCGCCGGCCTGGAGGTCCTGCGGATCATCAACGAGCCGACCGCCGCGTCGCTCGCCTACGGACTGGACAAGGCCGAGCATGACCAGACGATCCTGGTGTTCGACCTCGGCGGCGGAACGTTCGACGTCTCGCTGCTCGAGATCGGCGAGGGCGTGTTCGAGGTCAAGGCCACTCACGGCGACACCCAGCTCGGCGGCGACGACTGGGACCAGCGGGTCATCGACTGGCTCGTGCGGGAGTTCAAGAATGCCCACGGCGTCGACCTGTCGATCGACCGGATGGCGCTGCAGCGGCTGAAGGAGGCCGCCGAGAAGGCGAAGATCGAGCTCTCGCAGGTCACCGAGACCACGATCACCCTGCCGTTCATCACCGCGACGGCCGAGGGGCCGCTGCACCTCGAGATGAAGCTCACGCGCTCGGAGTTCGAGCGGATGACCGAGGACCTCGTCGAGCGCTGCACGAGCCCCTTCACCCAGGCGGTCGCCGACTGGGGCAAGAGCGTCGGCGCGATCGACCACGTCGTGCTGGTCGGCGGCGCCACCCGGATGCCGATGATCCAGGAGCTCGTCCGCGGGCTCACCGGGGGCAAGGACCCGCACAAGGGCGTGAACCCCGACGAGGTGGTGGCGGTCGGCGCCTCGATCCAGGCGGGGGTGCTGAAGGGCGAGGTGAAGGACATCCTGCTGCTCGACGTCACGCCGCTGACGCTCGGCGTCGAGACCAAGGGCGGGATCTTCACCAAGCTGATCGAGCGGAACACGACGATCCCGACCCGCAAGAGCGAGATCTTCACGACGGCCGACGACAGCCAGACGACCGTCGAGATCCACGTCCTGCAGGGGGAGGCCGAGACGGTGTTCTCGCCGGGCGTGCGCTCGCTCGGCAAGTTCATGCTGACCGGCATCCCGCCGGCGCCGCGCGGCATGCCCCAGATCGAGGTCGCCTTCGACATCGACGCGAACGGCATCGTGAACGTGAGCGCGAAGGACCTCGCGACCGCCAAGGAACAGCAGATGACGATCACCGGCGGCACGGCGCTCTCGAAGGACGACATCGACCGGATGCAGAGGGACGCGCAGCAGTTCGCGGCCGAGGACCACAAGCGCCGCGAGGCCGCCGAGGCGCGCAACGCCGGCGACAACCTCTCCTACCAGATCGACAAGGCGCTGGCCGACTACGGCGACAAGGCGCCGGCGGACGTCCGCAGCGCGGTCGAGCAGGCGAACGCCGAGCTGAAGGAGGCCCTGAAGGGCGACGACGTCGAGGCGATCAAGCGGGCGACCGACGCCGCCATGCAGGCCTTCCAGAGGATCGGGCAGGCGATGTACGGACAGCAGCAGGCCGGTGGGCCCACGGCCGGGCCGGAGGCCCAGGCGGCCGCCTCCGGCGACGGCGACGTCGTCGAGGGGGAGATCGTGGACGAAGGAGGTGCGTCCTGAGATGGCAGCGCTCACCAGGTGGGATCCCTTCCGGGACCTGATGTCGATCCAGAACGAGCTGAACCGGCTGTTCGGCCGGACGTTCGCCGGCGAGGAGGGCCTCGCGACCGGCGCCTGGCTCCCGGCGATCGACATCTACGAGACCAAGGACCGGTTCGTCGTGACCGCGGAGCTGGCCGGCATCGAGCCCGGGGAGGTCGAGGTGTCGGTGGAGGACAGCGTCCTCACGATCAGGGGTGAGCGGAAGTTCTACGAGGACGTGTCCGACGAGAGCTTCCACCGCGTGGAGCGCCGGTACGGGGCCTTCCAGCGGTCGCTCTCGCTGCCGGCCACGGCCGACGCCGAGCGCATCGAGGCCTCGTTCGACAAGGGCGTCCTCACGATCGAGGTGCCGAAGGTCGAGGAGGCCAAGCCGAAGAAGATCGCGATCAAGGCGAAGGCATGACCGAGCGCGAACACCCAGAGGAGATCAAGGTCAAGGTGACCGACCGGCGGCGCGTCCGTCCGGAGGGGGAGCGGGCCGGCCCGGCGAGCGCCGTTCCGGCCGGGCAGCCCCCCGCCGGCGAGCCGCCCGCCGGCCCCGGCGAGCAGGGGGCGGCGGCCGCGGAGGACCTGCGGGCCGAGATCGAGGCCGCCCGCGCGCAGGCGGCCGAGTACCTCGACCACCTGCAGCGGCTGAAGGCCGAGTTCGCCAACTACCGGCGCCGGATGCTCACGGAGCAGACGCGCGCCGTCGAGCTGGCTGCGACGCCGCTCGTCCGGCGCCTGCTCGAGGTCCTGGACGAGTTCGACCTCGCGCTGATGGCGGCGGGGCAGCGGCCGGACCTCGCGCGGTTCGTCCGCGGCGTCGAGCTCGTGTACGCGAAGCTGCTCGACATCCTGAAGGCCGAGGGCCTCGAGCCCATCGAGGCCGAGGGCGCCCCGTTCGACCCCGCCCGGCACGAGGCGCTGCTGCACGCGGGCGACGGCGAGCCCGGCGCCGAGCCGGTCGTCGTGGAGGTGCTCCGGCAGGGCTACACGTTGAAGGGCCAGGTGCTGCGGCCGGCCGGCGTCAAGGTCTCGGGGAGGTGAGCGCGCCTCGCGGGGCGACGCCATGAACGGGGACGTCCGCCGGGAGTGGTTCGAGAAGGACTACTACCAGGTGCTCGGCGTCGCGAAGAACGCGAGCGCCGCCGAGATCAAGAAGGCCTACCGCAAGCTCGCGCAGAGGTTCCACCCCGACGCGAACCCCGGCAACCGCGAGGCCGAGGAGCGGTTCAAGGAGGTCTCGGCCGCCTACGACGTCCTCGGCGACGAGGAGAAGCGCGCGCAGTACGACCGCGTGCGCGAGATGGCCGCCTCGGGGTTCGGCGCCGGAGGATTCCCCGGCGGTTTCCCCGGCGGACCGGGCGGCGTTGGCGGGCCGGGCGGCTTCGGCGGCTTTCCCGGCGGCGTGCGCGTCGAGGGGTTCCCGACCGAGGGCCTCGGCGACCTGTTCGGCGGGCTCTTCGGGGCGGGGCGCCGCCGCGAGCCCGCGCGCGGCGACGACCTCGAGACCGAGGTGCGGCTCTCGTTCGAGGACGCGGTGCACGGCACGACGGTCCCGGTGCGGATCAAGGGCCCGGCCCCGTGCGAGACGTGCGGCGGCTCGGGCGCCGCGGCCGGCACGAGCCCGACGGTCTGCCCGCAGTGCGGTGGCTCCGGCTCGGTCGCGCAGAACCAGGGGATGTTCTCGTTCGCCCGCCCCTGCGGGCGCTGCGCCGGGTCCGGGCGGATCGTCGAGCACCCCTGCCCGACCTGCAAGGGCTCCGGCGCGACGCGGCGGACCCGGACCCTCTCGGTTCGGGTCCCGCCCGGCGTCCGCGACGGGGCGCGCATCCGCGTGGCCGGGCGCGGCGAGCCCGGCGCCCGGGGCGGGCGGCCCGGCGACCTGTTCGTGCAGGTCCGGGTGGCGCCCCACCGGCTGTTCGGTCGGACCGGCCCCGATCTGACGCTCGACCTGCCGGTCACCTACGCGGAGGCCGCGCTCGGGGCCGACGTGAAGGTCCCGACCCTCGACGGGGCGGTGACCCTTCGGATCCCGGCGGGCACCCAGAGCGGCAAGACGTTCCGGCTGCGGGGCAAGGGTGGTCCGCGTCCGCGGGGGGGCGCCGGCGACCTGCTGGTCACCGTGCGCGTCGAGGTGCCGGCGAAGGTGTCCAGGCAGGAGCGGGAGCTGCTGGAGCGACTCCAGGGGCTCGAGCGCGAGTCGCCGCGCGCGGGCCTCGAGGCCTGACGCGGGCGCGGCCGGGGGAGCGTGGAGGAGACGGTGAACGAGGAGCAGAGCGTCGAACGCGAGGACGAGGGCCGCATGGTGGGGCGGCAGGGACCGGTCCCGCCGAGGTCGGTCGCCGAGGCGTACGAGGACCGGGCCGTCTACATCATCAGCGTGGCTGCCGAGCTGGCCGGCGTGCATCCGCAGACCCTGCGCGTCTACGAGCGCAAGGGGCTGCTGCGGCCCGCGCGCACGGCGGGCAACACGCGCCGCTACTCCAACCGCGACATCGCGAGGCTGCGGATGATCCAGCAGCTCACCCAGGAGTTCGGCGTGAACCTTGCAGGGGTCCGGATGATCGTCGAGATGGAGAACCAGCTCGACGAGCTGCGGGAGCGGGCCGAACAGCTGTCGGCGGAGCTCGACCGCGCCCACGTGCGGATGCGCGAGGAGCTCGAACGGCTGCGGCGGCGCAACCCGCCGAGCGAGATCGTGCCGCTGCGAAGCCTGCGACTCCCCTTCGAGGATCGGGAGCGGTGAGCGCGCGGGTGTCGGGGCGGGCGCAGCGCCCGGGGTCGCGCGCGGCGCTCCGGCCGTTCGTCGCGGACGACCTCGAGCCGGTGCTCGCGGCCATGCGCGCCGGCGAGACCGTGCCGGCCGGCGCTCGCGGAGGCGGTCCGTCGCGCGAGGCCGTCCGGCGGATGATCGCCTCGTCCGGGGAGCTGCTGGCCGGGCGCCTCGAGCTCGCCATCGAGGCGGAGGGGCGGCCGGTCGGGGTCGTCGAGGCGCGCGCGCCGAGGGGCGCGTTCCCGCCGGGGGTCTTCGAACTCGGCATCCAGGTGTGGGATCCACGCGACAGGGGACGGGGCCACGGCACGCAGGCCGTGGCGCTGCTCGCCGCACACCTGTTCGGCGGGCTCGGAGCGCGCCGGGTGCAGGCCGTCACCGAGGTGGGGAACGCCGCGATGCGGCGGGCGCTCGAGCGCGCTGGATTCCGGATGGAGGGCGTGCTCCGGGGCTTCCTGCCGCCGGAGACGGCCGCCGGCACCGGCGACTGCGCGGTGTATGGCATCACGAACGACGAATGGGAGAACGACCGAGAGCCATGGACCTGAACAAGCTGACGCTGCGATCGCAGGAGGCACTCCGGGCGGCCGGGGAGCAGGCGCGGGCGCGTACCCACCAGCTGGTGGAGCCGGCGCACCTGCTGTCGGCGCTACTGGCCGACCCCGAGGGCGTCGTCTACCCGCTGCTCGGCCGGCTCGGGCAGTCGCCCCGCGCGCTGCGCGACCGGGTCGACGAGCTGCTCGACCGCATCCCGCACGTGTACGGCCCCGAGCAGGAGCCGATGCTCTCGTCCTCGACGCGCCGGGTGCTCGAGCGAGCCTTCCAGGAGGCGGCGGCGCTCACCGACGAGTACGTGTCGACCGAGCACCTGTTCCTCGCGCTGCTGGAGGGCGCGACCGACGTCGCCCGCCTGCTGGCGGAGGCCGGCGTCGCGCGCGAGGCGGTGCTCGCGGCGCTCGCCGAGGTCCGCGGGCGCCAGCGCGTGACCGACCAGACGCCCGAGGACAAGTACCAGGCGCTCGAGCGCTACGGCCGGGACCTGACCGAGGCCGCCCGGCGCGGCAAGCTCGACCCCGTCATCGGGCGCGACGACGAGATCCGCCGGGTCGTCCAGGTGCTCTCGCGCCGGACGAAGAACAACCCGGTGCTGATCGGCGAGCCAGGCGTCGGCAAGACCGCGATCGTCGAGGGGCTCGCCCAGCGCATCGTCGCCGGGGACGTGCCCGAGTCGCTGAAGGGCAAGCGGGTGGTCGCGCTCGACCTCGGCGCGATGGTCGCCGGGTCGAAGTACCGGGGCGAGTTCGAGGAGCGGCTGAAGGCGGTGCTCCGCGAGATCGCGGAATCCGAGGGGCAGATCGTCACGTTCATCGACGAGCTGCACACGATCGTCGGCGCGGGCGCCGCCGAGGGAGCCATGGACGCCGGGAACATGCTGAAGCCGATGCTCGCGCGCGGCGAGCTGCGGGCGATCGGGGCGACGACCCTGGACGAGTACCGCGAGCGGATCGAGAAGGATCCGGCGCTCGAGCGGCGGTTCCAGCCCGTGCTGGTCGGCCAGCCGTCCGTCGAGGACACGATCGCGATCCTCCGCGGGCTGAAGGAGCGCTACGAGGTCCACCACGGCGTGCGGATAAAGGACGCCGCGCTGGTGGCGGCCGCGGTGCTGTCCGATCGCTACGTCACCGGGCGGTTCCTGCCGGACAAGGCGATCGACCTGATCGACGAGGCCGCCTCACGCCTTCGCATCGAGATCGACTCGGTGCCGATCGAGATCGACGAGGTCGAGCGGCGTGAGCGCCAGCTCGAGATCGAGCGGGCCGCCCTGCGCAAGGAGACCGACGAGGTCTCGGGCGAGCGCCTCGAGAAGCTGGAGCGGGAGCTCGCCGACCTTCGCGAGCGTTCGGCCGGCATGCGCGCACACTGGACGCAGGAGAAGGAGCACATCGACGTCATCCGCGGGCTGAAGTCCGAGATCGAGCGCGCGCGCGAGCAGGCGGGGATCGCGGAGCGCGACGGCGACCTCGAGCGGGCGGCCGAGCTGCGCTACGGCACCCTGGTGGAGCTCGAGCGGCGCCTCGCCGCCGAGAACGAGTCCCTGGCCGCGCTGCAACGGGACCGCGCCATGCTGAAGGAGGAGGTCGGCGACGAGGACGTCGCCGAGGTCGTGTCCTCGTGGACCGGCATCCCGGTCTCGCGCCTGATCGAGGGCGAGATGCGCAAGCTCGTCCACCTGGAGGAGGGGCTGCACCGGCGCGTGGTCGGCCAGGACGAGGCCGTGTCGGCCGTCGCGAACGCGATCCGGCGTTCGCGGGCCGGCCTGTCGGACCCGGGCCGGCCGATCGGATCCTTCCTGTTCCTCGGGCCGACCGGGGTCGGCAAGACCGAGCTCGCGCGGGCGCTCGCCGAGGACCTGTTCGACGACGAGCGTGCGATGGTGCGGATCGACATGAGCGAGTACCAGGAGCGGCACACCGTCTCGCGGCTGGTCGGTGCGCCCCCCGGCTACGTGGGGTACGAGGAGGGCGGGCAGCTCACCGAGGCCGTCCGGCGCCGGCCCTATTCGGTGGTGCTGCTCGACGAGATCGAGAAGGCGCACGCCGACGTGTTCAACGTGCTCCTGCAGCTGCTCGACGACGGGCGCCTGACCGACGGCCACGGCCGTACGGTCGATTACCGCAACACGATCGTGATCATGACCTCGAACCTGGGCGGGGCGGGGTTCGCCGATCCCGGCGTGCCGCCGGAGCGTCGCCGGGCGGCGGTGATGGAGGCGGTCCGGGCGCACTTCCGGCCGGAGTTCGTGAACCGGATCGACGAGATCCTGGTGTTCGAGCCCCTGTCGCGCGAGCAGATCGGGCGGATCGTCGACATCCAGCTCGCCGCGCTCGGCCGGCGGCTCTCCGAGCGCAGGCTCACGCTCGAGGTCGCCCCGGGCGCCCGCGACTACCTC
>JAJYHN010000086.1 GCA_021784765.1 Actinomycetes bacterium
CGCACGAGCAGGGCGCCGGCCGCCGGGAGCAGGGCGCGCGTCTCCTCCAGGTTGGACGGGCCGGTGATCAGCAGGACCTGGAGGTCGTTCCGCGAGGCGAGGATCCGGCACGCGGCCACGGCGGCGAGGTCGATCCTTCGGGCGCCCTGGCTGCCGCCGAACACCACCAGCGTCGTGTGCCCCGGTGCAAGGTCCCACGCCTCACGCGCCTCGGCCGCCAGGCGCTCGCGCGCGGCCGGCACGGCGAGGATCGACTCGCGCACCGGGTTGCCGGTCACGACCGTCCGGGTCCCGCGGGGCAGCCGCGCCGCGGCGTCGGCGAACCCGAGCGCGACCGCCGCCGCGGCCCGCGCCACGATGCGGTTGGCGAGCCCCGGGACCGCGTTCTGCTCGTGCAGCGCCAGCGGGACGCGTTCCATCCGGGCCGCGAGCGCCGTCGGCAGGCTGGCGTACCCGCCCATGCCGATCACGACGTCGGCCCCCCGGACGAGCCGGCGCGCAGCACCGACCGCCCGCGCGGCCACCGCCGGGCCGCGGAGCGCCCGCGGCGAGAGCTCCCGAAGGAACGGCGTCGCCGGCACCGCGGCGAAGGGGAACCCCGCCTCCGGCACCAGCCGGGCCTCCTGCCCGGCCGCGGTGCCGACGAAGCAGGGCCTGTGTCCCCTGACGGCGAGCTCGCGCGCGAGGGCGAGGCCGGGGAACACGTGGCCGGCGGTTCCGCCGGCAGCCACGACGACCCGGAGGCTCACGGTTCCGGGCGGGCAGCTGCGGTGACCGGCGCGGCCCGCCTGGGACGGCCCGGGCCCTTGCCGCGGGCGGCCCGCTGCCCCCGCGTCAGCTTCGCCAGCGTCGACCGCCCGATCGACCACAGCACGCCCACCGAGGCGAGCGAGACGATCAGCGACGACCCCCCGTAGGAGACGAACGGCAACGGCACGCCGGTGATCGGGAGCACCCCGACCACCGTGCCCATGTTGATGATGGCCTGGAGCCCGAGCCACCCGATGATGCCGGCGGCGAGCAGCCGGCCGTAGGTGTCGGGCGCCTTGATGGCGATGCGGATCCCGGCCCACACCATCGCCGCGAAGATCGCGAGCAACGCCACCGCGCCGATCAGGCCGAGCTCCTCGCCGATGATCGCGTAGATGAAGTCGGTGAACGCGTTCGGCACGTACCCCCACGCGGCCCGGCTGGCGCCGAGGCCGACCCCGAACCAGTGGCCGGACCCCAGCGCGAGGAGCCCCTGGATCGTCTGGTAGCCGGTGTTGTGCGGGTCCGACCACGGGTGCAGGAACGCGAGGAACCTCGTTCGGCGGTAGGAGGCCGACAGGATCAGGCCGGCGCCGCCCGCCAGCACCAGGGTCGCGGCGCCGGCCAGCCATCGAAGCGAGATCCCCGAGACGAACAGCAGCACGAAGACGGCCCCGGTGATGATCATGGCCGTCCCGAGGTCCGGCTGGAGCATCACGAGCCCGACCATGCCGCCGAGCAGCATGAGCAGCAGCGCCGACATCCGCAGCGGCTCCCCGACGAGGCGGTGGTTGCGAGTGAGGATCGCGGCCCCGGCGGCGACGACGACGAACTTCGCGAGCTCGGAGGGCTGCAACGAGAACGGCCCGAGCGGGATCCAGCGCGAGGAGCCGGCGATGCTCACGCCGGTCGACGGGACGAGCACCATCGCCAGCAGCAGCACCGTCACCCCGGCGAGCGGGAACCAGAGCCGCTGCCAGACGTGGTAGTCGATCCGCGCGGCGACCACGGCGGCCAGCGCGCCGGCGATCGCGAAGATCGCCTGGCGCTTGAAGAACACGAAGCTCGAGCCGTACTGCGTGTACGCGGTGATGGAGCTCGCCGAGAGCACCATGACGAGCCCGAAGACGGTCAGCGCCGCGACCGTCACCGCCAGCACCGAGAGCGACCGCCGGACGTTTCGCTCCAGCCGGGCGCGCTGGACGGCAGGAGGCAGCTCGTCCGGACGCACCAGCCGCAGGCGCGGCCGGCTGCCGGCGGTCTCGACGGTTGCCTCCCCTGCCATTCGATCCCCTCCTCGCTCCCCCGTCGTCATCGCGCTGTGTCGGGCCACCCGTCCCGGGGACTCACCCTCCCGGGCCGAGCGCGGGGTCTCCGCCAGCATTCACGACGGCGGCAAGATCCCTCGCCGCGGCCGCGAACCTCTCCCCGCGGTCGGCGTAGTCGCGGAACATGTCCATCGAGGCGCACGCGGGGGCCAGCAGCACGACCTCCCCGGGGTGGGCCTCCTCCCACGCGGCCTCCACCGCCTCCTCCATCGAGCCGGCCCTGCGGACGACCACGCCCCGACCGTCGAAGGCCTCCTCCAGGGCCGCCGCCGCCTCCCCGATCGCCACCACCGCGGCGAGCGATGGCGCCGCGTCGGCGAGCGCCGAGAGCTCGACGCCCTTCGCGAGCCCGCCCGCGATCAGCACGGTCTGGCGCCGCCCGGCCAGCGCCGCGAGCGCGGCGTGGACGTTCGTCGCCTTCGAGTCGTCGAGGAACCGAACGATGCCCGCGCGGGCGACCTCCTCGCCGCGGTGGGGCAGCGCGCGGAACGATGCCAGGCCGGCCCCGATCGCCGCCGCGTCGACCCCGAAGGCGAGCGCGGCGGCGGCGGCGGCGGCGGCGTCGGCAAGCAGCGCGCCGGCGAGGTTCGGGCTGCCGAGGGGAAGGCGCCGACCGTCGATCCGGGCGACCACGGCCCCATCCTCGACGCCCACCTCGCCCTCCAGGGGCGGCCCGGCCCGAAACCACCGGACCTCGCACGGCGCCTCGCGGGAGATCGCCGCGGCCCCGGCATCCTCGGCGTTGCCCACGTGGACGTCGCCCTCCCCCTGGGCGGCGTGGACCCGCGCCTTGGCCCCCGCGTAGGCCTCGGACGACCCGTGCCAGTCCAGGTGGTCGGGCGCCACGTTCAGCAGCACCGAGACGCGCGGCCGGAACGTCTCGTGGAACGCGAGCTGGAACGACGAGGCCTCCACGACCAGCGCATCGAGATCCTCGCCGGCGGCTTCCGGGAACGGGTAGCCGACGTTCCCGCAGGCGCGAGCGCGCAGCCCGGCCGCGCGAAGGATCTCCGCGAGCAGCTCGACCGTCGTCGACTTCCCATTGGTACCGGTCACCGCCAGATAGGGCGCGCGGGCGATCCGCGCGCCGAGCTCGAGCTCTCCCCAAACCGGGAGACCACGCTCGCGCGCCCAGCCGACGACCGGCGCCGTCGGCGGAACGCCCGGGCTCACCACCACCAGGTCGGCCCCGTCCAGGTGCTCGGGCCGGTGACCGCCGGCCCGCAGCTCGACGGCCCCGGAGAGGCTCCCGGGATCGCCCGGTGGGTCGGCGTCCAGGAGGTCGGCGGCATCCCGGGCCTCGCTCACGACGACCGACGCCCCGCGCCCGGCGAGCGCTCGCGCGGCGGCGCGCCCGCTCGTCCCGTAGCCGACGACGACGGCACGCACCCCGGCGAAGGTCGCCGCCCTGCCGCGGCGCTCGACGATCCGCTCGACGATCTCCTCGGCCATCATCCACCCCCTCCGCCTCGCGCCAGGAAGTCCGCGTAGAAGAGCCCGAGTCCAAATGCCACCGCGAGGCCGGAGATGATCCAGAAGCGGACGACCACCGTGAACTCCGGCCAGCCGGCCAGCTCGAAGTGATGGTGCAGCGGCGCCATCCGGAACACCCGCCGCCCCGTGAGCCGGAACGAGGCGACCTGTGCGATGACCGAGGTGGTCTCGAGCACGTAGATGCCGCCGAGCACGAGCAGCAGCAGCTGCGTGTCGGTGTTGACGGCGATCGCCGCCATCAGGCCGCCGAGCGCCAGTGCTCCCGTGTCGCCCATGAAGATCTTGGCCGGGGCGGCGTTCCACCACAGGAATCCGGCGACGGCCCCGAGCGCGCCGGCCGAGATGATCGCCACGTCCAGCGCGGAGCCGACGCCGATCGGATAGCAGACGCCCTTGATGCCGAGCTCGCACGCGTGGCGGAACTGCCAGAAGGCAATCACCACATAGGCCGCGAAGACCAGCGCGGCCGAGCCCGACGCCAGGCCGTCGAGCCCGTCGGTCAGGTTCACGCCGTTCGAGGACGCGATCACCATGACCGTCACCCACAGGTAGAACGCGAGCCCGAGCCTGATGCCGGTGTCGGTGATGAAGGACAGGTGCGGCGGCACGTGCCCCCAGTGCACGATCGTCCACGCGAACGCGAGGGCCACCGCCGCCTGGCCGACCATCTTCGCCGTCTTGCCGAGGCCGAGCGAGCGACGCCGGAGGATCTTGATCAGATCGTCGGTGGCGCCCACCGCGCCGAGCCCGATCATCACGCCGAGCGTCGAGAGCCCGGCCGCCGTGAACTGCTCGAAGGCCACCCTCGCGGCCAGGTAGGCGGCGACCACCGCCACGATGATCACGAGGCCCCCCATCGTCGGGGTCCCCATCTTCTCGAGGTGCCCTCGCGGCCCATCCTCGCGGATCCGCTGCCCCCATCCCCACGCGCGGAACACGCGGATGGCGACGGCGGTCAGCAGCAGGGTCACGAAGAACCCCACGGCCGCGGCGACGAGGATCGACTTCACGAGCCGCCCCCTCGAGGAAGCAGGTCGGCCGGCCCGGGCTCGGCCGCCTCGGCGCCGCGCAGCACGCGGGCGACGCGGTCGAGGCGTGCCACCCGCGAGGCCTTCACCAGGACCAGGTCGCCGGGACCGGCCAGCGAGCGCACAGCCTCGACGGCCGCCTCGGGGCCCTCGCAGGCGACGATCAGATCGGGCTCGAGGCCCTCGCGCGCCGCGGCCGCCGCGATCGGCGCCGCCCCCGGGCCGACGGCGATCAGCGCGTCGATGCCGAGGCGCGCGAGCAGCTCGCCGACCCGCGCGTGCTCCTCCGGGGCGATGGGGCCGATCTCGGCCATCTCGCCGAGCACCGCCACCGTCCGCCCCCCGGCCGCCATCCGCCGGAGGGCCTTCAGGCCGGCGGCCATCGAGTCGGGGTTCGCGTTGTAGGCGTCGTCGATGACCCGGACGCCGTCGGCCGTCTCGAACACGTCCATGCGGCCGCCCGACACGCGGGCGGTCGACAGCGCCGCCGCAGCGTCCGCGACCGGGACGCCGAGGGCCCAGCCGACCGCCGCGGCCGCCAGCGCGTTCGCCACCATGTGCTCGCCGGGAACGGCCAGCCGCGCCCTGGCCCGGCCGTCGGGGGCCACGAGGACGAAGCTCGCGCGACCCGTCGCCGGCTCGAGCTCGACGTCCTCGGCCAGCACGTCGGCGCCCGGACCCAGACCGAACAGCACAGACCGCGCCGGGGTGCGCCCCGCGTACGAGCGGGCCGACGCGTCGTCGGCGTTCAGCACGGCGACGCCGTCGGCCGGAAGCGACGCCGGCAGCTCGGCCTTCGCCTCGCGAATGGCCTCGCGCGAGCCGAGCAGCTCGATGTGGGCCACCCCGACGTTGGTCACCACCCCGACCTGCGGGCGCGCGATGTCGCACAGGGACCGGATCTGGCCGGGGCCGCGCATGCCCATCTCGGTGACGACGGCCTCGGTGCCCTCGTCCAGGGCGAGCAGCGTCAGCGGCAGACCGATCTCGTTGTTGTAGGACGCAGGGCTCGCGGTCACCCGCAGCCGCGTCGAGAGGACGGCGGCCGTCAGGTCCTTCGTGCACGTCTTCCCGCTCGAGCCGGTGATGGCGACCACGGTCGCCGCGGTGCGCCCCCGCTCGTCGGCGGCGAGCGCGGCCAGGGCGAGCCCCGGGTCGTCGACCTCGACCAGGACCGGTGAGCCGCCGGATCCGCCGGGCCGCTCCGGGGCGTCGGCGACTTCCGGCCGGCCGCGCTCGCGCCCGACGAGCGCGGCCACCGCTCCCCTCGCGGCGGCGTCCGCGACGAACGCGTGCCCGTCCGCCCGCGCGCCCGGCAGCGCGACGAACAGGTCCCCGGGCGCCGCCCGACGGCTGTCGATGACCACGCGCGACGCGAGGGCCTCGCCCGCCCCGGACGGGCCGCTCACGACACCGCCGACGGCGAGGGCGACCTCGGCGACCGTGCGGGGCCTCACGGCGACTCCCCGAGGAGCGCCGCGAGCTCCTCCCGCGCGACCACCCGGTCGTCGAACGGGATCGTGCGGTCGGCGAACTGCTGTCCGGTCTCGTGCCCCTTGCCCGCGATCACGACCACGTCGCCCGGGCGCGCCGTCGCGAGCGCGACCCTGATCGCGTGACGCCGGTCGACCTCGGTCGTGAACGGACGGCCGCCGCGCCGCGCGCCGGGAACGATCTCGTCGACGATCGCCTCGGGATCCTCCGACCGCGGGTTGTCGCTCGTCACCACCGTGAGGTCTGCCCACCGCGTGGCGGCCTCCCCCATCAGGGGCCGCTTCGCGCGATCGCGGTCGCCACCGCACCCGAACACCGCGATGACCCTCGCCGGGCCGGCCAGCGCGCGGGCGTCCCGCAGGACGTTGTCGAGCCCGTCCGGGGTATGGGCGTAGTCGACCAGCACCGAGAAGGCCTGTCCGGCGTCCACCGCCTCGACCCTCCCGGGCACGCCCTCCAGGGCGGCGATGCCATCGGCGATAGCAGAACCCTCGATCTCCAGTTCACGTGCAGCCGCGTACGCGGCCAGGCAGTTCGAGACGTTGAACGTCCCTCGAAGCCTCGACTCGACCCTCAGCCCATCCACGACGAACGAGAGCCCCGCCGGGCCGACCGCCACGCGGGTGGCGCGCACGTCGGCGGCGTCGTCGGTTCCGAACGTTCGCACCGGGATCCGCGACGTCGCGACGAGCCGGCGCCCCTCGGGCGAATCGGCGTTCACGACCGCCCGGTCGGCGAGCACGGGGGTGAAGAGCCGCGCTTTTGCCGTGAAGTAGGCCTCCATCGTCCCGTGGTAGTCGAGGTGGTCCTGGGACAGGTTGGTGAAGACGGCGCATGCGAAGCGCGTTCCGTCCACGCGATGCTGGTCGAGGCCGTGCGAGGACACCTCCGCCGCGACCGCCTCGACGCCCTCCGCGACCATCCCGGCGAACAGCCGGTGCAGGTCCGGGGCCTCCGGCGTCGTGCGGTCGAACGGCACCGGCCGCCCGTCGACGCGCACCCCGGTCGTGCCGACGACGCCGGGCACGAGGCCCGCCGCGCGGAAGATCGACTCGAGCAGGAACGTCGTGGTGGTCTTCCCGTTCGTCCCGGTGACGCCCACCACTCGCATGCGGTCGGCCGGCCGCCCGAAGAACGTGGCCGACACCGGCCCCATCGCCGCGCGGACCGAGGGCACGCGCACCTGCGCGCAGCCGGCCGGCAGCCCCTGGAGGAAGCGCTCCGCGACCACGCCCACCGCGCCGGCGGCCGCGGCCTCCGGTGCGAAGTCGTGCCCGTCGACGTGGGTCCCGGGCACGCAGAAGAACAGCAACCCCGGCCGGCACTCGCCGGACCGGTAGGTCAGGTCCCGCACGGGAACGTCGACGTCGCCCCGCACGGCCGCGTCGGCGAGCGGGGCGACCAGATCGGCCAGGCGCACGCCGGCCGCGATGTCGCGGGGGGAGTGGATCAACGTTGCGATCGCGCGGGCGGGGCCCGCGGGCGCGCCTCCGGGATCGCCCGGGGCGCCGGCGTGCGCGGAGTCTAGCACGGCCGATCGCACCCTACCCCGCCGGGATGGCGTGCGGTGGGATCGGCGGCTTCGAGGCCGGCGGGATCCGGAGGTGGGCCAGCGCGAACCGGGCCACGTCGCGGAACAGCGGGGCCGCCGCGACCCCCCCGTAGACGGTGCTCGGCCGGTCGAGGATGGCCACCACCACGATCTGGGGGTTCGAGGCCGGAGTGAAGCCCATGAAGGACGCGTCGTAGACGTTCGGAAGGTACCCGCCGCCCTTCGGGTTCGGGATCTGGGCCGTCCCCGTCTTGCCGGCCACCCAGAACCCGGGGATCTGCGCCTGCACCCCGGTCCCGACGTCGACGCCGTAGGCGAGCAGCTCGGCAACCGTGCGGGCCGTCCGCTCCGACACGACCCGGCGTGTGGCCGGCGCTGGCGCTGGCTGGAACTGCCCGTCGGGTCCGATCGTCCCTCGGACCAGCCGAGGCTGCACCCAGACCCCTCCGTTGGCGATCGTCGCGTACACACAGGCCATCTGCAGCGGCGTGACGGCGATCCCCTGCCCGAACGGGATGGTCGCCATGCTCGTCCCCGACCACTGGGAGAGTGGCGGCAGGATGCCGGGCGACTCGCCCGGGAAGTCGATCCCGGTCGGTCGACCGTAGCCGAACGCCTGCAGATAGTTGAAGAAGCGGCGCTCGCCGAGCAGGGCGGCCACCTTGATGGCCCCGATGTTGCTCGAGTAGGCCAGGATGTCGGCGAGGGTCATGGGCTCGGTCGGGTGGATCTCCGCGTCGTGGATGACGTCCCCGTACACCGTGACCTGGTCGGGAACCATGAATCTCGTGTTGAGGTTGAGGACACCCTCTTGCAGGGCTGCAGCCGCCGTCACGATCTTGTTCACCGACCCCGGCTCGTAGACGTCGGTCACCGCCGAGTTCGTGATCGTCGCCGGGTTCGAGGCCGCGACGTTGTTGGGGTCGAACCACGGATAGGTCGCCATGGCGAGGATGGCGCCGGTGTGCGGGTTCATGACGATGACCGTGCCGCTCCTCGCGTGGTTGCGCTGCACGGCCTCGGCCAGGGACTGCTGCGCCCGGTACTGGATGTCCCGGTCGATGGTGAGCACGAGGTCGTCGCCCGGCACGGGCGCCGTGTGCGTCGCGCCCGCCTGCGGGATGAGCGTGCCCGAGGGATCCTCCTGGACGACCTCGTGCCCCGGCTTGCCGGCGAGCAGGCTCTGGTACTGGAGCTCCAGTCCCGCGAGCCCCGCGCCGTCCACGCCGACGACGCCGAGCACCTGCGGCGCCAGCGGCCCGTTCGGGTAGTAGCGCCGCGTGTCGGAGAGCATGCCGATGCCGGCGAGGTCGTGCGACGCGAGGAGCCGAGCCGTCTGGAGGTCGACCCCCATCTTGACCCAAGCGAAGTGGACCGGCTGCCCGCCCGCCGTCGCCTTCGTCGAGAGCAGCTGGAGGACCGCTGCCTCCTTCAGCCCGAGGATCGAGGCCACGGTCGGGGCCTCCGCCGCCGCGTTCCGGACGAGCTGCGGGTCGACGTAGACGTCGTCGGCGGGCAGCGACATGGCGAGCTCGCGGCCGTTGCGGTCGAAGATCGTCCCGCGCGGCGCCGGCAGCGTCACGCTGCGGATCCGCTGATCGATCGCCATCCGCTGGAGCGCGGCCGCGTCCTTGACCTGTAGGACGAACAGCCGCACGAGGATGCCGGCGAACCCGACGGCGAGGATCGCGAGCATCGCGACCAACCGCCGGTGCGGCGGGTGACCCGACGTGCCGGGACGGGTCAGAGATCGCGGACGCCGGGGGGATGGGGACGTCGTCCGCCGCCCGCTCACGGCTGCTCCCCGATCACACCCTTCAACGAGAAGGCCAGCCCCCGGCCGCCGTGGCGAACCCCCGACGGCGACGGCAGCCCCTTCACCACGATCGTCTGCACGTCCGTCGGCAGCACGTAGCCCATCCGGTGCGCCGCCTTGGCGACGCGCTCGGGCGAGGACAGCTCGGCGACCTGGAGCTTCAGCTCGCCGTAGTCGAGCTTCAGTCCCTGCGTCTCGGCCTGGAGGTGCTGGATGCTGAACGACGCCTGCGAGGCGAGCGCCTGCAGCGCCACGATCGCGACGAGCAGCGTACCCACCATGACCGTCGCGAGGATCACGAACGGCAGCCCTCGGCGTCGCCGGGCCCGGGGGCGCGACCGGGACCGGGGCGCACCCGCCCCCGAGGGGCGAGGCATGGGCTTGGGCGTCGGGCGAGCCGCCGGGCGAACGACCTCCCGAGGCGCCACCTCCGCCCGCGAGGGACGCGGCGCCGGCACGGCGCCCGCCGACGCTGCGCCCGCCACGGCGGCGCGGCTCACGCTGCCTCCCCGGGCACCGTCCGCTCGGCCGCTCGCAGGCGCGCGCTTCGCGCGCGCGGGTTCCGTTCGAGCTCCGCCGGACCCGGCCGCGCCGGCCGCTTCGTCAGCACGG
>JAJYHN010000001.1 GCA_021784765.1 Actinomycetes bacterium
GGGCCGAGCCGGCGGCCGTCCGCGCCTGCGTGACGAACGAGCCGTCCATGAGCGCCGCCGGGACCCCGGTGTCGGGATCGAACGCGACGATCACCGCCTGGTGGGTGGCGAGCCCGCGGGACGCGTTCCCGGGGAACACCCCGACGAGCTTGGTCTCGAGCATCCCCGCGGAGGGGAGGAAGGCCGGCATCGCGCCGAGCAGGCCGCCGGCAGGCTCGACCATCGCGGCCACCCGCGGCGGCATCGAGGCCGCCCCCGCGCTGAGCTCGGCCATGGCCGAGGCGACCGCCTCGATCAGCCGATCGGGGTCGAGCAGCCGCTCGACGTCGTCGCGCGAGAGCACCAGCACGCTAGTCCCCCGGCGCCCCCGCGGCCGCGACGACGGCCAGCACCTCCGGCCCGTACCGCTCGAGCTTGGCCGGACCGACGCCCGGGATCCCGAACAGCTCGCCGAGCGACCTGGGCTCCCGAGCCGCGATGGCCGCGAGGGTCGCGTCGTGGAACACGACGTAGGCAGGCACCCCGTCGCGGCCCGCCCGCTCCTTGCGCCACCGGCGAAGCCCCTCGTAGAGGTCGCCATCGGCGGTCGTCCCGTCCACGTCGCCCCCGCCGGCGGCTCGCGCCGCCCCGGTCCGCGGCGCTCCCGAGACGCGGCCGCCCGTCCGCGGCGGCGCCGCCGGCCGGAGCCCCAGCTCGTCGAGGAACGGGCTCGGCCCGCCCCGGACGTCGGCCGGCCACGTGATCGCGAGGTGTCGCCGGGCCCGGGTGATCCCGACGTAGAGCAGCCGCCGCTCCTCCTGCACCGGTGCGCGACTCCGCCCCGACCTGAACGGCAGCTCCCCGTCGAGCAGGCGCGGCAGGAACACCGCGTCGAACTCCAGGCCCTTCGCGCGGTGGTAGGTGAGCAGGTTGACCCCGCGCCCCTCCCCCTCGGCGGCGAACCGGCGCCCGAGCTCGGTCAGGAAGTCGGCGATCGTCGCCTCGGGGTTCGACCGCGAGAACTCGTCGGCGAGGTCGCGCAGGCGCGCCAGGTCGGCCTGGCGCGTGACCTCCTCGGCCGAGCCCCCGTCGACGTCGACCTCGGCCGAGGCGCCGCCGGGAGCCGCCGCCCCCGCGTCGAACCCCAGCGCGTTCGTCACCCGGGCGACGGCCGTCGAGACCTCGCCGTCGGCGCTCCGAAGCCGGTGGAGCGCCGCTCGCGGCCCCGGTCGCCGCAGGAACGCGCCGTCGCGAACCTGGTAGGGGACGTGCGCCGCCGCGAGCGCCTCCTCGAAGCGCTCGGACCGGGCGTTGATCCGGTACAGGACGGCCATCTCCTCGTAGGGCACGCCCTGGTCCCGGTGCAGGCGCCGCGCCTCCTCGACGACGAACCCCACCTCGGCCGCCTCGCTCGGCGCCGCCCGCGCGACGGGTGCCGGCCCGGGCGGCCGCGTCGCTCGGAGCCGCTTCTCGAACCCGCCGAGCCGCGGCGCAAGCCGGTTCGCCACCGCCAGGACCTCGGGCGTCGAGCGGTAGTTCTCCTCGAGCGCGACGATCCTGGCGCGCGGGAACCGCCGCGCGAACCCCAGCAGGTAGCCGGGCGTCGCGCCGGTGAACCCGTAGATCGTCTGGTAGTCGTCCCCGACCACGCACAGCTCGTCGCGGCCGCCGAGCCAGCGGTCGAGCAGCGCGGCCTGCAGCGGGTTCACGTCCTGGAACTCGTCGACGGTGAACGCGTGGTAGCGAGCGCGCACCTGCTCGGCCGCCCGCGGGAACTCGTCGAGCATCCGCACCGCCTGCGCCAGCATGTCCTCGAAGTCGAGCCGCCCCGTCGCGCCCTTGCGCCGCTCGTAGCCGCGGTAGACGCGGTCCATCAGCTCGGTCGGGATCGGCGGCTCGTGGCCGGTCGCCGCCACCTCGTCCAGGTAGCGCTCGGGCGGGACCATCCGGTTCTTCGCCCATTCGATCTCGGAGGCGAGGTCGCGTCGCGGCAGGAACTTGTGCGGAGCGGGCAGCGCGTTCGCGAGGCTCGCCAGCAGCGGCGCCTTGTGGTCCAGCACCTCGCCGAGCGGCGTTCCGGCGTGCCGCGGCCAGAGCTGCGCGAGCTGGGCCAGCGCCGCCGCGTGGAACGTCCGCGCCTCGACGCCCTCGACGCCGAGCGCCGCGAGCCGCGCCCGCAGCTCGCCGGCCGCCTTGTCGGTGAACGTCACCGCCAGGATCCGGCGAGCCTCGAACGCTCCGGAGGCGACCTGGCTCGCGATCCGCCGCGTGATCGTCGTGGTCTTCCCGGTGCCGGCGCCGGCGAGGATCGCCACGGGCCCCCGCACCGCCTCCGCGGCCTCGCGCTGGGCGGGGTTCAGCCCGGCGAGGATCGTCTGGGGGTCGGTCACGGCCCGATCCTACCCGGCCCGGCCGACGCGCCGGTACGATCGAGGTGAGGACGGCGGTCGCGGAGGTCCGCCCCGTGATCCACGTCGGCACCAGTGGCTGGCAGTACGACGACTGGCGGGGGGTCGTGTACCCGCCGGGCCTGCCCGTGCGGTCGTGGCTCCCCCACTACGCGACGCTCTTCCCGACGGTCGAGCTGAACGCCTCGTTCTACCGGCTGCCCTCGGCGGAGGCGTTCGCGACCTGGCGGGCCGAGACCCCGCCGGGGTTCGTGATGTCCGTGAAGGTGAGCCGGTTCATCACGCACATCCGCCGCCTCGCGGCCCCGCGGGACCCGGTCGAGCTGCTCTGGTCCCGGGCGCGCGGCCTGGGCGACCGGCTCGGTCCGGTGCTCTTCCAGCTGCCGCCGCACTTCCCGGCGGACCGCGACCGGCTGCGGGCGCTGCTTCGCGCCCTCCCTCCCGGCATGCGGGCGGCGTTCGAGTTCCGCGACCCGTCCTGGTCCACGCCGGCGGTGCTCGACCTGCTGGACGGAGCCGGCGCCGCGCTGGTGCTGGCCGACCGCCCCGGCGCCCGCGTGCCGGGGATCGTGACCGGCGGCTGGGCGTACGTGCGCTTCCACCAGGGCGGCTGGTTCGAGCCCGGGTACCGCACCGACAAGCTCCGCCGCTGGGCCGACCGCATCGCCGCGCTGCCGGCGCGCGACGCCTTCGTCTACTTCAACAACGACACGGGCGGCGCGGCCGTGCACGACGCGCTGGCCCTCACCCACATGCTTGTTCGCCGCGGCGCGCCGGTGGCGGCGCCGCGGGGCGAGCCCCCTACGCCGTCTTGATCCCGGCGGCCGACTCCAGCCCGAGCTCCTTGGTGGAGATCTCGCGCATCCGGTACTTCTGGATCTTGCCGGTGATCGTCATCGGGAACTCGTCGGTGAACCGCACGTACCGCGGGATCTTGAACGTCGCGATCCTGCCGCGGCAGAACTCGCGGATCTCATCCTCGGTGGCCCGCTCGCCGGCCTTCAGCTTGACCCAGGCGCAGAGCTCCTCCCCGTACTTCGGGTCGGGCACGCCGATCACCTGGACGTCGGCGACCTTCGGGTGCGTGTAGAGGAACTCCTCGACCTCGCGCGGGTACACGTTCTCGCCGCCGCGGATCACCATGTCCTTGATGCGACCGACGATGTTCGCGTAGCCGTCCTCGCGCATGACCGCGAGGTCGCCCGTGTGCATCCACCGCGCCGCGTCGATCGCCTCGCCGGTCGCCTCCTCGTTCTCCCAGTAGCCGAGCATCACCGGGTAGCCCCGCGTGCAGAGCTCGCCGGTCTCGCCGCGCGGCACGACCTGGCCGCTGACGGGGTCGACGACCTTCACCTCGACGTGCGGGTGGATCGCGCCGACGGTCGAGACCCGCGTCTCGATGTCGTCGTCGACGTTCGACTGGAACGAGACCGGCGAGGTCTCGGTCATCCCGTAGCAGATCGTCACCTCGGTCATGTGCATGCGGTCGATGACCTTGCGCATGACCTCGACCGGGCAGGGCGACCCGGCCATGATGCCGGTCCGAAGGGTCGAGAGGTCGAACGCGTCGAACTCCGGGTGCTCCAGCTCGCCGATGAACATGGTCGGCACCCCGTGCAGGACCGTGCAGCGCTCCTCCTGGACGGTCTCGAGCGCCGCCCGCGCGTCGTAGGCCTCGCCGGGCAGCACGATCGCCGCGCCGTGGGTCATGGCGGCGAGGTTGCCGAGGACCATCCCGAACGTGTGGTAGAAGGGCACCGGCAGGCAGACCCGGTCGGCGGGCGTGAGGCGCATCCGCTCGCCGATGAAGAACCCGTTGTTCAGGATGTTGTGGTGCGAGAGCGTCGCGCCCTTGGGCAGCCCGGTCGTGCCCGACGTGTACTGGATGTTGATGGCGTCGTCGAACTCGAGCGTCGACGCGCGCTCGCGGAGATCCTCGTCGGACACCCGATCGGCCATCGCCAGCAGCTCGTCCCAGGACCACGCCGCGCCCATCGGGTCCTGCCGCGGGCCGAGCAGCACCACCGAGCGCAGGCCCGGCAGCCGCTGGGCGTGGAGGCCTCCCGGCGCGTCGACCGCGAGCTCGGGCGCCAGCTCGTGCAGGATCGCCACGTAGTCGGTGGCCCGGAAGCCCCTCGCGGCGATCAGCAGCGAGACGCCCGACTGGTTCAGTGCGTACTCGAGCTCGAACGAGCGGTAGGCGGGGTTGATGTTGACGAGGATCGCGCCCATCTTCGCGGTCGCGTACTGCACGATCACCCACTCGGCGACGTTCGGGCTCCAGATGCCGACGCGGTCGCCCTTGCCGATCCCGGCGGCCATGAGCGCGCGCGCCAGGCGGTCGACCTCGACGGCCAGCTCGCCGTAGGTGTAGCGGAGGCCCTGGTGCCGGGAGACCAGGGCCTCGGCCTCGGCGTGGTCGGCCGCGACGCGGTCGAAGTGCGCCCCGATCGTGTCGCCGAACAGCGCGACGTCTGACGCGCCGTGGACGTAGGACGGAAGTGCCATCGCGACCTCCTGTGCGGGAGCATGCCTTCCCCGGCAACCGGCCGGACGGTACCGCCGCGGTCGCCCAGAGTCAACGCGACGCGGGGGTGGGAGATAGGGCCACCCCCGGGCCGGCCGCGAAACCGGGCATGGGGGGCACGGCCCGCGGGCGGGGATGAGAGCAGAGGTTTGCCCCTGGCGGGCCGCCCGTCGGGGGAGAGGGACCTGCGCGTCATGCCCAACCGGGACAACGAGCCGGCTGCACGCATAGTGCCCATTGCGCCGGTTCAAAGTAGCTGTACTCGGTCCCAGCGACCCGGTAGTAGACGCGAACCCCCCGCGTCAGGAAGACCCCGGAGTGCGCAGGGGTGACGACCGCAACGATCTCAACGATGCCCGGCTTCTTGGTTGTTCCTGGAGGAACCACCGTGCCCGCCAAGGGTCGCGTGGGGATGTTCCGAAGAACGGGGTTCGTGAGGGGATATGACTCGCTTCCCAGATACGGTCCGTGGAGCATGACGAACGTCTTCACGAGCCTCACGCCAGCAGGCAGTCCCACCGGCACGATCTTCACGAGGACCGCCCTCACGTTCGTGTGGTTCTCGACGAACGCGGCTTGGAAGGCATAGAGCGACCCTGGCAGCATCCTGCCGCCGATCCGGTACCAATGACCAGGCCGGTAGTGCGGATTCAGCGGCCCGGCCGCGGTCTCCGTCGAACGAAACAGAAGGCTGGCCCCAGCGCCGAGGACCAGCACCAGCACCAGGGCCACCAGACCGACGACCAGCTTGCGTCGGCTCAGGATGTGCACGCCACCCAAACCTTCGCTGCGTTGTTCCAAGTGTTGTTGTTGCCGTCAATGTAGTCCCTTTGGCCATACGTCGACGTGGTGCTCTTCCACCAATGGAGTCGGGCAATGTCTCCGAACCCTCAGACGTGTTCGGAACGTTGGCCGTCTCGCGGGTGGCCACCTCTCTCCCTCCGCGGCAACGCGACGCAGGGGAGGGAGCGGGCGCGGGCGTGGCCTGGTTCCTCGCCTCGGCCCGGCCCACGCCCCACGGCGACACCGGCCTTCGGATCGGTCAGGCGGACGCGTCAGGGCCCCGCGCCGGCTCGGTCCTGCCGTACAGGTTCGGCTTGACGTCGTAGGCGCGCCGCTCGAGGGTCAGCGCCCCGGCGCGGGCGCGCGCCAGCTCCTGCGCACCGAGCCGGGTGACCGAGGTCAGGACCAACCCCTCCTGCTGCATTTCGGCCCCCGCGAACCCGACCCGCACGTTCCCCACGTCGAGGGCGTAGTACTTGAGCTGGTGGGCCCCCGGCTCGTCGGGGTTCCACTCGTCGATCACGAGCACCCGCCGGTAGCAGCCGGCCGGCACGCAGGTCCGCTGCCCGGTCAGTTCCACAACCGCCCGATCGGCGAACCCGATGGCGGGCGCCCAGCCCTGGAGGTAGCTCGAGGTTCCCGTGCGCGGGTCGGCCCTCATCATGATGCCGGGCCTCGCGCCCTGCAGGCCCACGATCCAGGTGTCGGGCGCGCCGGCGAACGCGCCGTCCTCGTACTCCTCGGGGTACTCGCCCATCAGCCAGACGTTGCCGGCGCCGTCCTGGGCGAAGAACGCGAGCTCGCCCTCGACGAGCTGGCCAGCCGTGTAGTCGCGGTCCCAGATGACCACCGACGGCACCCCGTCGATCCTCTTCGTCAGGTCGGTGACGGTCATGACCACGCGGTGGGAGACCTTCCGGTCGCCCTGGCGGACCGTCCCCTCGTACACGAACTGGGTTCCCGGAACGAGCGGGAGCCAGCGGTTGTCGATTCGCGTCGAGGCGGTGAACGAGCTGGCCGGATAGTCCTCCGCGGTCGCCGGCGGCAGCGTCGCGCGGGGGGTGCCTCCCGCGCCCTCCGTCCGCGACGGCCCCGGCGCCGGACCCGCGACGCAGGCGGACGCGGCGAGCGCCACCGCGACGGCCCCGGCGCCGACGATCAGGTGAATCGGGCGCATCCCATCCTCCTTCATGGCTCCGCGGGGACCCTCGACGCTCCGCTCCTCGCGAAGCGCAGGTACAGCGAGGGGATCACGAACAGGTTCAGCAGGGTGGAGGTGACCAGCCCGCCGACGATCACGACGGCCATCGGGTGCTCGATCTCGTGGCCGGGCAGGTTCCCCGCGATCACGAGCGGGACCAGCGCGAGGCCGGTCGCGAGCGCCGTCATGAGGATCGGGCGGAGCCGCTCCCGCGCGCCCCGCAGGACGAGCCCGGGTCCGAAGGGCTCGCCCTCGAACCGCTCCAGGTGCTGGAGGTGGTTGATCAGCATGATCCCGTTGCGGGCGGCGATGCCGAGGACGGTGAAGAAGCCGACCAGCGTGCCGATCGAGATGATGCCGCCGCCGGCCCAGGCCGCCAGGATGCCGCCGGCGAGAGCCATCGGCAGGGCGAGGAACGACATCGTGGCCAGCCGCCAGCTCCGGAAGGCCCGGCGCAGCAGCAGGAACACCACCAGCACCGCGCCGATGGCGAGGGTCAGCAGGTTCCGCTGCGCCGACTGGCGCTCCGCGAACTCGCCGAGCACCTCCGCGTGGTAGCCGAGCGGGGACCGTGTCCGCTGCAGCGCCGCGTGCAGGTCCCCGACCACCGACCCGAGGTCCCGACCCGAGACGTTGGCGGCCACCTCGATGCTCCGCGACCCCTGCTCGCGGTGGACGGCGTTCGGGGCGGGCTGGAGCGTCACGTCGGCCACCTGCGCGAGCCGCACGTGCCCCCCGTCCGGAGTGTCGAGCAGCAGCCGGCGGATGTCGGTCACGCTGCTGCGTGTCTCCGGGACGCTCCAGACCTGGACGTCGTAGGCCTTCCCGTCCCGGAAGATGTCGCCGACCTCCTCGCCGGAAACGAGCGTCGCCGCGGCCCGACGGACGTCGCCGGGCTTGACCCCGTAGCGCTGCGCCGCGGCGAGGTTCACCCGGACGTTGATCTGGGGAACATCCTCCTGGAACTCCACGTGCTGCTCGGTCACCCCGTCGATGCCGGAGAGAAGCTTCAGGACCTTCTCGGCCTGGGCGCGAAGCACGTGGAGGTCGGGACCGAAGATCCGGACGACGATCGGCTCGCTCGACCCCGCCAGCACCTCGTCGACGCGCTCGTTGAAGTAGGTGAGCACGTCGCTGTAGAGACCCGGGTAGCTCGCGGCCACGCCCCGGATCGCCGCGACGGTCTTGTCGTAGTCGGCCCTCGGGTCCAGGCTCACCCAGTTCTCGCCGAAGTTCCCGCCGACCACCTCCTCGGCGAGCAACGCCTGTCCGATGTGGGAGCCGAAGCTCTGGACGCCGGGGATCGCCGAGAGGTCGCGGCTCGACGCCGTCACGATCCGCCGCTCCTCCGGCAGCGAGGTGCCGGGCTTGGTGAGCCAGTGCATCAGGAAGTTGCGCTCCTTGAATTGCGGGAGCAGCGACTGGCCGAGGCTCGGCACGACCAGGACCCCCGCGAGGACGATCACGCTGCCGGCCACCGCAATGCGAAGCGGGCGGCGCATGACCCTCGCCAGCAGCGCGGTGTAGGCGCGCTGGAGCCAGACCACCAGCGGCGACTCCCGCCGCTCGATCGGCGCCTTTCGCAGCAGGATCAGCGCGAGGGCCGGCGTGACCGTGAGCGCGACCCCCATCGAGGCCAGGACGGCGAGCCCGTACGCCATGGCCAGCGGCCGGAACAGCGCCCCGGTCAGCCCGCTGATGAAGAAGATCGGCAGCAGCGTCGCGACATCGATCAGCGTCGCGAAGATGATGGCGCCGCGCACCTCGATCGAGGCGTCGAGGATGAGGCGCGGCGTGGACAGCGTGGTCCCCTGCGCGCGGTGCAGCCGCAGGCGGCGCACGATGTTCTCGACGTCGATGATCGCGTCGTCGACGACCACCCCCACCGCGATCACGAACCCGGCGAGCACCATCGTGTTGATCGTCGCCCCGAGGCGGTCGAGCACGAGCGCGGCCGCGAGCAGCGACAGCGGGATCGCGAGCAGGCTGATCAGCGCGGTCCGCCACTCGAAGAGGAACGAGAGCAGGACGAGCAGCACCAGGATCGAGCCGATCAGCAGGGCCATGCTCAGGTTGTGGACGGCGAGGCCGATGAAGTCGGCTGCCTGGAAGACCTTGGAGTCGATCTGCACACCGGGGAGCCCCGGACGGAGCTCCTCCAGCGCCTGCTCGACCCCGCGGGTCGCCACCAGCGTGTTCGCCCAGGGCGCCTTCTCCACGACGAGCAGGAGCCCGGGGCCGTTGTTGATGACGGCGTCGCCGATCAGCGGCTGGTGGCCGTAGACGACCCTCGCCACGTCGGCCAGCCGGAGCTCCCGCCCGTGCGGCCCCGCCCGGGAGCCCTCGATGGGGACATCGGCCAGGCTCGCCGGATCGAGAATCGGAAGGGGATGCTCCACCGAGATCCGCTGGTTCGGGGTGTCGACGAACCCGCCGGTCCCGATCCGCGCGCCGTTCGAGAACTTCAGGATCCCGGCGTCGAGCGCGTCGGCCGTCGTGCGCATGACCTGGTCGAGCGTGACCCCGTTCGCGCTCATGAGCGTCGGCTCGACCTGCACCTGCGGCATCTTCAGGCGCTCGCCCCAGATCGCCACGTTGACCACGCCGGGCACGCGCAGCAGCCGGGTGCGGATGGTCCAGTAAGCCGTCATCGAGAGGTCCATGAGGTTCATCGACCTCGACGACAGCCCGATCTCCATGAACCGGCCCGTCGTGGAGACGGGCGGGTATATCACCGGGGGCGCCGCCCAGGTCGGCAGGGTGCGGGAGACTGTCGCCATGCGCTCCTGCACGAGCTGCCGGGCCTCCAGGAGGTCGGTGCCCGGCTTGAACAGCATCTCGATCGAGGAGAGCTGCGGGACCGACCGCGACCGCATGAGGTCGAGCCCGGGCGTCCCG
>JAJYHN010000078.1 GCA_021784765.1 Actinomycetes bacterium
GTTTCTCCCGAATCTTCGGCGTCGCAGGGTTCGGCGGATGTTGGGTTTCGGCCACAGAAGGGTAGGCGGGCCGGTCGGGCGGCGGGCCGATGACGTCCGGGCCGGCGGGGGCGGCTGCGGCGGTCAGTCCAGGGGGCCGGCGACCGCCTCGACGGCGGCGACCAGGGCGCCGGAGCGCACCAGCTCGATCGCGGCGTCGACGTCGGGCTTCAGGCGACGGTCGGCGTCGAGGTGCGGGACGGCCCGGCGCACGGCGGCCAGGGCGGCGGCCGTCGCGGGGGCGGGGCGCAGCGGGCTTCGAAGCTCGACGCCCTGGGCGGCGGCCAGCGCCTCCATCGCCACCACCGCCTCGGCGTTCGCCACGCACGCGCGGGCGTGGCGGGCGGCGATCATGCCCATGCTGACGTGGTCCTCCTGCCCGGCGGAGGACGTGATCGAGTCGACGGCGGCCGGGTGGGCAAGGCTCTTGCACTCGCTCACCAGCGAGGCCGCCGTGTACTGCACGATCATGAACCCCGAGTTCAGGCCGGAGTGCTCGACCAGGAACGCCGGCAGGCCGTTGTTCTGCGCGGGGTCGAGCAGGCGGTAGAGGCGGCGCTCGGCGATCGAGGCGAGCCCGACCACCGAGGCGGCCAGGGTGTCGAGCGCGACCGACACCGGCTGGCCGTGGAAGTTCCCGCCCGAGAGGACCTCGCCGCGGCCGCTCGGGCCGCTCGGGTCGGCGCCCGCGTCGGCGCCGGGACTGGCGCCGGGGTCGGGCGCGTCCTCGTCCTCCGGGAACACCAGTGGGTTGTCCGAGACCGAGCCGGCCTCGATCTGCAGCACCCCGGCGACGAACGCCAGCGCATCGCGGAAGGCCCCGGCGACCTGGGGCGCGCAGCGCAGCGAGTAGGCGTCCTGGACGGCGTGCTCGCTCTCGCGGTGGCTCGCCACGATCTCGCTGCCCGCGAGCAGCCGGCGGAGGTTCGACGCCGACGCGGCCTGCCCCGGATGGGGGCGCAGGCGCTGGATGCGCTCGTCGAACGCGACGTCGGTCCCGAGGATGGCCTCGATGGAGAGCGCCGCCGCGACGTCGGCGGCCTTGGCCAGGGCACGCCCGCGCTCGGCCGCGAGGATGCCGATCGCGAGCATCCCCTGTGTGCCGTTGATCAGCGCGAGGCCCTCCTTCGCCTCCAGCGCCAGCGGCTCGAGACCGAGGCGCGCCAGGGCGTCGGCGGCCGGCACCCGCTCGCCGCCCAGGGTCACCTCGCCCTCACCGACCAGGGGCTGGGCGAGGTGGGCGAGCGGCGCGAGATCGCCGGAGGCGCCGAGCGAGCCCTGCTCGGGCACGACCGGGAGCGCGCCCGCGTTCAGCAGCGCGAGCAGCCGCTCGACCACGAGCGGCCGGACGCCCGAGTGGCCGAGCGCCAGGACGTGCGCGCGCAAGAGCAGCATCGCGCGGACCTCGTCGGGCGGGAGCGCCGGGCCGACGGCCACGCCGTGGGAGCGAAGCAGCGCGTGCTGCAGCGCGCGGGCCTGCTCGGGGTGCAGGTGGACGTTCGCGAGCGAGCCGAACCCGGTCGTGACCCCGTAGACGACCTCGGCGGCCGCGACCTTCGCCTCCACGACGGCGCGGGCGGCCCGCATGCGACGGGCCGCGGCCGGCGACAGCTCGGCGCGCTCGCCGCGCGCGACGGCGGCCACGTCCTCCAGGCTGATCGGCTCCCCGACGACGACGGGCACGCGTGGAAACTAGGCGCCCGCGGCGGCGGTGACAACGAGGGGCGAGGACTGAGGTCCGGTGCGAGACGGGCGGGGCCGAGGGGCGCGAGCGGGCGGCTACCCGGTGACGGGCGTCCGGACCTGCTCGGCGATGGCGGCCGGGTCGGCGCCGGCGACGATTCGGTTCCGCCCGGCGTCCTTCGCGAGGTACAGCCGGAGGTCGGCGAGGCGCGGGGGGTCCTCCGACTCGTCGCTGTCGGCGATGCCCGCCGAGAGCGTGACGGCCCCGAACCCGATGTCCTCGGCCGCGAGGAGGGGAGGACGCCGCGGAGGTGGCGGTGACGAGCACGGTGACCGCCAGCAGGAGGCTGTCGGCGCGGGGCGCCAGCGCCGAATCCTCCAGGGGGACCTGGACGACGAGCGAGACCAGCAGCAGCGCGACAGCAGGGCGAGCGTGACGACGTCCTCGGTGAGCCCCGCCTCGTAGGCGAGCCGGCGGAGCGGGTCCGACCGCCCCCAGATGCTGATGGCCTGCAGGAGCATCCCGAGGCCGAGCGCGGCCGCGAGCGCCAGGAGGTCGCCGCGCTCGAGGATGCGGTAGGACGTGACGACCGCGAGCGCCCGGGGGTCGCGAACGACAGGGTCGTCACGGCGCACCCAGCGCCAGCGGCGCCCGGCCTCGATGGCACGCTGCATGTCGGTCCCCACCCCCGCACCCCTTTCACGGAGATAACGGGACCGATGTGGGAACTTTGAGCCCGTGACCGGTCAACGAACGATCAAGAAGCCGGGGCCTCAGCCCGGCGGCGGCGGTGACGACGCGGGGTCGCCACGCCAGGGGGGGTCGCGGGGGGGGTCGAAGCGCACGCCGCCGTCCCGGCCGTCGAGGGCGTCGAACGCCCAGCCGACCCAGGCGCCGTTCGCGCGGAGCGGCCCCGGCAGCGCGTCGCGCGCGAAGAAGCCGACGTCGAGCGCCTCGAGCGGGTGGGCCGCGAGGTCGCCGCCGACGATCCGGCAGCGGAAGACCACCGAGACGAACGGCACCTCCGAGAGGGCGTGGCGCAGGCCGTCGACGATCGCCACGACCCGCTCGGGAACGACGTCGAGGCCGGTCTCCTCGCGGACCTCCTTCACAACGACCTCGGCCGGCGAGTAGCCAACGTCGTGCCAGCCGACCGGGTAGTACCACTCCCCCGAGTCCGAGCGGCGCATCAGCAGCAGCTCGCCGCGCTCGTTCCCGACGATCGCGCCGACGGCCGCCTTCGGCGTGACGTAACCTCGGACGCCACGGACGACGCCCTCGCGCCACGCACCGGCGACGGGGGCCGGGTCGCCGCCGGGGGCCGGGTCGCCGCCGGGGGCCGGAGCGCCGCCCACCGTCGCCGCCGCCCGGATGTCGGCCGCGATCCGCAGGATCTCGTCGAACCGCTCCCGGTCATACGGGCTCTCGGTGAACGCGAGCCCGGTGCGGGCGACGCCGGCGAGCGCCTCGGCCCATCGAAGCAGGTCGGAGCCGGGCTCGCGGGGTGTGTCGGTCACGCGTGCGATTGTGGCATGCGGCCACCGACGAAGGAGGTGGGGCCCATCGAGAGGATCAGTCGCTGCCCTCGACCCTGAGGACCGACAGCACGGACTCGACGGCCTCCAGGCCACGCAGGTCCTCGACGGTGGCGCGCACGTCCCGGCCCGCGGCGCGGTGCGTGACCAGGACGAGCTGCGCGTCCTCGCCATGCCCCTCCTGCCAGACCTGCGCGATCGAGACGCCGTGCGCGGCGAACGCCGCCGATACGGCCGCGAGCACCCCGGGCCGGTCGGCCACCTCCAGCAGCACGTAGTGGCCGGTGGCCACCTCCTCGGCGGGGATGACGCGCCCGCCGGCGGCCTCGCCGGCATGGGCCGCATGGGCCGCATGGCCCGCGGTCGTGGTCGCGCGGCCGCCGGCGCGCGCCCGGGCGAGCTCGACGAGGTCGCCCACCACCGAGGTCGCCGTCGGATCGCCGCCGGCGCCGCGCCCGTAGAGCATGATCGGGCCGGAGCGCTCGCCCTCGATCAGCACGGCGTTGAAGCTGTGGCGCACGGCGGCCAGCGGGGAGTCCGCGGGGATCATCGCCGGCTGCACGCGGACCGACACGCCGCCCTCCGTGGCCTCGCCGATCGCGAGCAGCTTCACCACGTAGCCGAGCCTGCGCGCGAAGAGGATGTCCGCGGCCGTCACGTGGGCGATCCCCTCGGTGCCGACGTCGGATGCGGTGACGCGCACGTCGAAGGCGATCGTCGCGAGGATGGCGGCCTTGGCCGCCGCGTCCAGCCCCTCGACGTCGGCGGTCGGGTCCGCCTCCGCGTAGCCGAGCCGCTGCGCCTCGGCGAGCGCCTCGGCGAGCGACGAGCCCTCCTCGGTCATGCGGGTGAGGACGTAGTTCGTGGTGCCGTTCAGGATGCCGCTGAAGCGCACGATGCGGTCGCCGGCGAGATGCTCACGGATCGAGCGGATGACCGGGATGCCGCCGCCCACCGCGGCCTCGTAGAGGAGGTCGACGCCGGCGGCCATGGCAGCGTCGAACAGCTCGCCGCCGTGGGTCGCGAGCAGCGCCTTGTTGGCGGTGACCACCGACTTGCCGGCCGCCATCGCGTCGAGCACCAGCGTCCGTGCCGGCTCGATGCCGCCGATCAGCTCCACGACCACGTCGACGGAGGGGTCCGTCGCGACGGCGTGCGCGTCGGAGGTGAACACGCCGGGATCGATCGGCAGGCCCCGGTCGAGGTCGGGATCGCGAACCGCGACCCGGACGACCTCCAGGCGCGCGGCGGCGCGGCGCTCGATGTCGGGCGCGTGATCGTGCAGCATGCGAACGACGGCGGCCCCCACGGTGCCGCAGCCGAGCATCCCGATGCGCACGACGTCTCCCACGGGCGGCCATCCTACGGGGTCGCGGGGGCGGGACACGGCGGCGGGGCGGCTTCGCCGCCCCGCCCGCCGTCGGACGCCAGTCGCGGGCCGGTCCGCCCGCCCAGGGGTCAGCTGTCGCCGCCGCCCGAGCCGGAACCGCCGCCGTTGTCGGCGCCGCCCGAGCCACCGCCGGAGCCCTGGCCGTCACCCGAGCCGCCGGAGCCCTGGCCGCTCGGGCCCACGGACTCCTGCGGGTCCGGGGACTCGGTCTCCTGCGGGTCCGGGGACTCGGTCTCCTGCGGGTCCGGGGACTCGGTCTCCTGCGGGTCCGGGGACTCGGTCTCGGTCGGCGAGGGCCCGGGGAACGGGGTCACGCTCGGCGACGGCTCCGGGCTCGGGGACGCCGTCGGCGAGGGGGACACCGTCGGGCTCGGCGACACCGTCGGAGAGGGAGAGGGGTCGGTCCCCGAGACGTTCGTCCGATCGGCCGTCAGGCCGACCGAGATGACGACTCCGTGGAAGGCCGACCCGATCTCGTGGCGGACGCTCGCGCTCGCGGCCGAGGCGCCACCAACCACCACCGCGCCGCCCACGATCGATGCGAGAAGCTTGCTGCGGAGCATTCCGCCTCCTTTCGACCGGATCGCCGCCGGTCCGTGGGCCGGACCGCGGCGCGCGCTCGTGCATTCGTCAGCACTGGTATCGCCGGTGGCGCGCGAACCCCATCGCGGTCGACGGCAAAGATTCGGTAAAGGGCGTCAGTCCCCGCCCGATGAGCCCGAGCCGGATCCCGACGAGCCCGAGTCTCCGCCCGACGAGCCGCCATCCCCGCCGGAGCCCGAGCCGGAGCCCGAGCCGGAGGCGCCATCCCCGCCGGAGCCCGAGCCGGAGCCGCCGTCGGTCGAGCCGCCGTCGGTCGAGCCCCCGCCAGCGGACCCGGAGCCCGACGAATCCGATCCGGACGTCCCGGACGTGCCCTCGTCGCCAGACCCCGAGGACCCGCCGTCCCCGCGCTCGCCCGAGTCCGACCCGGTCGATCCGCCGGAGGGCTGCTCGCCCGTCGGCGATCCGGCCGTCGGGGTCGCGCCCGACCCCGAGATGCCAGAGCCGCCCGAGCCACTCGTGGAGCCGCCCGAGCCGCTCGTGGCGGGTGGGGGCAGCAGCCCGCCGAGGATCGTCCGCACCGCGGCGGCGACCCCGGTCGGCACGGCCGCCAGCGCGGGGGGCACGTCCGCGGCGATCGAGGCATCGAGGCCGCGCACGTCGGCCCCGGCCGACCGGGCGGCGGCGCGGGCGGCCATCATCGATCGGGCCACCGCCGGCGCCTCGCCGGTCGGGCCGGCCCGCAGGACCTCGACCAGGTCGCGCATCCGGGCCCCGGCGATCCGCAGGCGCAGCCCGCCGTCGCCGGGCACGGCCAGGGCCGCGTTCTCGATCGTCGTGCGGATCGGATAGAGGAACGACCCGGGCAGCGCGCGCAGCGATGCCGCGGCCAGCACCACGACGGCCGCGGTCACGGCGGCCGCCGCGCGCAGGCCCACCCAGGGGCGCGGCGCCGGGCCACGCGGCGGCAGCGGCCGGACGACGTCCTCGGCCGGGGGCGCGGCGGGAGCGGCGGGAGCGGCCGCCATCGCGGACGCGATCGCGGTCCACCCGCGGTCGAGGTCCACCACCGAGACCGCGGCGCCGAGCGCACGGAGGCTCCCGGCCACGAACAGATCGCGGGCGAGCGCTGCGGCGCCGCGCTCGCCGGCGAGCACCTCGGCCGGCCTCGCGCCGGCGGCGACCGCCGCCCACGCCCGCTCGAACGCCTCGGCCCGCGCGCGCCGGCTCATCGGGCCTCCCCCAGATCCCGACGGAGACGCTCCAGCGCGCGCATCTGCAGCGCCACGACGGCCGCCTCGCTGCGCCCGAGCGCCTCTGCCACCTCGCGCGAACGCAGGCCGGCGACGAATCGCATCAGGACCACCTCGCGCTGCGCCTCGGGCAGGCGCTCGAGCGCGTCCACCAGCACCCTGCGCGAGACGACCATGCTCTCGAACTCGACCGCGCCCTCCCGAGCGTCCTCGATGGGAAGGGTTCGGGTCCGGATCGCCCGCCGGACCCGCCCGGCGACGACGTTGCGGGCGATGCCGAACACCCACGCGGGGAACGCGCCGTCGTGCCGGTCCTCGAAGCCCGGCAGCCCGCGCCAGACGGCGAGAAAGACCTCCTGCAGGGCGTCCTCCGCGTCGTCGCCCCGGGCGAGCCGGACCGCCGCGTAGCGATGGACGCGTTCGGCGTATCGGTCGAACAGCCTGCGGAACGCATCGACGTCGCCTGCCGCGGCCCGCTCCACCAGGGCGTGCACGACGGAACTCGCGGCCTCCATCTCCTCCACCGGATGTATGGCCGCGAGCGACGGATTCCCTACGGTCCGCGCGCGCTCGAGCACCCCGTTCCCTCGTCCTCGACGGTATCGGCAGAGACGGGCGGAGGCCTGAGACCCCGGATTCCCGGGCCCGAGCGCAGGGACGCGGCGGCGCGGGCGCTACCCGAGCATCGGGATGCGGACGCCGCGCTCCTTCGCCGCCGCGATCGCCTCGGGGTAGCCGGCGTCGGCGTGGCGCACGACCCCCATGCCGGGGTCGGTGGTCAGCACCCGGCGCAGGCGCCCCTCCGCGTCCTCCGACCCGTCGGCGACCACCACCATGCCGGCATGGATCGAGTACCCGATGCCGACGCCGCCCCCGTGGTGGACGCTCACCCAGTGCGCGCCGGCCGCGGTGTTCAGCAGCGCGTTCAGGATCGGCCAGTCGGCGATGGCGTCGGAGCCGTCGCGCATCCCCTCGGTCTCGCGGTAGGGCGAGGCGACGCTGCCGGCGTCCAGGTGGTCGCGGCCGATCACGATCGGCGCCGAGACCTCGCCCGTTCGCACCAGCTCGTTGAACGCCACCCCCGCCCGGTCGCGCTCGCCGTAGCCGAGCCAGCAGATCCGGGCCGGCAGGCCCTGGAACGCCACCCGCTCCTCGGCCATCGCCAGCCACCGGGCCAGGCGCTCGTTCTCCGGGAACAGCTCCATCACCGCACGGTCGGTCCGCGCGATGTCGGCCGGATCGCCGGACAGGGCCGCCCACCGGAACGGGCCCTTGCCCTCGCAGAACATCGGCCGGATGAACGCCGGCACGAACCCCGGATAGGCGAACGCCCGCTCGTGCGCGAGCCCGCCCTGCTCGGCGCCGGCCCGCAGGTTGTTGCCGTAGTCGAACACGACCGCGCCGGCCTGCTGGAACCCGACCATCGCGTCGCAGTGGCGGGCCATCGCAGCGTAGGAGCGCCGCACGTACTCCTCGGGCTCGCGTCGCAGCGCCTCGGCCTCGGGCAGCGAGAGGCCGTCGGGGACGTAGCCGCCGAGCGGGTCATGGGCGCTCGTCTGGTCGGTCACGAGGTCGGCCGGGAAGCCGCGGCGAAGCAGCTCGGGGAACACCTCGGCGGCGTTGCCGAGGAGGCCGATCGAGACCGCCTCGCCGCTCCTCCTCGCCTCCTCGGCCCAGCGCACGGCCTCGTCCAGCGACCCGGTCGTCCGGTCGAGGTAGCGGGTCGCGATCCGCCGCTCGATGCGCGCCGGATCGATCTCGACGCAGAGGGCCACCCCGCCGTTCATCGTGACGGCGAGGGGCTGCGCGCCGCCCATGCCCCCGAGCCCGGCCGTGAGCGTGATGGTCCCGGCGAGCGACCCACCGAAGTGCTGGTGCGCGGCCTCGGCGAGCGTCTCGTAGGTGCCCTGCAGGATCCCCTGGGTGCCGATGTAGATCCACGAGCCGGCGGTCATCTGCCCGTACATCGTGAGGCCCGCCCGCTCGAGCTCCCAGAACGTCTCCCAGTCGGCCCACTTCGGCACCAGCATCGCGTTCGAGATCAGCACCCTCGGCGCCGAGGGCTGGGTCCGGAAGACGCCGACCGGCTTGCCGGACTGGACGAGCAGGGTCTCGTCGTCCTCCAGGTCGCGGAGCGAGCGAACGATCGCATCGAAGGCCTCCCAGCTCCGTGCGGCCCTGCCGGTGCCACCGTAGACGATCAGCTCGTCGGGGCGTTCGGCCACATCGGGGTCGAGGTTGTTCATCAGCATTCGAAGCGCGGCCTCCTGCGGCCAGCCCTTCGCGGAGATCGCGGTGCCGCGCGGCGCGCGGACGACGCGGGGCCCTGAGGGCGCGGGAGGCGAGGGGGGATGCGCGGCGGAGGTGCTCGTCGGATCGGGGTTGGCGCTCATGCGCCCAGCATGGACCCGGCCCGGGAGCGTCACAACCCGTGCCCCCGCCTGCGCTTGCCACCGGGTTGGTGCCCGATAATGCCAACACACGGGGCCGTGCCCGCCGGCCCGCGGAGAGGCGGCCGCGACCGGGAGGGACGAGCACCATGAACAGCGGGGACGGCGCCCGGCGGCCGGGGCGACCCTGGTCGGCACGGCGCATCTCGCTGACGCTCGGCGCGATCCTGCTCCTGTACCCGGCCTCGGCGCTCGCCGCCGACCTCGCCGGGCACGCGTCCGGGACGGTCATCGCCGTCGACGCCGTCGGGGGCGCCGCCCTGGTCGCCGCCACCGCATCGTTCGTCCACTGGCTGCTGCGGCGCGCGTTCGCGTCGCGGGACCGCTCCGACGCCGAGCGACTCGCCCTCGGGGAGCAGCTCGAGGCCGTGTACCGCGCCTCGCCCGTCCCGATCCTCATCGTGGACGCGCAGGGCACGGTCCGGCTCTGGAACCCCGCCGCGGAGCGCGCGTTCGGGTGGAGCGCCGAGGAGGTGCTCGGGCGGCCGAACCCGATCGTGGACGAGGAGCACCGGTCGGAGTTCGCCGAGATCAGGGCCCGGGCCCTGGGGGCCGAACCGATCGCCGGCGCGGAGATCCGCCGCCGCCGCAAGGACGGCTCCCCGATC
>JAJYHN010000090.1:0-7955 GCA_021784765.1 Actinomycetes bacterium
CGGGCGCTACCGCGAGATCGGCCAGCCGGTGCTGATCCCGGGGAGCATGGGTACCTCCTCGTACGTGCTGGTCGGGACCGCCGAGGGCGCCGGCCGCGCGTTCGCCTCGACCTGCCACGGGGCCGGGCGGGCGATGTCGAGGACCCGTGCAAAGCGCCTCCAGCGGGGCTCCGACCTGGTAGCGTCGCTGGAGGCGGCGGGGATCGCCGTGGCGGTCTCTGAGCCCCGGCTGCTTGCTGAGGAGGCCCCGTACGCGTACAAAGACGTGACCGAGGTGGTTCGGGCGAGCGACGGCGCCGGCCTGTCGCGGGCCGTGGCGGAGCTGAGGCCGGTTGGGGTGGTGAAGGGATGAGTGCCGTGACGGCCTCGGAGGTGGAGCGCGCCGACGCGACGCCGGCGCCTCGTCGCGCCCGGATGATGGTCAAGCGGCTCGAGCCCTGGACGGTCCTGAAGTTCTCGCTGCTGTTCTACTTCTGCCTGATGCTGGTGGCGATCTTCGGCCTCCTGATCCTCTGGTGGGTGCTCGGCCTGATCGGCGTCACGGCGTCGGCGGCCCACCTGCTGTCGAGCCTGGGCTTCGGCAGCGACCGGACGGGCTTCCACTTCAACACCACCTGGATCTTCCTGCGGGTGCTGGCCATCGGCGTGGCCGGCGTGGTCTTCTGGTCGATCGTGAACGTGTTCGCGGCGATCCTCTACAACCTCGTCGCCGACATCGTCGGGGGCGTCGAGGTCACGATGAGCGACGGACGCTGACCCGCCGCGGTCGGCGCGTCCTCTCGTTGACACCCCGAGAAGGCCGTGGGTACGCTTGGCCTGAGCGCGGGCCGCCACGGCGAGTCGCTCGAGGGCGTGTAGCTCAGGCGGTTAGAGCGCATCCCTGATAAGGATGAGGTCGATGGTTCGAGTCCATCCACGCCCACCGCACCCGTAGGAAGGGGGCCGTCATGGCAGATGCCGAGACGACGACCGAGGCCACCGACACGACGGAGGGAAGGAAGAAGGGGGGCAAGGTGCGGAAGCTGTTCTTCCTCGCAGCGCTCGCCGGCGCCGCCGCCGCGGCCGTTCGGTTCCTCAAGGGTCGCGGCTACGACGAGGGCGAGTGGCAGGAGCTGCCGCCCCCGCAGGGCGGCTGACCGACCGCCCTTCCCGCAGGTCTCCGACGAGCCCGCCGCGATGCGGCGGGCTCGTTCGCATCCCCCGTCCGGGCGATTTCACGGGGACGTGGTTGCGCGAGCCCGCGCGGTGACGCACCATGCGAGGTACGGGAGAAAGGAGGTGGTCCAGCTTGCAAGATCCGCATGCGACCCCCGAGGTGGCTGGCTGCTGAGCCGTCCCTCGTCGGGCCGGGGCTGAGCGCCTCCGCCCGGGCCGGGGTGACCCGGCGGAATCCACCCAGACCACCGACCCCGCGGGTCCCCGGGCGGGTCGACCGGGGCGCCGCGACGCGGCGAGTTGCCCGCGGGGAACACCTTCGAATGCGAGCGCGGGGCCGGGAGCGATCCCGGCCCCGCCGGCGTCTCGGTCGGCCCCCGCGCCAGGGCGTGAGCGAGCTTCGGGGCGGTGCCTAGACTGGGGCGCGTGAGCGAGCTCGAAGGCGGGACCCGACCGTGGATCGACGCGCGCGGGGCGGCCGTGCGGGCAGGCGTGCGCCTGGTGACGCTCGAGGCCCTGCGCGACGTCGGCCGGATCAACCAGGTGATCGACCGGATCTGGGGCGACCAGTACCTCCACCCCGACCTGCTCCGCGCGCTCCAGCATGCGGGGTGCAGCCTGATCGGCGCCGAATCTCCGGAGGGCGCGCTGGTCGGCTACGCGTTCGCCTTCCCCGGGACCGACCGAGGCGTGCACCTGCACTCGCACATGGCGGCCGTCCTGCCGGAGTGGCAGGCGCGCGGCGTCGGGTACGCGCTGAAGCTCGCCCAGCGGGCGGAGGGCCTCGAGCGCGGGATCGCGGAGATCCGCTGGACCTATGACCCGCTGCTCGCTCGCAACGCGTGGTTCAACCTCGTGAAGCTCGGGGGGGTCGCGGTCCGGCTCCTGCCGGACTTCTACGGCGACATGAAGGATCTGCAGAACGCCGGGGACCGCAGCGACCGGTTCGAGGTGCGGTGGTCGCTGGCGTCGCGACGGGTCGAGGGAGCCCTGGGGGGGGCCGGTCCCCGCCCAGGGCCGGAGGGCGCGGCGTGGCGGCTCCGCTCGGCACCGCCGTCGGCGCTGGGCGGCTGGCCGCGACCGGCCGAGGACGGGGGGGCCGGCCCTCCGGAGGGGACTCGGGCGGCCCTGGTGGCCGTCCCCTCCGACTACCAGGCCCTGCGCGCCGCCGATCGCGGGCTCGCGGTCGCGTGGCGCGACGCGGCCCGGCGGGCGTTCGCGGCCTGCTTCGCGGCGGGCCTGGTGGCGACGTCGATCGACCGCGCGTCCGTCTACCTGTTCGAGCCGGCGACCTCGGTCGCGGAGGAGGCTCCGGAGGGCGGCGGGCCGGCAGACGAGGCGGAGGTGAGACTGTGAGCATCGAGATCCGCTCGGTCGAGCTGCGGCGCGTGGAGCTGCCGCTCGTACGACCGTTCCGCACGAGCTTCGGCGAGAGCAGGGACAAGGTCGCGATCCTGGTCCGGCTCGACGCCGGCGACGTCGCCGGCTGGGGCGAGTGCGCCGCCGACCTCGAGCCGGACTTCTCCGAGGAATGGATCGACGGCGCGTGGGCCGCGCTGACCTCGTTCCTGGTCCCCTCGCTGATGGCGGGTGGCCCGCTCGAGCGACCCGAGGAGGTCGCCGAGCGGCTCCGGTGGGTCCGCGGGCACCGCATGGCGAAGGCGGCGCTGGAGGGCGCCGTGCTCGACGCATGGCTCCGTTCCCGCGGGGAGTCGCTGGCGGCGTTCCTGGGTGCCGAGCGGGACCGGGTGCCGTGCGGGGTGAGCGTCGGCATCGCGCCGACCCCCGAGCGGATGATCGAGGAGATCGCCGGCTACGTCGAGAGGGGCTACCGGCGGGTCAAGCTGAAGATCGAGCCCGGCCGGGACGTCGAGATCGTGCGCGCCGTCGCCGAGGCCTTTCCCGGGGTCCCGCTCACGGTCGACGCGAACGCGGCCTACTCCCTGGTCGAGGCGCCGGTGTTCGAGGCGCTCGACGAGCTCGGCCTGCTGCTGATCGAGCAGCCGCTCGCGCACGACGACCTGCTCGACCACGCCCGGCTGCAGGCCCGGCTCCGCACGCCGATCTGCCTGGACGAGTCGATCCGGCACGCGCGGGACGCCGCGGCCGCGATCGAGCTGGGCGCCTGCCGGGTCATCAACATCAAGCCCGGCCGCGTGGGAGGCTACCTCGAGGCGAAGCGGGTCCACGACGTCGCGCGCGACCAGGGGATCCCCGTGTGGATCGGCGGCATGCTCGAGACGGGGGTCGGGCGGGCCGGGAACGTCGCAGCCGCGGCGATGCCCGGCGTCGCGCTGCCGGGGGACACCAGCGCCAGCGACCGGTACTTCCACGAGGACCTGACCGCGCCGTTCATGCTCGACGCCGACGGGACCATGGCGGTGCCGAAGGGGCCGGGCATCGGGGTCGAGCCGCTGCCCGAGCGGCTGTCGGCCACCACCACCCGCGTCGAGCTGCTGCGTCCGGACGCCTGAGCCGGCCCAGGAACGCCGTCGGGCGAGCCGGCCCGGACTGTGGCGGTCATGTGGCGGCCCGGCCCTCCGGTCGTGCGATCCGCCCGATCGTGCTACAAGTGTTTCATGCGCGCGTTCACGGCGAGCCCCCGGAGGCGGGTCGTCACCGCCGCCGTCGCCGTCCTCGTGGCCGTGGCCGGCGTCGCGGTGTTCGCGGGCCGCGCGAGGGCCGCGCCGCAGCTCCCGACCGTCTCCGCGCAGCAGCTCATCGCGTCGAGCCTGGAGGCCCTGTCGAAGGGGCCCTCGGTGTCGGGGACGGCGGCCGCGACCGTCGACCTCGGGCTGCCGTCGCTGCCGTCGAACGGCCCGGACGCCGCGACCGGGCTGCTCGGCCTCCTGGTGTCGCTGCAGGGCGACCACTCGCTGGAGGTCTGGAGCTCCCCGGACGGTATGCGAGTGACCGACCTGCAGCCCGCCGCCGAGCGATCGATCTACGTCTCGAAGACCGACGCCTGGGGGTGGGACTCGTCGAGCTGGACCGCCTACCGTCTGCCGGCGCCGAGCCCGCCGACCGGCACCCCGCCGACGCTCGACCCCGTGACGCTGGCGCAGCGGTTCCTTGCGGCGGTGACCCCGACAACCGACGTGAGCGTCCAGGGCAGCGCCTGGGTCGCGAACCGCGCCGCCTACGAGCTCGACCTGCGTCCGACCTCGCCGGGGACGCTCGTGGGAGAGGTCGCGATCTTCATCGACGCGCAGACGCGGATCCCGCTCGGCGTCCAGGTGACGGCACGGGGCGCGACCTCACCGAGCCTCTCCAGCGAGTTCACCGGCGTGTCGTTCGCGCCGATCGATCCCTCGACCTACGCCTTCACGCCGCCGCCCGGGGCCAAGGTGGTCGACGTCTCCTCGCTGCCGTCGGGTTCCCCGAGCGGATCGGTCGGGACGGTCCGGACCTTCGGGTCGGCCTGGGACACCGTGGTCGCCGTCGAGATCCCGCCGCTCTCGACGATCGAGGGACAGCTCGGGCCCGGTGGCAGCGCGCTCGGCGCGATGCTGCCGCTGTCGGCCCCGCTCTACTCGGTGAACGTCGTCGACCGCGGGAACCACGCGTGGCTGCTGGCCGGGATGATGCCGCTGTCCTCCCTGGCGGCGGTGGCGCCGCAACTGCCCTGAGCGCGATCGCCGCGCGCGGCCTCACCAAGCGGTACGGCCCCGTCGCGGCCGTCGACGCGCTCGACCTCACCGTCGGTGAGGGCGTGCTCTACGGGTTCCTCGGCCCGAACGGAGCGGGCAAGACCACCACGATCCGGATGGTGCTCGGGCTGGTCTTCCCGAACGGGGGCGAGGTCGAGCTGCTCGGGCGCCCGGTGTTCGGTCCCTCCGGAGAGCGGGAGGCGGCCCTCCGCAAGGTCGGGGCGCTCGTCGAGGAGCCGGGATTCTGGCGCTACCTGTCCGGCCGGAAGAACCTCGAGTACTTCGCCCGCGCGGCCGGGCCGGCCGAGGATCGTTCGGCGCGGCTCGCCCGGGTCGACGAGGTGCTGCGCCGCGTGGACCTGCAGGAGGCTGCGGGCAAGCGCGTGAAGGCCTACAGCCAGGGGATGCGCCAGCGTCTCGGGATCGCCCTCGCGCTGCTCGGCGACCCGAGGATCCTGGTGCTGGACGAGCCGACGAACGGGCTGGACCCGCAGGGGATGCGCGAGGTGCGCACGCTGCTCCGGAGCCTCGCGGACGATGGCACGACCGTCTTCGTCTCGAGCCATCTCCTCGCAGAGGTCGAGGCGATGTGCGACGAGGTCGGGGTGCTGGCCCACGGGCGGCTGGTGGCCGAGGGGCCGCCATCGAAGCTCCGCGCGGCCAGCGAGCGGCTGCGCATCGAGGTCGACGACCTCGCGCGGGCCCGGGCGGTGCTGGGCGGCATCCGTGGGGTCGTGTCCGACGGGGACGCGCCGGCCAGCGGTCCCGGGACGATCCGCGTCCGCCTCGCGGACGGGGTGGGGCCGGCTGCGGTGAACGCCGCGCTGGTGTCCGGCGGGGTCGCCGTGAGCGCGCTGGCGCCGGAACACGACTCGCTGGAGGACGTGTTCGTCTCGCTGGTGCAGGGCGAGGATGCGCCGCGATGAGCGCGACGGCGGCCCGGCCGACCGGGTGAGGGAGGACGTGGGGTGTACGTCGTCGAGCTGCGAAAGACGCTCCGCCGCCCCCGGACGTGGGTGCTGGTCGGGCTGCTCGCCGCGTTCGCGATCCTGCCGGTGGCGGTGCTCGCGATCTCGGGCGGGGGCAACGGCGGGGGGCCGACGTTCTTCGACCTGATCCGGGAGACCGGCCTCGCGGCCCCGCTCGCCGTGATGCTGTTCATCCAGCCGGTGGTGCTGCCGCTCGGGGTGTCGCTGCTCGCCGGCGAGGCGATCGCACTGGAGGCCTCGGGGGGGACGCTGCGCTACCTGCTGGTCCGGCCGGTCGGGCGTGTGCGGCTCGTGGTCACGAAGTACGCGGCGGTGATGACGCTGCTGCTCGCGGCGATGGCCTGGGTGCTCGCGGTCGCCATGGTCGCCGGCGGCATCGCCTACGGGCTCCATCCCCTGCCGACGCTCTCAGGCGCCACGCTCGGGACCGGGACGGCCCTCGGCCGGATCGCGGCGGCCGGCCTGTACCTCGTGACCCAGGTCGCCGGCCTCGCGGCGATCGGCCTGTTCTGCTCGACGCTCACCGAGTCCGCCATCGGCGCCGGAGCGATCACGCTGCTGGTCTCGATCGCGAGCCAGATCCTCGACGCCCTGTCTCAGGTGGCCGTCATCCACCCCTACCTCCCCTCGCACGAGTGGCTGGCGTTCGCCGACCTGTTCCGCTCGCCGGTCGCCTGGACCGGGATCGAACACGGCCTGTGGCTCGCGCTCGGGTACACGGTGGTCTTCGTCGGCCTGTCGCTCCTCGCCTTCACCCGCAAGGACGTGACGTCCTGAGGATGGCCGCCGGGGCGCCCCGCGGGCGGTCGACGGCGGGATGCCACGGTGCGGCTACACGTCGAGCAGGGGCGCCGGCTCGACGAGCCGCGTGAAGTCCTCGTTCCAGAGCAGCACGGCGCGGTGGTCGTGCTCGTGGCCGAGGATCGAGATCGAGCCCGACTCCAGGCGGAGCGCCCCGGCGGACGTGAGGGGCATGCCGAAGTAGACGGCCGCGAGCATGCGCAGCGCGTGGCCGTGGCCGAACACCAGCACGTCGCCGCCGTCCTCGTCCAGGCCGGACAGGAAGCGGCGGCCGCGGGCCGCGACCTCCTCGGGGACCTCACCGCCGGGGCAGCCGTCGCGCCAGAGGTTCCAGCGGGGGTCGCGCTCGAGGATCTCGGCGCGGGTCAGGCCCTCGTAGTCCCCGTAGTCGTACTCGACGAGCAGGTGGCTGAGCTCGACCCGGTCGCCGAAGCCCGCGTGCCGGGCGGTGTCGAGCGCCCGGTGCAGCGGGCTCGAGAAGACCGCCGCGAAGGCATGGTCGCCGATGCGGCGCCCGGCGGCGGCGGCCTCGGCCTCCCCCCGGTGGGTCAGCGGGAGATCGGTGCGCCCGGTGTGTCGCCGGGACTTCGACCACTCGGTCTCCCCGTGCCGAACCAGCCAGATCTCCACGGTCCCTCCTCGCTCGGGCGCGCCCAAGCGGGCACCCTATAGCACGGCGGGCGTTGCGGGTGGCCTCAGGGGGCCGGATGGGCCGAGCCCGCGCCCACGCGCGGCCCGTCGCCCGACCGAGCGCGACCGCGATCGCGCCGTCCGTTGGGGTCCCCCGCCGGACGGAGCGGCAGGGTCACCTGAAACACGCTGCCGCGTCCGGGCGTGCTCACGACCTTCACGCGCCCGCCGAGGGCGGCCGTGAGGTCCCGGACCAGGCTGAGTCCGAGGCCGAGCCCGCCGTAGGGTCGGGTCGAGGACGAGTCGACCTGGTAGAAGCGGTCGAAGATCCGCGAGGTCTCCTCCGCCGAGATCCCGATGCCGTGGTCCTGCACCCAGAACGTGAGGTCCCGGGCGTCGGCGCGGGCGCCCACGGTGCATGTCGCGTCGGGAGGCGAGAACTTCAGGGCGTTGTCGACGAGGTTCGCCACGATCTGCTGGACGGCCGTCCGGTCGGTCAGCACCGAGGGAAGGCTTGCCGGCAGGTCGACGCGGACGCGGGACGAGGCCGGCCCCAGCGCCTCCACCACCTCGGCCACGGCGTCGGCGAACGAGAGCGGCGCGGGCTGGAGCTGGATTCCCTCGGTGATCCGCGAGGTCGTGAGGAGCGTCTCGACCAGGCGGCGCAGCCGATCCGCCTGCCGCTCGCTCGCCTGGAGGAACTCGCGGTGGGCTCCCGCGTCGGTCTCGA
>JAJYHN010000090.1:7965-9464 GCA_021784765.1 Actinomycetes bacterium
CGCGGCGGGTTCCGGCGTCGGTCTCGAACTCCGGTCGGAGGAGCGTCTTCAGGTAGCCGAGGATGGCGGTGATGGGCGTCCGGAGCTCGTGGGAGGTGACCGCGACGAACTCCTCCTTCAGGCGGTTCAGCTCCTTCAGGTCGGCCACCGTGCGCCGCTCCTCGCGGATGCGCTCGTTCAGCAGCTCGGTCTGCCAGGTCAGCTCGGCGTTGCGTCCCTCGAGGTCGATGAACGTGCGCCGCCACAGCAGCAGCAGCGTGAGGTACAGGGCGCCGAGGCCGAGCAGGATCGCGACCTCCGAGATCCCGAGCGCCCGTCCCACGACGTCGAGCGTCCCACGGTAGGTCGTCGAGATCGCGACGACGGCCATGGCCGACGCGTGGCCCGCGCCGGGGGCGGGCAGGAGCGGCACGTAGGTCGTGACGACCTGCGGGCCGGCCCCGGCGGCCGCCTTCCCTGACGTGCCGGGCGCCGGCAGGCGGGTGATCGCGGAGACCACGGACCCGCGAACCGCCGCCCGCGGGAGGTCCTTCGGCCGGAGCTTGCCGGCTCCCGAGGTGGTCGAGGAGAGGAGCACGCGCCCCTCTGCGGACCAGATCGTCACGCCGACCACCGGTCCGGTGAGGACGCTCGAGCGAAGGAACGCCAGGAGGGACCTCGTGCGAGCCGGGGACATCGGGGCGATGAGGTCGGCGCGCGAGAGCCTCGGGTTGACGAGGTCGTGCGCGATCGAGATCGCGACGGGCCGCGCCAGCGACTCCTGGGCGTCCTGCATGGCACGCACCTCGATCGCGCTGCGGACGAGGCCGAGCACCACGAAGGCCGTCAGGCCAGCGGCGGCGAGCCGCAGCCCGACGCGCGCGGACCGATTCCGACTCACACAGGAGGTATCGGTTGGCCGCCCATCCGGGTCGAGTGGCCGGTGGGTGAAAGATCCCGGGTGGTGACCGCCTGGCCGGTGTGGCCTACGATGGCCGTGTGACCGAGGCGTCCGGGCCGGGTGCAGGGCCGGTGCCGCACGTCAGCACGGGGACGTAGCTCAGCTGGTAGAGCACCTGCTTTGCACGCAGGGGGTCGGCGGTTCGAGTCCGCTCGTCTCCACAAGATCCCTCTTACTCGAACCCTCGACCTGATGGATGAGGGTTCGGGTGGGACGCGTGCCTGCGTGCGGCTGCGGGCCGGCCCAGGTGAGGGCTTGTTGTTGGGTGTCGGGGTCGAGCAGCAGCCCGAAGGATCGGGTGGGCTCGGTACGGATCGTGTCGTCGGCGTCGAGGTAGATGCGGGTGAAGAACGCCTGGTTCGCCATCTGCCTGGTGGTGTCCGAGCCGCAGGCGTAGACGGTCTGGCAGTCCCCGGCCAGCGCCAGGCACTCTTGGAGGTGGGTGCGGGCCTCCTCGTAGGTGCTGTCGAGGGCGTCGAGGCGGGCGGTCACGAGGTCGAGCTGGCGGGCGAGGCGGTCTTGCTCCTCTTTGAGCAGGTCCAGCGGTAGCGCTCCGGCG
>JAJYHN010000015.1 GCA_021784765.1 Actinomycetes bacterium
TTCGCCGCCCTGAACGGCGAGGCCGCCGCGACGGCGGACGCGCTCCTCGCCGGCCTCACCGAGCTCGGGTCGATCGCGGCCGCGGCCGGCGCGGCCGGGGTGCTGGCCGCATCCGGACGGCGCCGAGCTGCGGTCGGCGGCCTGGGGGCCGCGGCGGCGATGTGGGTGGTGGGGCAGGCGCTGAAGCGGGCGACCGACCGCCCCCGCCCCTGCGACCAGCCGGGGCGCGCCCGCCTGCTGATCGAGCGTCCCGACAGCTCCTCGTGGCCGAGCAGCCACCCGGGGGTGCTGCTCGCCTTCCTCACCGTGGCCGGCCGGGAGCTCGGGCTGCGCCGCCCCGCGCGCCGGCGGCTCGCGGCCCTGGCGGGCGTGGTTGCCCTTTCACGGGTCGCGGTCGGGGTGCACTGGCCCTCCGACGTGGCCGGGGGCCTGCTGCTCGGGCGGGCCGTGGGCGACGTGTGGAGCGCCGCCCGGTGGCCGCCGGGCTGAGGCCACCCGGCCCGGGCGCTGCAGGCCGCCGCAGGCCGCCCTCAGTGCACGTGCCCGGCGTGGCCTCCGTGACCTCCGTGACCGCCGTTCCCGTGTCCGCCCTGCCCGCCGGCACCGCCGGCGACGGTCAGGTTCAGCGGCTTGCCGACACGCGAGCGCGTGATCCGCGCGAGCTCGCGCGCGGCCTCGTGGAACGCCCGCGAGGCCTCGGATCGAGGGTCGGCCACCACGATCGGCGTCCCCGCGTCCCCACCCTCGCGCAGTGCCGGCGTCAGCGGGATGCGGGCGAGCAACGGTACCCCGAGCGTCGTCGCCGCCTCCTGCCCGCCGCCTTCCCCGAAGATCGGCGTCGGCTCGCCGCAGTGCGGGCAGAGGAAGTAGGACATGTTCTCGATCACGCCGGCGACCCGCTGGTGAACCTGCGCCGCCATGCGGCCGGCGCGCTCGGCGACCTTGCGCGCGGCGTCCTGCGGGGTGGTGACCACCACCATCTGCGCGCCGGGCAGGAACTGCGCGAGCGAGATCGAGACGTCGCCGGTCCCGGGCGGCAGATCCGCCAGCAGGAAGTCGAGCTCCCCCCAGTAGACGTCGCCGAGGAACTGCTGGACGGCCTTGTGCAGCATTGGCCCGCGCCAGATGACCGGCTGCTCCTCGGGCACGAAGAAGCCCATCGAGATGACCTTCACGCCGTGGGCCTCGGGAGGCAGGATCATGTCGTCGAGGCCGACCGGGCGGGCCATCACCCCCATCATTCGCGGGATCGAGAATCCCCACACGTCGACGTCGACGATCCCCACGGTGTGGCCCTCGGCGGCCAAAGCGCACGCGAGGTTCGCCGTCACGCTCGACTTGCCCACGCCCCCCTTGCCGGAGGCGATCGCGAGGACGGCCGTCCGCCCGTCGGTGAAGAACGACTGCTCCTGCGGCCGGCCGCCGCGGAGCTGCGTCGCGACCTGTCCCCGCTGCTCGTCGCTCATCGTGCCGAGCACGACGTCGACGCGGTCGACGCCCGGCAGGGGGCGCACCGCCTCCGTCACGTCGTGGGTGATGCGGTCGCGCAGGGGGCACCCGTCGATCGTCAGCAGCACCGTGACGCGGACGGATCCGCCGTCGACGGTGACGTCCTTCAGCATGCCGATGTCCTCGATGGGCCTCCCGATCTCGGGGTCGAGGACGTTTCGCAGGGCCAGCCGAACCTCTTCAGTGGTGGGCATCTCGGGTCCCTCGATTTCACCGATTCGCACCGTGTTTGGCTCGATACTAGCCTCATGCCGATCACGGGTCCCATCGAGGTGCACAAGGCGCTGGCCGACGAGACGCGCCATCGCCTGTACCGCTACATCGGCCTCGCGGGTCGCCCCGTGACGGTCCGCGAGATGTCCCGGCGCCTCGGGCTGCACCCGAACACGGTCCGCCCCCACCTGCGCCGCCTGGAGGAGGCGGGCCTGGTCGCCCGCGAGGTGCGCAAGGAGCCTGGCTCGGTGGGTCGCCCGCAGACGGCCTACACGGTGCGCGAGGTGGAGGGCCGCCAGGACGGGGACTACCGCCTGCTGGCGGAGATGCTGGCCGGCCTCCTCCGGGGCAAGCGGCAGATCGAGCAGGCGCGCGAGCTCGCCCGGCAGTGGGGCCTGTACCTCGTCTCGCGCGACCGGCCGAAGCCGGGCGCGCGCGTGCCGACGGGGCACAGCCTGGCCCTCCTGCAGGAGGCGATGGCACGGGCCGGCTTCCAGCCGCGCTTCCGCCGTCAGGGGGGCGGCACGGTCGAGGTGACGCTCCGCGAGTGCCCGTTCCGCGACCTCGCGGACGAGTACCGGGAACTGGTCTGCGCGCTGCACCTCGGCCTGCTGGAGGGCATGGCCGGGGGGCTGCAGCCCCCGCTCGCCGTCACCGAGTTCCGTCCGTTCGTCGAGCGCTCGATCTGCCGCGCGACCGTCGGATGAGCCGGCCGCTGCGGGACCCTCCACGGGTTCGCCGCGTCGTCGATGAGGATCGGCCCTGGGTGCGGGCGTTCCTGGCCGCCCGGTGGGGCGCGGAGACGATGGCCGTCGGCGGGCGGCTCGTGCGCCCGGCGGAGCTCGAGGGGTTCGTCGCCGAGGACCCTGGCGACGGACGACCGCTCGGGCTCGTCACCTTCGAGGTCGAGGGCGAGGCGTGCGAGGTGGCGTCGCTGGACGCGATCGACGAGGGCAGGGGCGTCGGGACGGCGCTGCTCGCCGCCGTCCGGGCGGCGGCGGAGGCCGCCGGGTGCCGCCGGCTCCGCCTCACCACGACGAACGACAACCGCCGGGCCATCGCCTTCTACGAGCGACGAGGGTTCCGCGTCGTGGAGGTCCGCCGGGACGCGGTCGCCGAGGCCAGGCGGCGGAAGCCGGAGATCCCCGTCCTCGCCCCCGACGGCACCCCGATCGAGGATGAGATCGAGCTCGAGCTCGAGCTCGAGCCGGGCCGCCGTCGCTAGGCGGGGGTCGCCTCCCCGCCACCCTCGAGGGCGGCGCCCGACCCCTGCGCCGCGCCCGAGCCGTTGCCGGCGGCGAAGGACTTCCCGGCCCCGCCGGTCACCGACGCCAGGAGGCTCGAGAGCTCCATCGGCACGACGAACTTCGTCGAGGGCGAGGACCCGATCTGCTTCAGGGCGTCGAGGTACTGCAGGCTCATGGTGTTCGCGTCCACCGTCCGCGCGATCTGGAAGATCCTGTCGAGCGCCATCGAGAAGCCCTCGGCGCGAAGGATCGCCGCCTGCCGGTCGCCCTCGGCCGACAGGATCACCGCCTGCTTCTGGCCCTCGGCGACGGTGATCGCCGCCTGCTTCGCGCCCTCGGCCTCGGTGACGACCGCGCGCCGGGTCCGCTCGGCCGACATCTGGCGAGTCATGGCCTCCTGCACCGGCGCCGGTGGGATGATCTCGCGGACCTCGACGTTGGTGACCTTCACCCCCCAGCGCTCGGTGACCTCGTCGAGCTTCACCTGCAGCGTCTGGTTCATCCGCTCGCGCTTGGACAGCACGTCGTCGAGCATCATGTCGCCGACGACCGACCGCAGGGTGGTGGCCGCGATGTTCTGCGCCGCTCCCGCGAAGTTCTGCACCTGCAGCACCGACATCACGGGCTCGATGACCTTGTGGAAGATGATGAAGTCGATCGAGATCGGCGCGTTGTCCTCGGTGATCGCCGTCTGGTGGGGGATCTCGAGGAAGCGCTCGCGCAGGTCGACCCACACGGGCCGGTCGACGACCGGGATGATGATCACGAGGCCTGGCCCCCGGGTCCCCACGCACCGGCCGAGCCGGAACAGCACGATCCGCTGGTACTCGCGGACGACCTTCACCGCCTGCCACGCGAGAAGGATCAGTGCCAGGAGCACGATGCCGACCACGATCAGGAACGTCATCCCGCATCACCCTCTCCCGCCGGCCCGCCAACGGGCGCGGCCGGCCGGCCCTCGTTCCCCGGTTCCTGCGGCTGCACGATCACGTGGATCCCGCGCACGTCGACGATGCGCACCGGCGTCCCTGCGGGGATCGGCCCGCCGGCGGTCTCGGCCGTCCACGACTCGCCCCCCGCCCGGATCGTGCCCCTCGGGGCGAGGTCGCTCGTCACGACGCCGGTCCGGCCGATCAGGGACTCCTCGCCGGCGACCACCGGCATGTGCCGGGCCGCGAGCAGCGAGCGCACCACGAAGAACATGAACAGGCCCGCCGCGACCGCGACGCCGATCACGAGCGGCATGGACAGGCGCGCGCTCGGGATCGCCGGGTTGAACAGCAGCATGCCGCCGAGGATCAGCGTGATCACCCCCCCGGCGGTGAGCACCCCGTGGGCCTTCGCCTTGATGTCCAGCACGAACAGCACGGCCGCGACCACCAGCAGCGCGAACCCCACGAGCTCCACCGGCAGCGTCTCGAGGATGGCGAACCCGACGACCGTGAAGATCACCCCGATCGCGAGCGACAGGTGCAGTCCGGGGTGGAAGACCCACACGATCAGCGCGATGAAGCCGATCTCCAGCAGCAGGAACGCCACGTTGGGGTCGGCGAACGCGTGGAACAGCGACTCGGTGAACCTCATGCCGAACGGCTGCACGCTCGCCCCGCACACGGCGGCGATCGGCCCCTGGCGCAGCAGGCCGGTGGTGAAGCGGTGGGCGGCGCCGGGGCGACAGCCGCCGACCTCGTCGAGCAGCGCGGCGACGCTCGGGGCCTGCAGGTCGACCACGTGGTGGGCGACCGCGTACTGGACGCTCGCGCTCGTCGCGCGCCGCACAGCGTCGACGGCCCATGCGGTGTTGCGGCCCCAGCGTTGCGCCAGCGAGGCGATGTAGGCGGCGGCATCGTTGGTGACCTTCTCGTTCTCGATCGCGCCGGAGACCCCGACCGGGTGGGCGGCGCCGATGTTCGTCCCCGGGGACATCGCGTTGATCGGGCAGGACTCCATGATGAACGTGCCCGCCGACGCGGCTCGGGCCCCGGACGGCGCCGTGTAGCAGATGATCGGGACCCGCGCGTTCAGGATCGCGGTGGTGATCTCGCGCATCGAGGAGTCCAGGCCGCCCGGGGTGTCGATGGTGAGCAGCACGGCCGCATCGCCGTCGGCGCTCGCCTGTTCGATGCCGCGCCGGACGTAGGAGGCCATGAAGGGATCGACGACCCCGGTGAGGCGCAGCTCGAGCACGGTCGGGCGGGCGGCCGCGAGCGCAGCGAACCCGGACGGGCCGGCGAGCGCGAGCCCGCCCAGCGCGGCGCAGAGGACCGCCAGGGACCCCGCCCGGAGCACGCGCGTCCGGCTCACGCGGGCATCATCCCACCGGGCGCCCCCCGTGCATAATGGGCGAAGGACCGGGACCGCCGGACCCCGCCGGCGGGTGGACGCGGCCACCCCGAAAACTCCCCGGCGGCGAGCGTGCGTATAGCAGGAGGAAGGATGACCTCGAACCCCCGGGGTCCACTCTCGCCGCAAGCGGAGCAGGAGTTGATGCACCAGGTCCTCGCCGGTGAGCGCGACGCGGTCCGAACCCTCTACGCGCGGTTCGGCCCGCCGGTCTACTCGCTCGGCCTCCGGATGCTCGGCAGCGCCGAGTCGGCCGAGGAGTTGGCGCAAGACGTCTTCGTCGCGGCGTGGCGGCAGGGGGCGAGGTTCGATTCGTCCCGCGGACGGCTCTCGACCTGGCTGATGGCGATCGCGCACAACCTGGCAGTCGACCGGCTCCGGCACGAGCGGGGACCCTCCCGCCCGGTGCTGATCCTGCAGGACGAGCTGCCCGAGCCGGATCCCTTCGACGAGGAGGGGCTGCTGGTCGAGCGCGAGTCGGCGCGCCGCGCGCTCGCCCGGCTGACCGACGCCGACCGGTGGCTGCTCTCCCGCGCGTACTTCCAGGGTTGGACGGCTCGCGAGATCGCCGAGGCCGACCGCATCCCGCTCGGGACGGTGAAGACGCGCCTGCGGACCGCCCTCGTCAAGCTCCGCCGATTCGAGGCCGAGCGGGCCCGGGTCACGGCCCGTGCGGGTGGGGAGACGACGTGAGCTGCCTCGACGTTCGCGACCTGCTCGCCGAGCGCGCCCTCGACGCGCTGCCGCCGGCGACCGCCGCCGAGGTCGAGCGCCACCTCGAGGGCTGCCCGGGGTGCCGGAAGGAGGCAGAGGGCCTCCGCGAGGCGGCGGCGGCGATCGGCCTCGGCGTGCCCCTGTCGCTGCCCCCCGCCCGGCTGGCGGAGCGGGTCACGGGCGCCGTGGCAGCGCATTCGGGACCATCGGGGCGGGAGCCTCGTCGGAGCACGGGGCGGAGCGCTCGCGTGCTGGTCGGGGCGGTGCTGACCGCCGCGTTGGTGGCCGTCCTGTCCGTCGGCTGGGCGATGAGCCAGTCCGCCACGCTGCAGCGGGCGATGAGCCAGACCGTGACGCTGCAGCAGCGGGTGCGGAGCACCGAGGCGACGAACAAGCAGCTCGCGAACCAGATCGCGTCGCTCGTGGCCGAGGTGCAGGGCACGGTGTTCGTCGCCAACCTCGCGCCGCCCGTCGGGCGCCAGGGGGTCGGCGCGGCCGTGCTGATCGCCCAGTCGAGCGCCCCGGGCACCCTCGTCGTGTGGGCCACGCTTCGGCGCGAGGCCTACCACGTCATGCTGGTCACGAGCAACGGCCGCTCGTTCCAGGCGGGCGACCTCGTGTGGACGCCGAACGACGACTACGTCCTGTCCCGCCTCCAGGTGCCGCAGAACCTGGCGAAGGTCGTGTCGGTGGTGGTCTTCGACGCGAAGGGCCGGGTCGCGCTGTCCGGGACCGCCCGGCCCTACGCCCAACCCTGAGGCCGCACGTCCCGGCGCTCGGCCCGGGCGGTCGCTCCCGCCCGCTATGACGACAGCCGCTCGACCAGGTGGCGGAGGCCGATCGGGTAGCGGTGCTCGATCCCCGCATGGGTCGCGTCGAACAGCTCGAAGAACACGTCGGTCACGCCGATCCGCTCGAGCTCGCGGCGGAACGCCTCCGCGCCGAGGTCCAGGTAGAAGTCGTCCCGTGTGCCCGCGTCGACGTAGATCGCGCGCATCGACCGCAGCGCGTCCGCGTGGGCGGCGACCATCCGCACCGGGTCGCGCTCGAGCCAGCGCGCCCAGACCTCGGGAACGAGCCCCCCGGTGACCGGGTCGAAGGGCAGCCGAACCGTGCCGTCCGGGTCGGCCGAGTAGCACGCGGCCATGCACCACTGGTTCAGCAGCGCGCCGTCGCTCTTCTTCGAGAACGCCGGACGGGACCGGAAGTCCCTCCAGAAGCGCTCGAAGCTGCCCTCGTACTCGTCGCGGAGCGCGCGTGCCGCCTCGCGGAACTCCGGCAGGTAGCAGGCCTCGAACAGCGCGTCGCCGGCGTGGCTCGCGAGCCCGCCCCACAGGTCGGGGCGGAGCATCGGCACGACCATCGCGCCGTAGCCGCCGCTCGACTTCCCCTGGATGCCGCGGTGCTCGCGGGCGGCGAGCGTCCGGTAGCGCGCGTCGACGAACGGCACGACCTCGTCGCAGAGATACGTGAGGTAGTTTCCGGTGCCCGGCGAGTCGAGGAACTGGCTGCCGCCGAGCGAGGTCCAGCAGTCGACGTACACGACGATCGCCGGCGGGGCGCCACCCGAGGAGAAGAGCTCGTCGACGAGCTCGGGGAAGTTCCGCCGGAAGGCGGGTCGGTTGCGCCACATGTCGAGCTGCCCGGTCAGTCCCTGGATCTCGTAGACGACCGGGTAGCGGCGGTCCGGCTGGTCGTCGTAGCCCGGCGGAAGGTGGACCCAGAGCGGACGTTCGTGTGGGTCGCCGAGGGGGTTGCCGCGCAGCGCGGCGCTGGCGACGACGTGCTCCTCCACCCGTCCCGCGAACTTCATCGACCAGGGCTGCATGCGACCTCCTGCGTGTGGTGTCCGGCGCCGTCCCGGCGCCCGCGGCCGCGAGGGCGGCGGCGAGCGGGTTCCCCCTCGGGGGACCTCACCGTATCATCGACCACATGTCGGTCGCCTCGGACGTGCTCGGGATCGGCCTCGCCGGCGGCCAGGGGGTTCGAGCGCGGCCGCTCACGCTGAAGGCGCCTGGGTACCTGCGATCCAAGGCCGCGATGTCGTTCCTCGGGCGGCGCCTCATCCGCTGGGTCGTCCAGGAGCTCTCGGCCGAGGGCATGAAGCAGTACTTCATCATCGCCCACGGCAAGGAGAACCGGTACCAGATCAAGGTCATGATCGGCTACGGCGAGGAGTTCGGCGTCGACATCCACTACTCGCCGGTGAAGTACGACGCGCTGTCGACGGGCAGCGCCGACTCGACGCTTCGCATGCTCGAGCACTGGGACCTGTCCGGGACCGCGCTCGTGTTCCCGACCGACTCGATCGTCGACTTCGAGCTGGAGCCGATGCTGGCCGCGCACCAGGAGGCGCACGCTCTGGTGACGATCGCGGCGATGGAGCGGGCGCCGGACGAGGTCGCCGAGAAGTACGGGGTGATGCTGACCGACCCGGAGTGGCGGGTGGTCGAGTTCGTGGAGAAGCCGACCCTGGCCGAGATCCGCGAGCACTTCCGCCTGAGGGGCGCCGGTGAGTTCGAGCAGCTCCCACTCCTCACCAACGCCGGCTTCTACCTGATCGACGTCGACCGGCTGCGCGACCTGGCCGATCACCCCTCGATCGCCGAGCTGCGCCGAACCCGGCTGGACTTCGGCAAGGACCTGCTGCCGTGGCTGGTCGGCCACGGCTACCCGGTGGCCGCGCACCCCGTCCGGCGGATCGGCGACCTCGGCAACCCCCGCGACTTCATCGAGACGATGGTCGAGGCGCTGCGAGGCAACTTCCAGTCGGTGGTCCGCCTGCTGGGGCCGCCCTACGACCCCGACCGCAACGTGTGGATCGCGCCGGAGTCGCTCGCCATGCGCGACTCGCTGAGCGGCAAGACGCTCGCGGAGAAGCTGGAGGAGGGGTTGGTCACCATCGGGCCCGCCGTGCGGATCGGGCGCTACTGCGAGATCGCGCCCGGCGTGGTCATCACCGAGTCGAACCTCGACGACGACGTCGACGTGCGAACCGGGGCGCGGATCGAGCGGTCGCAGGTTCGCGACGGCGCCATCATCGGCCCGGGGGCGATCGTCCGGGACTCGATCGTCGGCTCCATGAGCGAGCTGCGGAGCGACCCCGCGAACCCCACGGTCCTCGAGGACCACGTCGCCCTGGGCGACGAGGTCGTCGTCTACCGCGGCGTCCGCCTGTCCGGGGAGGTGTCGGTGTACCCGCGGTTGAAGATCCCGACCGGGATCCGGGTGCCGGCGAACACCGAGATCACCGGTCCGGCCGACGTGCTGCGGTACTTGTAGGTGCTGACGGGCCGGGGGGCGGCCTCCGCAGGCCACGCCCCACCCTACCCCTGCTCCGGCCGCCCCCCGGCCCTTCCTGCGCCGTCGAGGCTCCGCAGGCCACGCCCCACCCTACCCCTGCTCCGGCCGCCCCCCGGCCCTTCCTGGG
>JAJYHN010000067.1 GCA_021784765.1 Actinomycetes bacterium
CGTCGCCGAGAGCGCCCCCTCGTAGCCCGCACCGCCGCCTGCGGTCGCCCGCCCGCACCGCCGCCGCCGCGGCTATGATTCGCTCCGCTCGAAAGGGAATGCCATGGGCCGTCTGTACGTCGCCGACGTGACGCTGTTCGACGGGACCCGGGTGCGCCGCCACGCCGGGGTGCTGGTGCAGGACGGTGTGGTCAGGTGGGTCGGGTCCCACGTCCGGGCGCCCCGTGAGGTCCGCGGGGCCGAGCGGCTGGACGGCGCCGGCACGTTCCTCACCCCCGGGCTCGCCGACGTCCACGTGCATCTCTGCTTCGACGGCGAGCCGGACTTCGTCGCCGAGGCGAGGGTCTCCGAGGCGACGGCGGCGATCAAGTCCGTCGGGAACGCCCGCCGCCACCTCGCCGCGGGGGTCACGACGGTGCGCGACCTCGGCGGGCCCGGCGCGGTCGCGTGCGACGTGGCGAGGGCGATCGACGACGGACGGGTGGCCGGCCCGCGGGTCGTCGCCTCCGGCCAGGCGCTCACGATCAGCGGCGGCCACGGGTGGAACTCGTTCGCCCGGCAGGTCGACGGGCCCGACGCCGTCCGCCGGGCCGTCCGCGAGCAGCTGCGCGCGGGGGCGCGCTCGATCAAGATCGTCGCGACCGGCGGGGTCCTGACCCCCGGCGTGTCGGTCGACTTCACGGCGTTCACCTTCGACGAGGTGGCCGCCGCCGTCGACGAGGCCCACACGTGGAACGTCCCGATCGCCGCCCACGCCATCGGGCGGACGGGGATCGCGAACTGCGTCCGCGCGGGCATCGACTCCATCGAGCACGGCTGCCAGATCGACGCCGGGCTGATGCGCGAGATGAAGGAGCGTGGGACCTTCCACGTGCCGACGATCAGCGCGCTTCGCGGGATCGCCGACCACCCCGAGACCGTGCCGGACTACGCGGTCGCGAAGGCCCGGCAGGTCCTCGAGGAGGCCGAGGCCGCGTTCCGGCGCGGGGTGCGCGAGGGGCAGCGGTTCGCGTGTGGCACCGACGCCGGGACTCCGTACAACCCGCACGGGAGCGCCCCGCTCGAGGTCGTGAGGATGGTGGAGTGGGGCCTTCCCCCGATGCGCGCGCTGCAGGCGGCGACCTCGAACGCCGCCGCGCTGCTGCGCCGTTCCGACGTGGGCGCGATCGAGGTCGGCCGGGCGGCCGACATGGTCTTCTACTCGGCCGACCCACTGGACGACCCCCACGCGCTGCTCGAGCCCGCGCTGGTGTGCAAGGGCGGGGACGCCGTCGCGCCGTAGGGCTCGCGCGCTCGCCCTCGTGACGGCCGGCGTGGTAGCGTGAAGTCGAGGGCACGCTCGCGGTACCGGTACCATGCTTCGATGCAGTTCCCTCGCCCGGCGCACGGCGCCGGAGGCCGACGGACGACGTGCAACCGAGGAGGTCCGCGCCGGCCGGGAAGGAGGGAACGCGCATGGAGAGCGGCACGGTCAAGTGGTTCAGCGCCGAGAAGGGCTTCGGGTTCATCACGCGTGAGGGCGGCCCGGACGTGTTCGTCCACTTCTCCGCCATCGAGGGAGCGGGCTACCGCAATCTCGAGGAGGGGCAGAAGGTCGAGTTCGAGATCACCGAGGGACCGAAGGGCCCGCAGGCAGCGCACGTTCGGATCGTCGGGTAGCCGGAGACCCGCGACGCGGTCCAGACGAGGGGCGGCTCCGCCGCCCCTCGTTCGCGTGTATGGATCCCCGAGGCGCGACCCGCCGCCGAGCCTTGGATGTCGCACCCCCTCCCTACACTGCGACTGCGGTGCGACGGGCGGGCGTGGCTGCCCGCGAGGCGGGAGGAGGACGCATGGCCGAGGTCGCGGTGGCGGTGGCCGCGCTCGTCGTGGGGCTGGCCGTGGGGGCGGCGGCGGTCCTGGCGAGACGGGGCGTGGGGGCGGCGAGGTCCGCCGGGGCTGCGGCCGAGGCCCAGGCGGCCGAGGCCCAGGCGGCCGAGGCGAGGGCGAGGCTCGATGCGCAGCTCACGGCCCAGGCCGCGGAGCTCCGGCGGCTCGCCGACGCGGCAGGGTTCCGGGAGGAGGGGGCCGAGGCGCTCCGCCGCGAGGTCGTCGCGTTCCGCGAGGGGCTCGCGGGCCTGCAGGTGCGCGAGCAGGAGCGCCGCGCGCGCGAGGACGAGAGCTGGCGGACGCTCTCCCGCGTCGCCTCGGTGCTCGCCGGGGGACAGCGGACCGGACGGGCGGGGGAGAACGTCCTCCGGGAATCCCTCACGCACTTTCCGCCGGCGATGATCGAGACCGACTTCCGCGTGAACGGCAAGGTGGTCGAGTTCGGGCTGGTCCTGCCGGACGGAAGGCGCCTTCCCGTCGACTCGAAGTGGCCGGCCGAGCGCGAGCTGCACGAGCTGGAGGCGGCCGAGGATCCCGTCGAGCGGGAGCGGCTCGTGCGGGAGATCGAGCGAGCCGTCGCCCAGCGGGCGCGAGAGGTCGCCCAGTACCTCGATCCGGCGGTCACGGCGCCGGTCGGGGTGGCGGCGGTTCCCGACGGCGTGTACGCGGCCCTGCGCCGATCCCACGCCGAGGCCTACCGGGCCGGGGTCATCGTCGTGCCCTACTCCATGGCGATGCCGGTCCTGCTGTTCCTGTACGCGACCGCCTCGCGCCTGGGCGCGGCGGCGGACGCGGCGGCAAGCCTCGCCGACCTCTCGCGGGTGCTCGTGGCGATGGAGGCGACGCTGGAGAACAAGGTCGCTCGCGCCTCGACGATGCTGTCGAACGCCACGGAGGAGCTCCGGCGGCAGGTGGCCAAGGCGCGGGGGGCCGTCGCGCGGGCCGGAGGGGAGGAGGGCGAGGGGGACGCCGACGGGGCGCCCGACCCCGAGCACGGGCTGACCGTGGTCTCCTGACAGGCGCGAGCGCGCGGTGTCACACCCGGTCGCCTCGGCTAGGCTGGCTGCGTGCGATTCGCGAGGGCCATGGTGGTGTTCGCCCATCCGGACGACGCCGAGTGGGGACTGGCCGGTACGGTCGCCCGCTGGGTCCGGGACGGCACCGAGGTCGAGTACGTCTGTGTGACCGACGGCTCGGCCGGCTCGAACGATCCTGCAACGACCCGAGAGCGCCTGGTCCGGAGCCGGCGCGAGGAGCAGGAGGCGGCCGGCCGCGTGCTCGGGGTCTCCCGGTGCACGTTCCTCGGCTTCGTGGACGGTGCGCTCGAGGTCAGCCTCGACCTTCGGCGGGCCATCACCCGGGAGGTCCGGCGCTTCCGCCCCGACGTGCTGGTGGCCCCCGACCCCGCGCGCCTCTGGGACCGGGGGCGCACCTACGTGAACCATCCCGACCACAAGGCCGTCGGCGTCGCCTGCCTCGCGGTCGTGAACCCGGACGCCCCGACCCGGCCCCAGTTCCCCGAGTTGCTGGCCGAGGGGTACGAGCCGTTCGAGATCCCGAACCTCTGGATGAGCACCGGCGACGACCCCGACACCTATGTGGACATCACGGGGACCATCGACGTCAAGGCCGAGGCCCTGCGGTGCCACGCGAGCCAGATCCACGACTGGCCGGTCGAGGACTGGTTGCGGGCCCGCGCCAAGGAGACGGCGGCGTCTCAGACGGCGGCGTCTCAGGGGATGGTCTACGCGGAGGCCTTCCGGACGTTCCGGCTCAAGGACGCCGAGGATCCGGACGAGGCACGATAGAGGGGGACCGCGGATCCACGTCCGCGGGTGCACCCACGAGGCGAGGCGATATGAGCACCGGACGCGACGATCTGCCGGAAGGCTTCGGGGGCGACGAGGGGGAAGGCGGGGAAGAGGGCGAGCGGGAGCCGCTCGCCGCGGAGGAGCGCGAGTCGGTCGAGGATGACCTCCACGACCTGGCGGGCATGCGGGCCGTGTTCGAGTCCGACGGCGTGAAGGGCGTGGTCATCGCGTGCTCCGAGTGCGGCAGCAATCACTACTACGGCTGGGACATGCTCCAGGAGAGCCTCCAGCACATGCTCGAGACCGGCGAGCCGCGAATGCACGAGCCCCCGTACGCGCCGAACGAGGAGGACTACGTCGTCTGGGACTACGCGAAGGGCTACGTCGACGCCCTTGCCGACGCCGGCCTCGACCCCGAATCGCGGATCGACCTGTCGATGTGTCCGTGGTGCGCGACCGCGCTCGATCCGAACTTCTCCTACTGCCCGTCCTGCGGCCGCTCGCTCGCGATCGCCCGCCTGTACCTCGAGCTCGTCGAGCGCGGGATGAGCGAGCGCACGGTGCGGGAGCTGCTGGTGCGGGCCGGCTTCGAGCCGGTCACCTAGCCGGTCACCTGGCCGGTTCCTCCAGCATGCAGTCCTCGGGGGCCTTGTCCGGCCGCAGGCCGCGGAACGAGGGCCCGCGCATCTTGCCGTCGCGCGTGAACTCGAGGTACTGGACCTCGCACACCAGCTCCGGGCGCACCCAGCGGGCGCCTCGCGTCGCCGCGAGCTGCGGGTCCTCGACCGCTGGCGCGCCGGCCGCGAGGGGGGCGAGGCGCGCGACCAGGTCCTCGAGGGCGCGGTCGGTGAACCCCGTCCCGACCTGGCCGACCCAGGCGAGGGGCGCGCCGGGCGCCGGCCGCGCCGCGACCAGCAGCGCCCCGAACGTTCCCCCCCGGCCGCCCTTCCCCGGCGTCCACCCCAGGATCACGCAGTCCTGCCGGCGCACGGCCTTCACCTTCAGCCAGTCGGGCGAGCGCCCGCCCGGTCGGTAGCGGCTCGACGCGCGCTTGGCGACGACGCCCTCGAAGCCGAGCTCGGTCGCGCGTTCGAACAGGGCGATCCCGTGCCCCTCGACCGCGTAGATCCGCCGGAGCCCCCGTCCCTCCAGGACGACCCCGTCCAGGGCCGCCCGCCGCTCGGTCAGCGGGAGCCCGGTGAGATCCCGCCCGTCCAGCCACAGCAGGTCGAACGCGTACAGCTCCACGGGGGTGCGCCGCGCGGCCCGCTGGATCTCCCGGGGCTCGGTCAGCCCGATGCGCTCTTGGAGCCGCTCGAACGAGGGCCGCCCTCGCTCGTCGGCCGCGACGATCTCGCCGTCCAGCAGGGCTGTGGCGGCCACGATCCGCCGCTCGAGGTGCGCGAGCTCCGAGTAGGTCGCCGTCTGGTCGCGGCCGGTCCGCGAGCGCAGCCGCACCTGCTGCCCCCGCAGCTCGACCAGCGTGCGGACCCCGTCGAGCTTCGGCTCGAACCACCATCCCGTGCGGTCGAACGGTGCCGGGACCGCGGTCGCGAGCATCGGGGCGAGGTCCGGCGGCGCCGCCGGGGCGGGGCGGCCCGGGTCCTCCCTGGACAGGAACACCAGCCAGTCGGCCTTCGTCCGCACCAGGTGGTACTCCCCCCCGTGCCGGAGCCCGTGCAGGCGCACGCTCACCTTGTCGTCGGTCCACTCCAGCAGCTCGTAGGTCCCCCGGTCCCAGATCCGCACGTCGCCGGCGCCGTAGTGTCCCTGTGGGATCGTCCCCTCGAACGAGCCGTACTCCATCGGGTGGTCCTCGGTCTGGACGGCGAGGTGCCGCTCGCCGCGCACGAACGGCAGCCCCTTCGGCACCGCCCACGACACCAGCACCCCGCCGCGCTCGAGGCGCAGGTCGTGGTGCAGCCGCGTCGCGTCGTGCCACTGGACGACGAACGCGTTCCCCTCCGGCGTCGGCTGGCCGCCCGCCGGCTCGGGGCTTCCCTCCGGGCCGAGCGATCGCCTGTCGAGGTAGGCGCGGAGGCTGGAGTCGCGCGAGCGCGCGATCGTCGCGGCCTCGACCGGCCCCGGCGGGGTTCGCGGGATCCCGAGCGCCTCGAGCGCCGGCCCGAGCGGCTGCGGCCGGTCGAGCACCCCGCGGAACAGGTCGCCGACGTGCTCCAGCCGCTCCCAGATCGTGGCGATCGTGAAGTCGCGCGGCCTGATCTCCCCGGCCTCGACCTCGTCCCACGTGAGGGGCGTCGAGACCGGCGCGCCGGGCTCCGGCCGCAGCGAGTAGACGGCCGCGATGTTCGCGCCGGCCCGGTTCATCCCGTGATCGACGAACACCTTCCCCGCGCGCCGCTCGATCTCCCACTCCATCGTCACGCGATCGGGGTCGGCCGCGGCGAGCAGCCGCCCGGCGGCGCCGACCAGCGCCCGGGTCTCCTCGTAGGAGCGTCCCGGCTCGATCGGCACGAAGACCTGCATCCCGGTGGCCCCGGAGGTCTTCGGGTACGCGCGCAGGCCGAGCTGCTCGCACGCGGCGCGGACGTGCCGCGCGACCGCGAGGACGTCCGCGAACGTGGCCGGCTCGAAGGGGTCGAGGTCGAAGAACAGGTAGTCAGGCTGGCTGACGTTCCCGCAGCGCGAGTGGAGCGGGTGGAACTCCACGCACCCGAGGTTCGCGACGTACAGGAGCCCGGCGACATCCTCGACCATCAGGTAGTCGATGACCTCGTGCCTGGCCGGGCCGAAGCGCGCGTTCTCGCCCGACGCCGGCACCGCGCAGCGCGGCACCCAGTCGGGCGTGTGCGACGGCGCCTGCTTCTCGAAGAAGAAGTCCCCCTCGACGCCGTCGGGCATCCGCTTCAGCGTGAGCGGCCGCTTCGCCAGGTAGGGAACGATGAAGGGGGCGACGTTGAAGTAGTAGGCGAGCAGGTCGCCCTTGGTGTAGCCCTCGGCCGGCCAGAAGACCTTGTCGAGGTTCGAGAGGCGGAGCTCCCGTCCGTCGACCTCGACCCGCCAGCGGTCGCCTCGGCGCTCGGCCGGCAGCGCGCGCGGCACCTCGACCGTGAACGCGGGCCCCGGGCCCGAGCGCGTGCGCCGTGCGGGCATGCCCGAATCGTCGCAGAACCATGCGGGCCGGTGCGACGGTTGCCGGGATCAAGATCTGCCGCGAGGCGCGCTGCCCCGAGCAGGTCTCCGATCGCCACCTCGACCGGCGGCGCACCGACCTGCACTCGGACCGGTGAGGTCGCCTTCGACGGCGTTCGGTACGCTCGGTGCGAGAGGACTTCTGCAGTAGACTGACGCCCCGCCGGGTGGGCATCGCGGCGGGCGACCTTTCCCCGGAGGTGTGAGATGCCGCCGAGAACCATGTGGAAGGGGGCCATCTCGTTCGGCCTCGTCTCGATCCCCGTTCGCCTGTATCCGGCGACGGAGGAGCGGGCCCTTCGCTTCAACCAGCTCCACGACGCCGACGGCGGCCGGGTCCGCTACCTGCGCGTGTGCTCGGCCTGCGGCGAGGAGGTGGCCTTCGAGCACATCGTGAAGGGCTACGAGATCGAGAAGGACCGCTACGTCCAGCTCACCGACGGGGACCTCGACGCGGTCCCGGTGGAGTCCTCGCGCGCGATCGAGATCCTGCAGTTCGTCGAGCTGGACGAGATCGACCCGATCCTGTTCAAGAAGTCCTACTACCTGGTGCCCGAGGAGGTCGGGGTCAAGCCCTACGCGCTGCTCCGCCGCGCGATGGCCGACACGGGGCGCGTGGGCATCGCGAAGGTCTCGTTCCGCGACAAGGAGCACCTCGCCGCGCTGCGCTTCCGCGAGGACGCGTTCGTGCTGGAGACGATGTTCTGGCCCGAGGAGATCCGCGAGACGGCCGCCTTCGACGAGCTCGCGAGGGCCGGGGCCACGAAGGTGCGCGCGCAGGAGGTCCAGATGGCGACGAGCCTCATCGACAACCTGACCGCCGCCTTCGACCCCGCCCAGTACCGGGATGAGTACCGTGAGGCCCTGCTCGCGATCATCGAGAAGAAGGCCGAGGGCCAGACGGTCGAGGCACCCGCGCCCGCCGAGGCCCCGGGCGTGGTCGACCTGATGGCCGCGCTGAAGGCCTCGGTCGAGGCGACGGCGAAGCGCGAGGCCGGGCGGGGCGCCAAGAGGGCCGAGCGGGCCCCCGCGCGGCGAAGGCGGGCGGCGACCGCGTGAAGCTGATTGTCGCCGTCGTCAAGCCTCACCGGCTGGAGGACGTCAAGGAGGCGCTCCGGGAGGCCGGCGTCGAGGGCATGACCGTCCTCGAGGCGCAGGGCTTCGGGCGCCAGCGCGGGCACACCGAGATCTACCGCGGGGCCGAGTACCGGGTCGAGTTCGTGCCGAAGGTTCGGCTGGAGATCGTGGTCGACGACGCGCGTGCCGACGAGGTCGTGGCGACGATCGTCGAGTCGGCACGGACCGGCAAGATCGGCGACGGGAAGGTCTGGGTCCTGCCGGTGGAGCAGGTGATCCGCATCCGAACCGGCGAGGCGGGTCCCGACGCCCTGTAGCGACGCGCCGGACGGGGCCACGGTGGACGCACGTCCATGAACCTCGCCCGGGTGCGCCGGCTCGTCGATGAGGCCGGCCGCCGCGCGCGCGACCTGGATCACGAGCTCGCCGGACGGTTCGTCGCCGTCGCGGGCGGGGGGTCCGCGCCGCTCGCGCTGGTCGCGCTCGGCGGCTACGGGCGTGGGCGGCTCGCGCCCGGATCCGACGTCGACGTGATGGTGGTCTTCGCGCCCGGCGACGAGGCGGCGGCCGAGCGCGCCGCGGCAGCCGTCCTGTACCCGCTGTGGGACCGGGGGCTCGCGACCGGCCACGCGGGGCGGACGGTGACCGACTGCGAGCGCGAGGTGCGAGCCGACCTGCGGACGCTGACGGCGCTGCTGGACGCGCGACCGATCGCGGGAGACCGGGGTCTCGCGGCCGCCGCCGGACAGACGGCTCGACGCGTGGCGATCGAGGATCCGGCGGGCTTCGTGCGTGCGCTGGTGGCCTCGCGCGCGGAGCGGGCGGCCCGTGCGGGGATCCTGTCGCGCGCCCAGGAGCCCGACCTCCGCGACGCCCTCGGTGGGTTGCGGGATCTCGACCTTGCGGGATGGCTCTCCGGCGTGCTGCCGGGCCTGCCGCCGGTGCCCCCGTCCGAGCGGGCAGCGTTGGAGGCGGCCGCCGATCTCCTGTGGGCCGCGCGGTGTGCCCTGCACGGGACGACCGGCGGGCGGTCGAACCGGCTCGCGGTGGACGAGCAGGCGTCGGTGGCCGAGGCGCTCGGCCTTCGCGACGTGCCGGGGTGGGAGGCGCGGGACGCCCTGGTCCGCGAGGTGGCCGCGGCCGGGCGACGGGTCGCGCTCGCGGTCGACCGGCGGCTCGCGGCCGCCTCTGCCTCCACCTCTGCCGCGGAACTCGCTGCGGATCTTGCCGCCGCCTCGCGCCCGTGGGCGCGCCTGCGTGGCGACCGTTCCCTCGTCGAGGCCGCGATGCTGGCGCTCGCCGAGGGCGCCGAGTCCGGCGCCGTGCTCGACGACGACGCCGTCGAGCGGATCGAGGGTGCAGGCCGCGCCGCGGGCCGCGCCGCGGGAGGAGGCGGCACCGGGCCGGG